>CAVFJK010000123.1:0-2757 GCA_963622815.1 Ruminococcus bicirculans (ex Wegman et al. 2014)
GTGTGATTTTTTTACCCGTGTATGTCTTTTTAGCAGAAATCCCCTTCACAGTAAAGTTCTTGACAGATTTTTTAAGGATTAGCAGATACCCCGTCACAGAACCCTTATAATCACCTTTTCCATTTATCGTAATGCGAATATACTGACCTGCTTTTGAAGCCTTTGTATAAGTGTAAGTATAATCTTTACCAGCCTTCAGAGTTTCACCCTCGTATTTTACCTGAACAGACGGTTTCACATTTCCACCTGTGTATGTCGGATATGGAACCCCAATATCAGTATCAGCAATATTTACGATAACCTTTTTTACTTCTAATGCACTGCTGGCAGTAATTCCAGCCGCTGTAGCTGCCGTGATCGTAGTCTTACCTGCAGATCCTGCTGTAATTTTTCCATTCTGATCGATTGATGCAGCTTTCGTATTACTGGAGTTCCATGTAATCCCGCCATTTCCCGACACATTCGGTACATACACAAGCGGAACACCCTCTACATTATAAATCAAAGATGCCTGTGTTGTCTTGCCGAGTCTCAGTACCTCACTCGTCATCGAAAAGGAAACCGTCGGTTTCAGACCGCTGTTCTGCACTTCAATGATCTGTGTACAATCTGAGATTGCAGGTCCGCTTGTCTCATCCAGTCCTGCAAATCTGCTGAATTCTCCGGCACTTGTATATGGCCATGTGCCTGCATCCCATGGATCTGCATTTGGATTAATAAAGCTTGAAACTCCGACATAGAGATTGTCCGGATTGATCATGGATGTATAATGTCCGGTTACACCATTTTCCTTATTCACCCAGGTATCTTTTTCTCCATACCACTGTTTCACTCCGGTCGTTATATCCTCGCTTCCGGAATTCCAGGCAAGCACTTCTCCGGAAGAGCCGATTCCATTCGGTGATTCCAGTGAGAAGCAGGATTCACCATTTGGACGTACATGATCTGCCACAACAGAAGCTTCTGCTGCACGGATCCGCGCAATGTATTCCAGATCTGAGGACCATTTGATTGGAACATAATCATCCTTTGTCAATCTTCTGCTGCTGTCTCTCGGATCCCAGTATCCCTTATCACACGCCTCTTTACGATACTGATTGATCAGATTTAATACTGCCTGTGCATTTGCCATATAGGAGCCTTTTACTCCCAAAAGGATATTTCCCTCATCTGCAGTACTTTTCTCTGTCGGAATGATATTTCCCGAATAATTCCAGCGGATGTTTCCTCCAATCACACCAACATCGGGCACGGTTTCTTCGGAAGTAAAAAGGTCTTCTTCCCCTTCGGCTATACTCGCTTCGCCGTCATCCAGTAAATTTTCTGCTGCTTCTGAATCCGTCTCCCCTGTATCTTCAGAGTCTTCTTCAAAAGAAATGTCTGCATCCTCTTCCACCGGTTCTTCCGCTTCTGTCTCTTCCTCTTCGAATTCTATTAAGTTCTGCTCTTCTTCTGTATCCTGCTCAGCCACAACAGCAGAATCCGAAAAATCTTCTGCCATAACAGGGAACGTCATTCCTGAAGTAATAACCGTTACACTTAAGAATAACGCTGCAATTCGTTTTCTCATCTTTCTCTCCTCCTTTTCCTGCTGATAAACCTATCATAGCATATTCTGAAAAAAGAGAGGAAGCTTTTTCCTCTCTTTTTCGACATTTTCTGCAAATTATTATGATCAATGATGGAACAGACGGATTCCGGTAAATGCCATTGCCATTCCGTATTTATTACAGGTTTCGATCACTGCATCATCTCTGACAGATCCCCCCGGCTGTGCAATGAATTTCACGCCGCTCTTATGCGCTCTTTCAATATTATCGCTGAACGGGAAGAATGCATCGGAACCAAGTGTTACATCGGTAAGCTGATCCAGCCATGCACGTTTTTCTTCTCTTGTAAATACTTCCGGTTTTTCAGTAAATACATTTTCCCATGCGCCGTCAGCCAGTACATCCATGTATTCTTCTCCGATATAAACATCAATTGCATTGTCTCTTTCTGCACGACTGATTGTATCTTTAAATGGAAGATTTAATACCTTCGGGCTCTGACGCAGGAACCAGTTGTCAGCCTTCTGTCCGGCAAGTCTTGTACAATGTACACGGGACTGCTGTCCGGCACCAACACCGATTGCCTGTCCGTCTTTTACGAAGCATACGGAATTGGACTGTGTATATTTCAGAATGATCAGAGATACTTTCAGGTCTCTCTTTGCTTCTTCTGTAAGTTCTTTATTCTCTGTAACGATATTTGAGATCAGCTCATCATTGATTGCAAGTTCCTGACGTCCCTGCTCAAAAGTAACACCAAATACCTGTTTGTGTTCCAGTGGAGCCGGTACGTAATCCGGATCAATCTCAATCACATTGTAGTTTCCTTTTTTCTTCTGTTTCAGAATTTCCAGTGCTTCCTCTGTATATCCAGGTGCAATCACACCATCGGATACTTCTCTCTTGATCAGCATTGCTGTATCTTTATCGCAGATATCTGAAAGAGAAATAAAATCACCGAATGAAGACATTCTGTCTGCGCCTCTGGCTCTTGCATACGCACATGCAAGCGGTGAAAACTCTTTCCAGTTCATATCATCTACCCAGTAGATCTTTGCAAGTGTCTCTGTCAGCGGAAGTCCGACTGCAGCACCTGCCGGTGATACATGTTTAAAAGAAGTTGCTGCCGGAAGTCCGGTTGCTTTCTTAAGATCACGAACCAGCTGCCAGCCATTAAATGCATCCAGGAAATTGATATATCCCGGTC
>CAVFJK010000123.1:2767-5053 GCA_963622815.1 Ruminococcus bicirculans (ex Wegman et al. 2014)
TGGAAGCTCTCTGTCGTCACTCATATAGATTCTTGATGGTTTCTGGTTTGGGTTACATCCGTATTTTAACTGTAATTCTTTCATCCCTGTACTCTCCTTACTGATTTTTATTTACGATTTTTGTGTTATATGTTCCTGTTGCAATATCAATATAACGTACAAACAGTGAAACTTTATTATCCGGATTTAAGCTGTTCCAGAGAAGCTCTGTGAAGACTTCCATATCATCCGGAATATCAACCAGCTTTGGCTCTCCCTCAAAGCTTGGAAGCGGATTTCCATCACATTTATAGGTGTGAATGAAACGACCTTCGCCCGGAACTGCTTTTTCGTATGCATATGTATATCTCAGGCAGGAATCCGGATTACCGTTATCGCTCTTCAGGATTGACATTGCATAGCTGTAATTTCCGTTTTCGATATGCATCACACCGGAGATTCTTGGTGTATAATTCGGACCGTCCGGTTCAAATTCGCGAGATCTTAAGGACTGCTCAAAAGTCAGCTGTTTATCAAGTCCTTCATAAATCGTATCTGTCTGATCACCATTTGTCACGATTGTCTTATTTCCCAGTACGCGTACCGGAGCATAAATGATCAGGCTTGGATCTGTCAGTTTTGAAGGATCAAAGGCCTGTGTACGGATTCCCTCACCTTCTGTAACAAATACACGGTTTCTGCTGTTTTCGCTTCTTCCCATAATGAAGTATGCGGTAACTGCCTTTGTTCCGTCTGCAGAACGTCCGATAATGATTCCTCTGCCCGGATAAGAATTGTTTTTCAGTTCATTTTCCAGTGAAATTTTTTCCATGATCATTCTCCTTTAGTGTGATAAAGTAAAGCGACCGCCTGGGTAGTCTGTCTCCAGGCTGCCCAGGCGGTCGGCACATTCACTTACTGCACTCCCTGTAGTTAACCCTACTTCCGCCAGTCATGCAGTCGTTATCATTATATTATACTAATTTATTTCGTTTCGCAAGAACAAAAATAAATACATCAGCTAAATATTTTTTTATTCGTCTACGCTGTAGTTCGGTGCTTCTTTTGTAATATGGATATCATGCGGATGAGATTCTTTAAGAGAAGCAGCGGAGATCTTAATAAATCTTCCTGTTGTCTTAAGTTTCTCAATTGTTTCTGCTCCACAGTATCCCATACCGGAACGAAGACCACCCATAAGCTGGAATACAGTGTCTTCTACATGTCCCTTATAAGCAACACGTCCTTCAACACCTTCCGGAACAAGCTTCTTCGCATTCTCCTGGAAGTAACGGTCTTTACTTCCGTTCTCCATAGCTGCGATAGATCCCATACCACGGTATACTTTGTATTTACGTCCCTGATACAGTTCAAAGCTTCCCGGGCTCTCATCGCATCCTGCGAAGATACTTCCCATCATGCAGACATTCGCACCTGCCGCGATCGCCTTAGTGATATCTCCTGAATATTTAATACCACCGTCTGCGATAATCGGAATACCATAGCGGTTAGCCACCTCATAACAATCCATAACTGCTGTGATCTGCGGAACACCGATACCGGCAACGATACGTGTTGTACAGATAGATCCAGGTCCGATACCAACCTTAACTGCATCAACGCCTGCATCAATCAGAGCTTTTGTAGCAGCTCCTGTAGCAACGTTACCTGCGATAACCTGCAGATCCGGATATGCATCTTTGATCTGACGTACTGCACGAAGGATATTCTCGGAATGTCCATGCGCGGAATCAATTACAATAACATCAACATTTGCTTTTACAAGCGCATCTACACGTGCAAGAACATTGGCTGTGATACCAACGGCTGCACCGCAGAGCAGACGTCCCTGTGCATCTTTTGCTGCAAGAGGATATTTGATCTGTTTCTCGATATCTTTGATCGTGATCAGACCTTTTAAATTAAAATCATCATCTACAATGGGTAATTTCTCTTTACGGGATTTGGCAAGAATCTTCTTTGCCTCTTCAAGTGTGATTCCTTCTTTAGCTGTGATCAGTCCTTCAGAAGTCATGCACTCTCTGATTTTCTTTGAAAAGTCTGTCTCAAATTTCAGGTCACGGTTCGTAATGATACCAACAAGCTTCTTTCCTTCTGTGATCGGCACTCCTGAAATACGGAACTTCGCCATCAGGTTATTCGCATCTTCAAGGGTATTGTCAGCGGATAAATAGAATGGATCTGTGATAACACCGTTCTCAGAACGTTTTACCTTATCAACTTCGTCTGCCTGTGCTTCGATAGTCATGTTTTTGTGAATGATACCAATACCGCCCTGTCTTGCCA
>CAVFJK010000124.1:0-6051 GCA_963622815.1 Ruminococcus bicirculans (ex Wegman et al. 2014)
GGCCGGAAGAGATCACAAAAACTGCCGAAGAAGCTGGGGTAAACTTATTATAAATATAACACTAACGTAAACAGTGGTAATCCGCTGTAAGCCGTTGAAAAAGGAGTAATTTTGCTATAAGATTTACTACAAAACAGTTCTTCTATAGTAAGATTTCACCAAATTTTAATAATTGAATTATTGACAGACAGGTACCTTCATACTATCATATCAATAGCAACCGAGCATAGCTCACAGATGACTAAACTAATCTGCCACACTACCAGATACCTGGCAGCACTATATATGAAAGACAGAGGTACATACCGTGAATATTTTATTTTTTCTGACACCAAAGAGTGAAGTAGCCTATATATTTGAGGACGAGACGCTACGCCAGACTGTAGAAAAGATGGAACACCGAAAATTTTCCTGCATTCCGGTTCTGAGTAAAGACGGCCGCTATACCGGTACGATTTCCGAGGGAGATATCCTCTGGGGAATCCGTCGTCTTAACATTAACAGCACTGACCTGAAGGAGATGGAGAATGTCTCTATCAATGCGATCCCGCGTCGTGCGACCTATAAGCCTGTACACGCGGATGCTGATATTGAGGATCTGCTGGACCGTGCTATTAACCAGAACTACGTTCCTGTAGTCGATGATAAGGGTTCCTTCATCGGAATCATCACCCGTAAAGAGATCATAAAATACTGCTACAAAGAAATGAAAGAACTCGCTGCTTATCGCGAGAAAGAAGAAGCATCTGAGAAATAACTCAGTAAAATTCAAGCCGGCTTCCCATACTTTATTGTATGTCGGAAACCGGCTTTCTTTATGACTTTCTTTATACTCTATTTACTTATCAATCCGGGATCACCGGTACGGCGTCTGCCGGTATCGGGCAGACAAATCCATCTTTTGTACGTTTTTCAAACTCTGCTCTCGCTTCATCCAGAAGGGATGTGTCCTCAAACAGATCGATTGCAGCCGCAGCAAGGACTTTGCCCGCATGGAGTGCAGCCTTGTGTCCGATCTCAGTGCGGTCACACGATACATTCTGCCAGCTGTGTCCCGGACAGCCATTTGGCCATGCAGCCACATGGATCTGAGCCGTCGGGGTCAGCCAGCTTACATCTCCCACATCCGTTGAGCCGGCTTTGAAGGCATCCTTCTGATACAGCGGCGCCAGGAAAGCGTTCATCGAATGACCACATTCTTCCTGCTGCTTCTCTACCTGCTCTCTTAAAGCTTCATCATTCCTTGCTGCCACACCTGGAACCGAACTGTGATCATAAGTCTCTGCCAGTGCATCTGCAAAAGCATTTTCTTCGTCTGTATACTGCGGAACACCAAGTTCTTCAAAATTCCTGTAAAGAACCCTCTCCAGTGCAAAATTGCTGATCGTATCAGCAAGTCCGTCAATAAATTTTTTCTCGTAGGCTGTCTCAGTCATAAGAGCTGCACCCTCTGCGATCTTATCGACACGTTTCTGAAGCTCTACTGCTTCTGCCACATGATTGGAACGCACCATATAGAGGACACTTGCACGAGGCTGTACGACATTCGGGCTGCATCCGCCTGCATCTGTGATCGCATAGTGGATACGTGCCTTATCGCTCATATGCTCTCGCAGGAACTGTACGCCAATATTCATAAGCTCGACTGCATCAAGCGCACTACGTCCCATTTCCGGGGCTCCTGCCGCGTGAGAAGCGATACCGGTAAACTTGTACTGCGTCTGGATGCAGGAGTTCGAAGAACCGGTTGCCACCTCATTGACATCTTCCGGATGCCAGGTAAGCGCCGCATCCAGTTTTTTCCAGAGACCGTCACGTGCCATAAATGCTTTTGCAGCACCGCCCTCTTCTCCCGGGCAGCCATAAAGGATTACGGTACCGGAAATATCATTCTGCTCAAGATATGCCTTAATTCCAAGAGCGGCCGCAAATGCACCGGCTCCAAGGATATTATGTCCGCAGCCATGTCCGTTTCCGCCTGCATGGATTTCCTTACGTTCGGTCAGTCCGGCTTCCTGGGAAAGTCCGGAAAGTGCGTCGTACTCTGCCAGGATTCCGATATACGGCCGTCCCTGTCCATAAGAAGCCGCAAAAGCTGTTTCGATATTGCATGTGCCACGTTCCACCTCGAATCCCTCTTTTTGCAGGGCTTCACAGTAAGTTTCTGCGGATTTGAATTCCTGAAGGGAAAGCTCCGCAAATTCCCAGATCCTGTCGGCAATGCCGGTGATCAGATCTCTTTTGTCTTCAATCGTCTGCAATGCAGACTGTTTTTCTGCTGTCATGTATCGTACCTTCTTTCTAAAAAAGGCGACCAGAATCCTCCGGTCACCTTAGTTACTATAATACCTTAGATAAAAATTCCTGCAGACGCGGATTGGTCGGATTGTCAAAAATATCTGCCGGAGATCCCTCTTCGATCAGTTTACCGTCTGCCATAAAGAGGACACGGTTTCCAACCTCACGTGCAAATCCCATCTCATGCGTTACCACGACCATGGTCATACCATCCTGTGCCAGCTCTTTCATAACATCCAGAACCTCTCCTACCATTTCCGGGTCAAGTGCAGATGTCGGCTCATCAAACAGCATAACTTCCGGCTCCATTGCCAGTGCCCTCACGATCGCAACACGCTGCTTCTGTCCACCGGAAAGCTGGATCGGATATGCATTTGCACGGTCTCCAAGTCCGACACGTCCCAGGAGCTCAAGTGCTTTTTTCTCTGCTTCTTCTCTGGAAACACCTTTGACCTTCATCGGTGCCAGTGTCATATTCTCAAGGATCGTCATATGCGGAAACAGGTTAAAATGCTGGAAAACCATTCCCATTTTCTGACGGAGGCTGTCGATGTCCAGCTTTACTTTCTTTCCGGAAGCATCGATATATTTTTTCTTCGTGATGTCCACGCCATTGAAAATGATCTCGCCGTCTGTCGGTTCTTCCAGAAGGTTCAGACTGCGAAGGAAAGTAGATTTACCGGAACCGGACGGTCCGATCACTACCATTACATCACCTCTGTTGATATCCGCTGTTACACCGTCCAGTGCTTTGATCGCACCTCTGTGATAATGTTTCTTGAGGTTTCTTACCTGAATCAGACTATCGCTTGTCGCCATGGCTCATTCTCCTTTCGAAATATGCAATCAGTTTGGAGGTCGGGAAGCACAGGCAGAAATAAATTGCTGTTGCTACCAGCAGCGGCTCAATGATGATGAACGTCGCACCTTTAACTGCGTTTACAGCAGACATGATATCCTGTACACCGATGGTGTATGTGATCGCAGATTCCTTGATGATAACAACGAACTCATTTGCGATCGCCGGAAGGATATTCTTAAGTGCCTGTGGAAGAATGATGTAACGCAGGTTCATTGTCTGGGAAAGTCCCAGTGAACGTGCTGCTTCTGTCTGCCCCTGGTCGATAGACTGGATACCGGCACGGATGATCTCGCAGAGATAAGCACCGGAGTTCATACCAAGTGCAACAACACCAGGGAAGAAACGGTTGAATTTAATAAATCCAAACATCTGGAAGGACGGAAGATCGATCATTCCGAATACGCCGTAATAAATGATAAAGATCTGTACCAGTACCGGCGTAGAACGAAGAATTTCCACATAAGCAGTTGCAATAAAAGAAAGGGGATTAAATTTTGACAGCCATACCAGCGGTCCTCCCTCTCTCAGATGTCCGTTACTGTCTACCGCCAGAGCACGGAACGGACGGATGTTTGACATACGCATCAGAGCAAGGATCAGTGCAAGCACGAAACCGATCACAACTGTAAATAATGACAGAAGTACTGTTACCAGAAGACCCTGCCAGAACAGCTGCGCGTATGGGGCAATTTTGCCAAAATTGGATAATTTAATAAAGCTGTCCATATAAACTCCTTTCATTTTGTATAGTTGATTTTTCTCCGGTATATCTGAATACGGAATATGAGGCGTCGCCTTTAAACAGCAACAATTCCTCCCCACATGATATATGGGGAGGAATCCGTTATCCATTTGTTACTGTTTGCCGGATTATTCTGCGTCTTCTGCAGTATCATCTGTTTCCGGAACTGCACCGTTTTCATCCAGAGTTCCTTCGTATTTGTCTCCTGCTGCAAGTTCATTTGCGTCTGCAACGAATTTCTCCATGGAACCATCCTCAAGAGCATCTGCAATTGCTTCATTTACAGCCTTGAGAAGTGCTTCATTTCCTTTGGAAACACCGATCGCAGATCCTTCTGTATCATACGGAACATCGAAAAGGATCTCAAGATCCGGATAGTTTTTCTGATAGCTCTTTGCTACGTCTGTCTCAATAAATGCACCATCCAGCTTACCTGTCAGAAGCTCTGTGATGATGTCTGTAACCTTCGGAAGAGATACGATGTCAGCATCCGGAGTATTTGTATTGGCAAGATCGATCTGGATAGAACCTGTCTGTGCTCCGATAGAATAATCTTTGTTGTTTGCATCTTCAAGTGCTTTAAATTTATCTGCATTGTCCTTTACTGTTACGAATGACTGTCCGCCTTTATAGTAAAGGTCAGAGAAATCCATAGCGTCTTCACGGGCCGGATCAGGTGAAAGACCAGCCATACCAAGGTCTACGTTCTTCTGGGACAGTTCGCTTAAAACGCCGTCAAAATCCATCGGGATCACTTCAAGTTCAAGTCCCATCTTGTCAGCGATGTACTGAGCCAGATCCATATCAAATCCTGCAAGTGTCGGATTACCGTCCTCATCGATTGAATAGAATTCATATGGTGCAAAGTCCGGGCTTGTTGCTACTGTAAGCTTGCCATCTGTAACTGTTTCTACCTTGTCGTCAGCCATTGCCGGAACTGCCATAGATACTGCCATAACTGCACCAATCATAATTGCTGTGATTTTCTTTAAGTTCATCTTCTTTTCCTCCTCGTTTATCCCTGGAATATTTATGCAGGAAAATGCATAATTCCTTTTTATTGGTCTTATTGTACCAATACTGTCCCAAAATTACAAGCAATACTTTCTTATTGCAGTGTACAAAATTTTAATGTGTTCACTCTTTAGCCTGTTGAAACGTATAAAAACAGATTATTCACGCATCTGTTCTGTTTTTTTTCGGTAAGCATATGGTGTCATGCCAAAAGTTTTCTTGAATTTCCAAAATAATTTTCATTGTACCAAAAAAACTGTGCTGTCTGCTCATCATAATATTAATTACGATCGTATTTTCATCTTTCTTCATAAGAAAAAAAACTGCCTTTCCGTTTCTCTTTCCTTAGTATTTTGTCTCTGTTTATGACATTTGTTCTCTTCTTTGCCTCTGAACAGCTTATGGGATTGTTTGTGTGCGACTCTGCCATCATTTCCATTGGAAGTGAAATGCTGTGCTGGCAGGTTATCAGTACGATTTTTGCCGGTATCGTGCTTCTGCTTACCGTTCTCTTCCAGGCAGTCGCAGATATATTCAGCACAGTTCTTGCATTATTCCTCCTCAAAAAAACAAGGACATTTGATTGAATGCTTATTTTTCCATTTAATCAATTTTTCCTCTGTTGCAGAGCCATCCCGATCAGCCGGTCAGTCTGATCTGCCATAAATAAAGGAATATTCAGTACGTCGTCGTCCAGTTTCAGATTATTTAAAGAAAAACGTACGCGGAGTTTCACTTTATCCGGAAAAAGCTCTTTGAATTTTTTCAGACTCTTACCTGTAATATTATTCTCAGCTTTGACTTCAATTGGAAAAATATCATTTTCGCGCTGGATCAGAAAATCCACTTCATAAGGTGGATTTGTCTGCGTCCAGTAACGTGGAACCACCTCAAATTGCGTAATCAAAGTCTGCAACACAAAATTCTCAGTCAATGCGCCTTTAAATTCAGTAAATAAACGATTTCCCTCTCCAAATGCAGTAGGTGCCAATTGTGCCAGACGGCGAAGGAGCCCCACATCTACCAGATAAATCTTAAAAGCAGACAGATCATCATAAGCCACTATCGGCAGCCCCGGTGCTGAACTACGATAAATTTTATGCACCAGTCGTGCATCAACCAGCCATTGCAGGGC
>CAVFJK010000125.1:0-2654 GCA_963622815.1 Ruminococcus bicirculans (ex Wegman et al. 2014)
TCTCCACTTCGTATACTCTTTTTCATATTAATATCACTATTCTAATACAAACCCCTGCAAAAAGAAACCCTAACCTAACCAGAATCCTTCTGGTTTTTCACTGTCCTACCGGCTATCACAACCTAACGGTTTTCTCCCTTTTCCTACCAGCTATCACAACCTAACGGTTTTCTCCCCCTTCCCCATATAAAAATCTTTCGGATATACAAAAGAATCTCCCTCTTGTGTACGGATTTCAGACGCTTGAAGCAATTTGTAGAAGTACTTAAAGAAAAAAATAATATTTTACCCCGGAAAATGATGCTGTCTGAGCGTAGCGAGTTCATCTCTTTTCCGGGGTGGTTTTTATATTATTTTTTTATTGATAGTACTTCTGAATTTCTGAATTGTCTGAAATCCGAATACAAGATGGGAGATTCTAAACATATCCTGAATTTTTATACTCTATTTTGCTGCCTTCGCTGCCTGCTCTTCTGCCCACAGTTTATCTGCAACCGGAGCCCACTCCTCAGCATAGTGTACGCACTTGCTGCAAAGATGTTCCGGTGTCTCCTGAGACTGAAGGTCTGTAGAATGCGCACCGGATTCTTTTACGATACGCTGCAGGATCTCCGGATTCTCAAGCATCGGGCATGGACGAAGCATGTTATCATTGAACGGCTGGTTGTCATGGTAAGCCATGAACAACGGCTGTTTCAGGATCTCAAGGATTGTATTCTCATGGATATTTCCGTTAGAGTAATGAATGAATACACATGGTTCTGCATCACCGTTTGCATTAATATGGAAGTAGTTTCTTCCTCCGGCGATACATCCGCCTACAAATTCACCATCATTCTGGAAGTCCATGGTGAAAATTCCAGGTCCATGTTCCATGTTACGGATCTCTCTTACACGGTTCTTCACATAAACACGCTGTTCCGGATTCAGAAGCAGATCAACAGACGCTGCATTTCCAACCGGCATGTAATGGAAGTACAGAGCGTAACGACATCCTTTTTCCACAAGCATATCGATAAATTCTTCACTTGTAACACTCTTGTAGTTCGCACTTGTGTAGCAGATAGATGTACCGAATACAAGTCCATGTTCCTTCAGAAGATCCATGGCATGCATAACCTTATTGTATACGCCCTCTCCACGACGCATATCATTGACATCCGGCTCACCTTCAACGCTTAAGCCAAGGAACAGATTTCCAACTTCCTGCATCTGTTTGCAGAGAGCTTCGTCAACCAGAGTTCCGTTAGTGTATGCAAAAAATACGCAGTCATTATGTTTTCTGCAGAGTTCGATAATGTCTTTCTTTCTGACCATCGGCTCTCCACCAGTCATCATGTAGAAGTAAACTCCCAGTTCCTTACCCTGTGTAACGATAGAATCCATATCCT
Source organism: Ruminococcus bicirculans (ex Wegman et al. 2014) (assembly GCA_963622815.1). Lineage (GTDB taxonomy): Bacteria > Bacillota > Clostridia > Lachnospirales > Lachnospiraceae > Blautia_A. The sequence continues at coordinate 1,392 of CAVFJK010000125.1, forward strand.
CAAAGGAAAGATTCAGTTTATTTCCGTATTCTGCGGCCCAGCATCCTGTACAATGCAGGTTACATGCGCTGGTCGGGTCCATCAGGATGATCCACGGAATGTTGCAGTTGTGGATTTTTCTCATCTCACGGATGGTTTTGGTTCCGTTGTAAAGAGCCTCGAATCCAAGATTCATCAGCGTAGTTTTAAGTACGTTCGGATGAAGTTCATTTACGATAGATGTCACGTAACGGTTCAGAGTGTACTCCGGATTACAGGCAACCCGTCTCAGATAATCCCAGTTTACACCCAGCTTAAACTCTTTCATGTGTTTCTCTGCCGTATCAATAATTTTTGCATATGCCTCATCAGGATTCTTATTTACCTGACCAAGTGCGTAATCAACCACTCCTGAAAACACGGTCTTGGCTGCTGCATGTGTAATTTTATTCATTAGTATTTCCTCCTCTGTTCTGACTTCCCTTTCCTTACTACTTTATCCGTTTTCCCGGATCCGCATTCCGCAAAATGGAAGAAAGCCCTCAGGCATTTGTTATTTTTCATTTCCTATATTATATTCATTGTCACTTCCCTTTTTCAATGGACAAAAAAGGAACATTGGGGAAATTCCCCTCTGTCCCTTCGTTTAAATATCGCTTCTTATTATATAATATCAGTCTGCAAAATATACATAGGAATCTTTTCTTGGAGCAGCCTTCGGTGCCGGACCGTCTGCATAACCTAAGATACAATGTCCGATTCCTTCATAATCACCCTCGATTCCAAGAGATTTCAGAATTTCTTTTCCTTCTTCGCTTTCAAACTCTTCTTTTGCTCTGTGGATCCAGCAGCTTCCGATTCCCTGCTCTTCTGCTTCCAGCATCAGATTTCCCATAACAAGGCTTCCGTCATAAACATATGTTGGTCTGCTCTTATCTGCCAGTACGATCAGAACAACCGGTGCTCCATAGAACGGATCCATATTATCGACACCCATGATCTTTGCGTTCATGGCAGAAAGCTTGTCGCGGAGTTCTTTATTTGTCACTGCAATGATGATCGGAGACTGTTTTCCCATTCCTGTCGCTGCATAAGTTCCGGCCTCAATGATCTTCTCAAGCTTATCCTGCGGGATCATATCGCTCTTGTATTTACGGATACTTCTTCTGCTTTTGATTTTTTCAAGTACTTCACTCATGATAAATACCTCCCTGAATTTATTATCTGTTATCATAATATATTTTGAAAGTTTATACGTCAAGGTCTTACAGATTTTTGAGAGTT
>CAVFJK010000126.1:0-5290 GCA_963622815.1 Ruminococcus bicirculans (ex Wegman et al. 2014)
GCCATTTGGCGGTTCGCCATAGGGATTTTTAGAAAGCAAGAAAATTTCATAGGCTGACACACCTCAAGCGGCGAAAAAGGCAGTCATGTAGTAACAGAGATGTTGCTGCATGGCTGCCTTTTTCTTTTGCTCATAATTGAGTGAAAGTTCCAGCATAGTTATTTCCTATTTTTAAAATGACATTTCCAATATTCACTCCAGATTCATGTTCTTACGTAGCCTGACAGTCGGTATCTTGCTGCGATGCAATTCTGGGCTGCTCATTAGCCATCCTCATGGCAGCAGCTGGAACGTTATTTATTTTTGCGACTGTAACAAAAAACGATTTCTGTTTATAATGCAGGGCATATATGTTATCATAAATAAATATGAGTCATAACATATGCTTTTGGAAATAGCAGAAATTTTCAAAAAACACTTGACCTTCCACCTTATGGAAGCTGTATAAAACAGGTACAGACAGCGACAGAGATGGTTTTCAGTTACTGTGAACAGTAACGATTTTCGGGACTGTCGGGAAAGTAAGAGGTAGCACAATGAAGATCAAACAGGTGGAAGAGCTTGTAGGAATCACAAGAAAAAATATCCGTTTTTATGAAGATCAGGGACTTCTGAATGTGGAACGGGCGGAAAACGGATACAGGGAATATCATCAGGCAGATGTGATCCGGCTTCAGGAAATCAAATTATTCCGCAAGATGGATATTTCCATAGAAGAAATGAAACTTCTCTTCGAGAAAAAGAAAAGCCTGCAGATCTGTCTGGAGCAGCATCTGAAAGAACTGGAACATCGTAAGGAAGGTCTTTCGAAGATGCAGGACATGTGCGAGCGTCTGATTCTGGAACACCGGTCACTGGAAACTCTGAATGCAGAAGACTGTCTGGAAGAAATCGAGCAGATGGAGAAAGAAGGTGCGAAGTTTATGAACGTAAATAAAACAGATGTCCACAAGAAAAGAAGAAACGGTGCGATCATAGGTGCAGCGGTTATGATATTACTTATGCTGGTGGCGATCGTAATTATATTCTGGGCGAATACGGTGGATCCGATTCCGCTGGGAATGCTTCTGTTTATAACGGCAATTCCGGTAGTTATCATTGTAGGAACGCTCATAGCACTTGCAGGAAGAATGAAAGAGATCGAAGGAGGAGAAGAAGATGAAGCTTCTAAGTATTGAATATATCCCGGGTGTGGAGTTTGAGCCACTGGGAATCGTAAAAGGAACCGTTGTACAGACAAAGAATGTCGGCAGAGATTTTATGGCAGGCATGAAGACCCTGGTTGGCGGGGAGATCGTAGGTTATACAGAAATGCTGAATGAGGCAAGACAGATCGCTACGAAACGCATGGTGGATGAAGCTAAAGAGATGGATGCCGATGCGGTGATCGGTGTCAAGTATGGTTCTTCACAGGTCATGGCAGGAGCCGCGGAAGTGATTGCTTATGGAACTGCAGTGAAATATAAATAAACAGGAAAATTTATAAAATGATATTTTATAATTATTTCACTAGTGTGAAAAATCTATCCATGGTATACTTAGAAAAAAGATAATGAGAGTGATGGAGTGCAGTTTGAGAGGATGCTCTATTATGATCAGGACATTTACTATTGACAAGGGGCAAAAACCAACGAAAGAACAATTACAGGAAGTTATGAATGCGAAGAACTCTCCAATAGTAACTGATGAAGATGCACCGGAGTTATCACCGGCGATGTATAAAGCATTTAAGAGCAGTGTAATTCAAAGAAACAGAAAGAAAAATGCATAACCGGAAAATCCTGGAGCAGAAATAAGCTCTGGGATTTTCTGTTATTTTGAATGTACAAAGGAAATAAGAGAATTATGAAAACAGCAAAAAAGATTTTCAAAATCATAGGAATCATCATAGGAGTGATCGTGCTTGCTTTGATCGGATATCTCATATATCTTTTTGCAAGCTATCATCGTATTGAGGACAATCTTTCGCTGGAAGTTGAATCCCATGCGGAGGATGCGGAGCTTACGACAGATAAAGAATACTCCGCGCTTACATATAATATCGGATTTGGTGCGTATATACCGGATTTCAGTTTCTTCATGGATGGCGGGAAATCTTCCTGGGCGAAGAGTAAGGACAGCGTACTTGAGACGGTTCAGGGAGCGGGCGAGCTTGTTGCATCATATGATCCGGATTTTGCATTGATTGAAGAAGTGGATCTGAATTCCACCAGAAGCTATCATGTGGATGAATATTCAATCCTGAAAGACTGTCTGGCGGATTATGACACGGTATTTGCTCAGAATTACGATTCTGCATTTCTGTTTTATCCATTTACGCAGCCGCATGGAAAGAGCCGGTCCGGTCTGGCACTGTTTTCCAGATATCCGGTCACAGATTCTCTGCGAAGAAGCTTCCCGGTATCGACTTCTTTCAGCAAGTTCTTTGACCTGGATCGCTGCTACAGCATTTCCAGAGTTCCGGTTGATAATGGTAAGGAACTTGTGATCTTTGAACTGCATATGTCTGCTTACGGAAACAGCGATGAGATTCGTGAAGGCCAGATCAACATGCTTGCAGAAGACATGCAGAAAGAATATGAAGCAGGAAATTATGTACTCTGCGGCGGTGATTTTAACCATGACCTGAAGGCTGATGAAGATGATTCAGAAGACAGAGAGTCCTGGGCGTATCCATTTCCGAGAGAGAAACTTCCAGAGCATTTTTCATTCTGTATCGACCAGCTGACGGAGCAGGAAAAAAGCGATCTCTGGGACAGTGCACGTAATGCGGACATGGAATATGTACCGGGCGAGACATACACTGTTACATTGGATGGATTTATTGTATCCGACAATATAGAGTGTGTTTCTTATGAGGATATCAATACAGGATATTCCTATTCCGATCACGATCCGGTATACCTGAAATTTAAACTGCAGAAGTAAAGAATTTATGGGCTTTATGCTCGGAATTTATAAGAATCAGACAACAATATAAGAACATTCTGTACAGAGTATGCTGTGTGGAAAAACTATACGGCATGCTCTTTTTTGATACCATTAACATAGAGTTATCGTAGACAACATCCGTATGAGAAGAGACACTCTCGGCGAGTGCACCTATGATCTTGGCGTTTACAACACCAGTCTGATCCTGCGTCTTCTTGCTGATGAACCAACTAAGATCAATGCAATTGCAAGTTTTTCAGAAGAAAAGATTGATAAGCTTACTTCGGTTATAATGGAATATACAGACGGCAAAAAAGCAGCTTTTTCCTGCGGTATGACGCTGGCAACTGACCTGGACAGACACATCGACCGTTTCGAGATTCAGGGAACGAAAGGCAGCATGCACCCGAGGAGATAAAAGAGATCTATAAGAAAATATTATGGTCTTTACTAATGAAAATGAAAGTACCAAGTGAGAATGCCCGAGAGCTAATGGGTGGAATAGGAGGTCGTGGTATGGGATATCTGTTTGAGAATATGGAAGAAATAGACATAGGGGCTCAAAAAAGAAATACTGCGAGAGAGAAACAGCGTGCAAAGGCAGAAAAACAACGCGCAGACGCACTTGCAGAGGAAGTCGAGCGCCTGAGGAAGCTGTTAGAGATTCAGGAACAGAAGTAATATAGAAATACCGTATCTTATCAATCAAGCTAAAAATGGAAACAAACCAAATCGAAAGATATAAGTAAGAAAATTTCCTCTTGACCTAAAGTCGACTTCAGGTTGTAAACTATACTTAAACTTGAAGACAACGATTTTATGTCAGGAGGATTTTTATTATGAAGATTTCAGACAAAGCAGAATTTGAGAAAGCAAATGTATTTGGAACTGGCGAGGTAAACACCGCTTATGCACAGTATTTTATCGGGGATTCTTTCCTGAATCCACTGACTGAGCCGGGGAAATGTCCAGTATTTCTTGCAAACGTAACTTTTGAGCCGGGCTGCCGCAACAACTGGCATATCCATCATGCAACAAAAGGCGGCGGACAGCTTCTTGTCTGTACAGCAGGTGAGGGATGGTATCAGGAAGAAGGAAAAGAAGCAGTCAGCCTGACACCGGGAACTGTAATCACAATTCCGGCAGAAGTAAAACACTGGCACGGCGCAAAGAAAGACAGCTGGTTTTCTCATATCGCAGTAGAAGTTCCGGGAGAAAACTGCAGCAATGAATGGTGCGAGCCAGTTACTGACGAGCAGTATAATAACTTATAATCAGCTATAAATAAAGGGATAAAGCCAGGCGATTTACAGAGAGGGAAATTGTCTGGCTTAGTTCTGTTTCATAAAAAAGAAAGCGAGGAACAATATGGACGGAGTAAAGAAAAATTTCGGATTTGGATGCATGAGGCTTCCGATGATCGGCGAGGATGTTGACATCGAACAGACCAACAAAATGTTTGACACGTATCTGGAGCAGGGGTTCAACTATTTTGACTATTATCTGATGCATGCGCAGGGCGCAGAAAACTTCAAATTCTTCAAACAGTGCAGAGCTTACGAGACAGCTTTTGAGCTTAAAAAAGAGGGCAAAGTAAAACATGTCGGAATTTCTTTCCATGATAAGGCAGAAGTGTTGGAGCAGATCCTGACAGAATACCCGCAGGTAGAAGTTGTACAGATCCAGTTCAACTATCTGGATTATGAAGATCCGGCAGTACAGAGCAGCAAATGCTATGAAGTCTGTCGTAAGCACAACAAACCGGTGATCGTTATGGAACCGGTCAAAGGCGGAAGCCTTGTAAATCTCCCGGAAGATGCGAAGAAAGTTCTGGAAGACCTTCATGGCGGCAGCCCGGCAAGTTATGCAATCCGTTTTGCAGCAGGGTTTGACGGAATCGAAATGGTACTTTCCGGTATGAGTACTCTGGAACAGATGCAGGACAACTTAAGCTACATGAAAGATTTCCAGCCACTGTCCGATAAAGAACTGGATGCTGTACACAAAGTAACAGAGATCATTCGCAGCGCACATCTGATCCCATGTACTGCCTGCAGATACTGTGTAGATGGATGTCCGAAAAAAATCTCCATTCCGGATCTTTTTGCCTGCATGAATACGAAACAGATCTATCATGACTGGAATGCCGACTACTACTATAATGTCGTACATACTGCAGAGGGTAAAGGAAAAGCTTCCGATTGTATCAAGTGCGGTAAATGCGAAAAAGCATGTCCGCAGCACCTTGAGATCCGGAAGCTTCTGGAAGACGTTGCGGCAGAATTTGAGAAAAAAGAAGAAAAATAAATTTAGGATTTAGGAATTCTGCGCCTGATAGTTCTCGCCCATGTCCACATGG
>CAVFJK010000126.1:5300-13151 GCA_963622815.1 Ruminococcus bicirculans (ex Wegman et al. 2014)
CACATGGCGTCGAGGATTGGTTTCAGGCTGAAACCAAGATCTGTAAGGGAATATTCCACGCGAGGGGGAACTTCTGCATAGACTTTGCAGGAAACCAGCGTGAAAAAAGTAATCTTTAATGTTTTCAAAGATCTCGATCGTGAGATCTACGAGCAAGCACTGGCAGAGAAATAAGGATTTTAGAATCAAACAAATGCCAATAAAACAAACGTGTCGTTTATTTCCAGGAATCCAGAACAGCCCTTGCTTTCTGGATTTCTTTTGCGTTGGTGCGAAGAATTTCATACTCGGAAAATCCTGGAATTCCCATATTTACATGTGGATTGCGGTACTGCATCTGGCTTTCCAAAACTTTCTTTCCGGACATATGAAACGCAGTCAGACAGGAGTGGTTCAGCATGTAAGAAAGATTCTGTGCATTCAGTCCTGCACCGGCCATAATATCAATAGATCCGGCGTTTTGCTTCAGATGATTTAAGGTCTGTAGCCCGTCTATAGCAGAGGCAGCTCCACCGGAAGTAAGAATAGAAACAATGCCAAGTTTCTGTGCAGTTTCCAGTGCTTTATCCAGATCACGGCACATATCAAAAGCACGATGCAGGTTGCACGGAGTACCTTTTCCAGCATTAATAATTTGATTTAATGCGTCGGTATCAAGCTGTCCATCTGTGGTCAGACATCCGATCACCAGAGCATCCGCACCGGCTGCGGAAAAGGTCTCTGCCTGCCGGAGCAGAATTTCAATTTCCTCTGCACTGTACAGAAAATCCCCGAAACGTGGACGGAGAAGCACATGGATTGGGATAGTGATCTTTTCTCGTATTCTTTCGTATAAAGCAAGGGAAGGAGTGGTGCCGCCCACGATCAGATCACCACATAATTCAATGCGGTCAGCACCACCAAGTTCTGCATTTACAGCAGATTCTACAGAATCAACACAAACTTCCAGGATCATTAGAAATCTCCTTTGTATGAGTAATATTTATTATTGATTATAGCAATCATAAAAGAATACCGCAATTCAGTATTTCCTTAACCTTGAGGATAAATAATCGCTGTGCTATACTGATTTTATAAAAACAAATGGGGTTTTTATCAAAAAAGAGGAGGTTTTTCCAATGAGAGAAGTAAAAGCAGTAAAGATTAATGCAGCAGATTTTGCTCCGTATGGAACATTCTGCAACATGACAGAGCCGGAGGGATACCCGTTGCAGGGTGAAATCCATAAATTTTATCCGGACCGTATTTCAGGCACCAGTGTAGGCAGTATCGCTTTTTCACCGATTGCAGTTCGTAAAGATGAGAGAATTATCAAGGCAGCAGAATATCACACAACGACATGGGAAGGAATCGTTGCACTCGATGACGATATGATCATTCATGTAGCACCGGCATCCGGCGGCACACCAATTCCGGAACTTGCAAAAGCATTCATCGTACCGAAGGGATACATGGTAAAGATCAACGCAGCAATCTGGCATCTCTGTCCACTTCCGGTAAATAATGACGAGCTTCATGCAATGATCATTCTTCCGGAATGTACGTATGCAAACGACTGTACCGTCGTTGATTTTGAAGAAAAAGACTGGTTTAAGATTACCGTATAAACATAAAAATACATACAAAAACTCCTCCAGACGGATACCTTTCAAAAAGAAAACTATCCGTCCCGGAGGAGTTTTTTATATAAAATACGGAAAAATAATCATTCCTGCAAACCTGCTTCTTTTTTATGAAACAAAACCGTACAGATCAGAACTGTCAGCGGAACGGAGAGTACGATTCCAAAACTTCCGGCAAGTCCCTGCATGATTGCGATACCGATGTTATTGGAATTGATGATCTGCTGATAGGGAAGGTCATAGGCATAATCCAGAAGAAGTGTACTGACGCTGCTTCCGGCGAATGCGAGAATCAGAGTGTTGCTGTCTGTTCCCATCATATCTCTTCCGACACGCATGCCTGCTTTGAACAGTTCCTTTCGAGAGAGGGAAGTGTTCTGCTTGTAGATCTCATCAATGGCACTACTGATCGACATGGCGACATCCATGACAGCTCCGAGACATGAGATTAGAAGCCCGGAGAAAAGAAGGCCGCCTACCTGGATGCGGTTAGTGTTCCAGAGAGTCATAAGTGTCTCGATATCTGATACATTGTAACCGGAGATCCCGGATGCTTTGCTGAAACACCATGCGGAAATTCCGGCAAGAACAACGCCTGCCAGTGTGCCAAGTGTCGCTGCGCAGGTCTTTTTTGTAGGCCCGCCAATGAGATACATGGTGACCAGTGTAGTAAGAAAACAGATAAACACAGCCGCCCAAAATGGTGAAAAACGCAGATACACAAGCGGAAGATAGACAAAGATCACGCAGAAAAAGGTGAAGACCAGTCCAAGGCATCCTTTGATTCCCTGTTTTCCACCAATAATACACAGGGCAAGAAGATAGAGCAGGGCGAAAATATAAATGACCCATTCACGATCCTGAGAATAAACGCTGGCAATCGTGGTCTCGCCGGCAACACTCTGCATGACGATGACTTTCATACCGACCTTACAGGCGGCACCGAAGAGGTAACCGGAACTGCTGGTGATATCAAGTTCTTCTCCTTTTCGTGCGCCGGTGAGCATTTTTACACGCACTTTTTGCTCACCGACACGAGTTCCACTGGAATCAAGATTATCCTGAAGGATTTCTGTGACTTCTGCTTTTTCAAATGTCTGACCTGTCCGGACGACCAGTTCTGTTTTTTCTGTCTGATTAAGCTTAAAGACAAAAATGGCGAATACACAGACAAGTAAAATATATATAAGATATCGGACTACTTTTTTATTCATTGTTATTTCTCTGCTGTTTTCTCAATTGTAAAGGTATCGTCAATAGCTTCTGCTTTGCCGTCATCTGTAATCTGGTAAGTATCGATGGAGAAGGAATCAGCAGTCATTGTAATCACGGAATAACTTGGAAGCCAGTTCTGGCTGCGGGCTGCGATGTAATCCTGCTGAGTGGAAAGCAGTTCATAATATTTGGAACCGGAAGCGGAGTTGGCTGTCATATAAAGGATTCCCTGCGGGTCTGTGACAGTATTGCCGTCCACATCTTCGATGGTATAGCAGTTGTTGTCCTCATGGAAAGCGTCCAAAGCTGCCTGTGCATCGGTATCGCCGTCTTCCGGAGAGAGTGTGATCTGATCGCCGGTATCAACATTTGTAGCGTGATCCCAGTCATAATCTGTTCCGTCTGCATTTAAACTGAACTCGTATTTTTCATGAGTCTGTCCATCGCCATAGAGCATTTTGGAACGGCTGTAAGTATGGTCATGTCCCTGAAGAACAACATCGATATCATTTGCGTCAAATACAGGAGTGAGCTGAGTACGGAGGATCATACCGTCTGTATCAGAATGGTCAAGACCGGAACCATAAATATCCTGATGGATGGTCACGATACGCCATTTGGCATCCGGATAAGCTTTGACAGCTTCTTCAATGGTGTTCTGATGTTCTGCTACATTGTAATTGTTTGTGTTCAGAACGATGAAAAGTCCTTCGCCGTAGCTGTAATAATAGTCACCGCCGGCAGCTGTTTTGCCGTTTTCTGTATTGTTCGGGTTATTGAAATGGTAGGAATAATCAGGATTCAGAGAATCATGGTTACCGATCGTTGTTGCAACTGGAAGAGATTTCAGCGCATCTGCACTCAGATAGGAAGCGTATTCTTCTTCTTTTGCTTCGCCAGTTTTATTTACCTGGTCACCTGCGGAGATAACAAAGTTTACATCCGGATTTTCGGAAAGTGCAGTGTTCAGAGTACGGTTCCAGGAAAAACCATCGTTCTCAGCGGCAGTATTGGCTGCACCGGATTCATTTGTCAGTTCTGCACCGTTTTGGGTCTGACCTTTGGAAGCACCGATCTGCGGGTCTCCGACGTAAAGGATCTTTACGGAATCTGTATTCTGGGTTTTGTATTCACACACGTCTGTCTGCTGGCCGTTTTTTTCTACGGTATAGTAGTAGGTTGTGCCTGGTTCAAGGCCGGTTACAGTTACGTGATTGTATTCATATGCTGTGTCACCGGTAAGTTCCTGATCTACATCACCGGAAGTACCTTCGAAAGTTTCAAGATTGTCTTTGTCAGTTCCGAAATGTACGACAGGAGTAGCATCACTGTCACCTTTTTCACTGTACCATGCGAAGTTCAGCTGTGTATCATCAGCACCAGGGGTAAGGGATACTTTTGTAAAATCAGCGGCTGTATCTGCCCAGTTTGCATCCCAGTCAGACCATCCGGAGTCAGCACCGGTAACGCTGCTGTCAGTGTAATGTTCGGTGGAAGCGTAAACAGAAGGACATACAGTTGTAAGTGAGCAGAGAGTTAAAAATCCGACGATTAATTTTCTTTTCATAATAATTTAAACTCCTTTTAATAAGGGAAATATAGTAAAATAGTAAGTAGAACTGGTTACTGTTTGCGGGATACTACCTGTGAACAGTAACTGAAACTGAAAGGATACACAGGCCTGATTGTTCGTCCTCAGTTGACGATGTGAAGTATATCACTACAATTTTCAGAAAACAATAACATTTACCGAGGTTTGATAGACATTTTACGAAATCTTAAAAATACTTCATGTTATACGATTTTTTGTACTATTTAGTGTGGGATTTTGTGAATTTTGTGAATAGGAAAACTTTCTGTGAAGTGTTATGCTAGTACGTGCAACATATATATTGATTTTTTGATTCGATTCAGGTATCAATAAATTAATATAATATATGATAGAAGGAAAGAAGAGTATTCATGAGAAAAAGTTTAAAGATTTTTGTGTTGATTCTTGCTGTGGTATTTGTTGCGTTTGGTGTAGTGAACATGCAGGATGAGAAAGTTGTTGAGGCATATAATACTGAGGCATCTTATATCACGATTAAAAACAGCACCGCATTTACACTGGAAGATGTTCACGTAATCTATAATGGAGACAAAGAACTGGAAGTTGGAGATATCCGAACAAGCAGTTCGGAAACAGCAGAAATTCTTCCGGATGACAGACGGATCACAGAAGTAAAGATTACCGGAGAAATCTTTAATGGAAAGAAATTTTCCGGCACATTCAGCGGAATCGTGAATAACGATACACTCCTTAAGGTAGATATGGATGAGGATTTTTTACTGTTTGTAACATCAAATATAGATGATTTTGATTATTGATGATTTAACAGAAGCACAGAAAATGGAATTCAGTAGTTCCGCTTTCTGTGCCTTTTCTTTGAATCAAATTATTATGCAAACAAACTTGGAAACGCATAAAATATGTGATATTTTATAAAGAAGAGAATCTAAAATAGAAGGAATATTATATGAACGACAAGATAAAAGTCCTCTTTCTGGACATTGACAATACGCTTCTGGACTTTGATGCGGCAGCAGCCTGGGCGATGGAGCAGTGTTTCCAGAAGGCAGGATTGGAATATAAACCGGAAATGTTTTCGGTCTTCACGGAAGAAAATAATAAGATCTGGCAGCGGATCGAGCGAAAAGAACTGACGATGGACGATCTTTTTTATGTGCGCTGGCAGGCAGTGCTTAAGCATCTTGGACTGGAGGCAGACGGTGTCGAGATGGAAAAAGAATTTCGTGTGCTTCTCAACCTGAGCGCAGTGCCGGTTGAGGGTGCAGAAGAGATCCTTATATATTTAAAAGAGAAAAATTACTGCCTGTGTGCGGCGAGCAACGGTCCTTATGATCAGCAGATCAATCGTCTGAAAAAGGCAGATATGCTGAAATATTTTGCACATTGTTTTGTATCTGAAAAGGTCGGCGCAGATAAGCCGGGTAAACAGTTCTTTGACGGCTGCATGAAAGAACTTCCGGGAATCAGACCGGAGGAATGCATGATGATCGGGGATTCACTGACCGCAGATATTACAGGCGGCAGGGCTTATGGAATGTCCACCTGCTGGTATGTGCCTTCTGTGGAAAAGTACAGGGAAGAAGAGAAAAAAAGTGAAAAACCGGCAGATCATATCATTCATAACCTGCTGGAATTAAAGAAGATTCTATAAAAAATAATTATATATAGAAGGTGAAAAGAAATGTCAACATCTATGGTAAAGGGCAGTCCATTAAAACTGATGCTCCAGTTTGCACTGCCACTGCTGATGGGAAATCTCCTTCAACAGACTTACAATATTATTGATGCGGCGATCGTAGGACAGATCCTTGGAGCTGATGCGCTTGCAAGTGTTGGGTCAAGCAGCAGTGTGCAGTTTCTGGTACTTGGCTTCTGTATTGGCTGCTGTGCCGGATTTGGAGTGCCGGTTGCGAAATATTTTGGTGCCGGTGATCATAATACCATGCGTAATTACATATTTAATGGAGCAGTACTTACGGCAATTATCGCAGCGATCCTTACAGTTTCCTGCTCATTGTTCTGTGCGCAGATTCTGCATCTGCTCTCCGTGCCGGAAGATATCTTTGGAAATGCATATGCGTATCTGATCGTAATTTTTGTCGGAATACCATTTACTTTATTGTATAATTATCTGTCCAGTATTTTACGTTCCGTGGGAGACAGCCGGACACCATTTTTGTTTCTTGGATTTTCGGCAGTTCTGAATATCTTTCTGGATCTGTTCTGTATTATCGTTCTTAAATGGGGCTGTATGGGAGCTGCGATCGCTACGATCACGGCGCAGGCAACCAGTGGAATTCTCTGCTTCTTTTATATAAGAAGGAAGATGCAGCTTCTTCGACTGGAGAAGGATAATATGATCATGCAAAAAAGTGCTGTTGGAGAACTTCTTGGAATGGGACTTCCGATGGGAATGCAGTTCTCGATCACGGCAATCGGAAGCATGGTCATGCAGGCGGCAAACAATGGCCTGGGAAGTATGTATGTTTCTGCTTTTACGGCGGCTATGCGTATTAAACAGTTCCTGCTGTGTCCGTTTGATGCAATCGGAACTGCGGCGTCCGTATTCTGCAGCCAGAATCTGGGAGCACGTCAGCCGGATCGAATTAAAAAAGGTGCGCTTGAGGCAACGATTGCAGGATGTATCTATGGTTTTTCTGCCGGACTGATCCTGATTTTTTTAGGAAGATCGTTATCCATGATCTTCCTGAGCAAGAATGCAACAGTAGTCCTTGATGCTTCTGCAAAATATCTGCGCTGCATGGGATTTTTCTTTGGCATTCTTGGAATCCTGAATGTCAGCCGAATGGTGACACAGGGACTTGGATATTCCGGTCGGGCTGTTTTTTCCGGTGTTATGGAAATGCTTGGCCGAGTGGTCGTCAGTATTGGATTTGCAGGAACATTTGGTTATACGGCAATCTGTTTTGCAGACCAGGCGGCATGGGTAGCTGCAAGCTGTTACATCGGACCGACCTGTATCTGGTGTATCCGTCGGTCCATTAAAATGCTTGAGGGGAAAACAGCTGCAAAATCTTGAATAGATAAGAGGTATATATATCATGGAAAATCATAAAACAGATGAAGGCCTGCAGGGTAATGAGAAAATAGAAGAGGCAATCGCAGGTCTTCAAGAAGAAGCGTCACAGGAGATGCTGGCACACACCCTGACCGTCATCCGCAGACGTATGAAAGAAAACGGACAGGTCATTATCGCTGTAGAACCGCCAAAAGGTGACGGCCAGATCTGTCTTGAAGCAATCAGAACAGAAGATGGAAAGAACTGGTGGGCAGCATTTACCAGTTTTGAGGAAGAGCTGAAAGGCGGTGGAAGTGTTAAGTCAACTTTCCTGACAGACATTAATAAATTATTTGAGCTGATTCTCCAGACAGATGAGATTGAAGGTGTGATTCTTAATCCATGGAACCGCACCATTATGC
>CAVFJK010000127.1:0-14074 GCA_963622815.1 Ruminococcus bicirculans (ex Wegman et al. 2014)
GATCCTCTTATATTATTCTTCAGTTGTATCTTCAGAAGTTTCTTCTGCATCGATTACTTCATCGTCTGCAGCCCCATCAGCTTCATCCAGTGTGATGGTTTCTTCATCTTCCGGAAGGCTTTCTGCGGTTTCTTCTTCTACTGCCGGAGTTTCTTCCGGCATACCGGTATCCAGCTGGATATCTCTGTAACGTTTCAGACCTGTACCTGCAGGAATCAGTTTACCAATGATAACGTTCTCTTTCAGACCTACCAGGTGGTCAACTTTACCCTTGATAGCAGCTTCTGTCAGAACTTTTGTTGTTTCCTGGAAGGAAGCAGCTGACAGGAAGGAATCTGTAGCCAGAGAAGCCTTAGTAATACCAAGCATTACCTGTTTACCTTCTGCCGGTGTCTTTCCTTCTTTCTCAAGGTTTTCGTTAACTTCTTCAAATTCAAGAACATCTACAAGTGTTCCCGGAAGGAAATCTGTATCTCCGTTATCTTCGATACGGATCTTCTTCAGCATCTGACGAACCAGAACCTCGATATGCTTATCACTGATTTCTACACCCTGGAGACGATATACTCGCTGAACTTCACGGATCATGTAATCCTGAACTGCACGAACACCTTTAATTCTCAGGATATCATGCGGGTTTACACTACCTTCTGTAAGTTCATCACCAGCTTCCAGTACCTGTCCGTCTGTGATCTTGATACGTGATCCGTAAGGAATCAGGTATGTCTTGGAATCTCCGTTCTCCGGATTTGTTACGATAATCTCACGTTTCTTCTTAGTGTCGTTGATAACAGCAACACCAGGAATTTCTGTGATGATAGCAAGACCTTTCGGTTTTCTTGCCTCAAAAAGCTCCTCAACTCGAGGAAGACCCTGTGTGATATCTCCACCGGCTACACCACCACTATGGAATGTACGCATGGTCAGCTGTGTACCTGGCTCACCGATAGACTGAGCTGCGATAATACCAACAGCCTCACCAACCTGAACAGCTTCACCAGTTGCCATGTTTGCACCGTAACATTTAGCGCAGACACCAACCTTGCACTTACAGGTCAGGATTGTACGGATCTTAACTTCTTCGATCGGACCACCAGTTTTGCTTACACCTTCACTCATGATACGTGCAGCACGTTTTGGTGTGATCATATGGTTTGCTTTAACAAGAACTTCACCATCTTTATTTGTGATGGTCTCGCAGGCAAAACGTCCTGTGATACGTTCCTGAAGGTTTTCGATCTCTTCTTTTCCATCCATGAAACCTCTGACATACATACCGGAAATTTCCGGTCTGTTTTCACAGCAGTCTGTTTCACGAACGATCAGTTCCTGAGATACGTCAACCATTCGTCTGGTCAGGTAACCAGAGTCGGCTGTACGAAGAGCGGTATCGGACATACCTTTACGAGCTCCATGTGCGGACATGAAGTATTCCAGTACTTCAAGACCTTCACGGAAGTTTGATTTAATAGGAAGTTCGATTGTATGACCAGTTGTATCGGCCATCAGACCTCGCATACCGGCAAGCTGTTTGATCTGTTTATCAGAACCACGGGCACCGGAGTCAGCCATCATGAAGATGTTGTTGTATTTATCAAGACCATCCAGAAGGGCTTTTGTAAGCTCATCATCAGTCTTCTTCCATGTTTCAACAACTTCTTTATAACGCTCTTCTTCAGTGATAAGACCACGTTTGTAGTTCTTTGTGATCTTGTCTACGATATTCTGTGCATTCTGGATCATCTCAGGTTTCTGAGGCGGCACGGTCATATCGGAAATGGATACAGTCATCGCTGCACGTGTAGAGTACTTGTAACCAGTTGCCTTGATATCATCAAGAACTTCTGCTGTCTTGGTAGCTCCATGTGTATTGATAACTTTTTCCAGGATTTTCTTCAGCTGTTTCTTACCTACCAGGAAATCAACTTCAAGAAGAAGCTCATTACCCGGAATGCTTCTGTCTACAAATCCAAGGTCCTGAGGAAGGATCTCGTTGAACAGGAAACGGCCAAGTGTGGACTCAACGATTCCTGTCATTTCTGTTCCATCAGGCATTGTCTTTGTAATACGAACCTTAATTCTGGACTGAAGGGTAATAACTTTATTTTCATAAGCAAGAATTGCTTCGTTTACGCTCTTAAAGAACTTACCTTCTCCCGGGTTTCCAGGTCTTTCCTGGGTCAGATAGTAGATACCAAGGACCATATCCTGTGAAGGAACGGCTACAGGGCCACCATCTGAAGGTTTCAGAAGGTTGTTCGGTGAAAGCAGAAGGAATCGGCACTCTGCCTGAGCTTCCTGGGAAAGTGGAAGATGAACAGCCATCTGGTCACCATCGAAGTCGGCGTTGAACGCGGTACAAACGAGTGGGTGAAGTTTAATAGCTTTACCTTCTACAAGGATTGGCTCGAACGCCTGGATACCCAGACGATGCAGTGTAGGTGCACGGTTCAGCATAACCGGATGTTCTTTGATAACATCTTCCAGAACGTCCCAAACTTCCGGCTGAAGTTTTTCAACCATCTTCTTAGCATTCTTAATGTTATGAGAAGTTCCGTTTGCAACCAGTTCTTTCATAACGAAAGGTTTAAACAGCTCGATAGCCATTTCTTTCGGAAGACCACACTGATAGATCTTCAGTTCCGGTCCAACGACGATAACGGAACGTCCGGAGTAGTCAACTCGTTTACCGAGCAGGTTCTGACGGAAACGACCGGATTTACCTTTCAGCATATCGGAAAGGGATTTCAGGGCTCTGTTTCCAGGTCCTGTTACCGGACGGCCACGACGACCATTATCGATCAGGGCATCTACAGCTTCCTGAAGCATACGCTTTTCATTACGAACGATGATGTCCGGTGCGCCAAGCTCCAGAAGACGTTTCAGACGGTTGTTACGGTTGATGATTCTTCTGTACAGATCATTCAGGTCAGATGTTGCAAAACGACCACCATCCAGCTGTACCATAGGACGCAGATCTGGCGGGATAACCGGAATTGCTGTCATGATCATCCACTCTGGACGGTTACCGGATTCGCGGAAGGATTCTACAACTTCCAGTCTCTTGATGATTCTGGCACGTTTCTGGCCAGTTGCATCAACCAGTTCAGCCTTCAGTTCAGCTGCATCTTTTTCAAGGTCGATTGCTTTCAGAAGTTCCATAATGGACTCTGCACCCATACCTACACGGAAATTGTATCCGTATGCTTCACGGGCATCCTGATACTCTCTCTCTGTAAGTACCTGTTTGTACTGAAGTCCGGAGTCAGCCGGATCCAGTACGATATAGTTAGCAAAGTATAAAACTTTTTCCAATGTTCTCGGAGACAGATCAAGGATCAGACCCATACGGGACGGAATACCCTTGAAGTACCAGATATGGGATACCGGAGCGGCAAGCTCGATATGTCCCATACGTTCTCTTCTGACGGATGATTTTGTAACTTCTACGCCGCATCGGTCGCAGACAACACCCTTATAACGAATTTTTTTATATTTACCACAATGGCACTCCCAGTCCTTGCTTGGCCCGAAAATTCTTTCACAGAAAAGTCCGTCCTTCTCCGGTTTCAGAGTACGGTAGTTGATGGTTTCCGGTTTTGTTACCTCACCTCTGGACCATTCTCTGATCTTCTCAGGGGACGCCAGTCCGATCTTGATGGCATCGAAAGTCATTGGCTGATATGTTTCATTTGTTGTGGTTGATTCTGCCATGTATTCTTTCCCCTTTCTACTCGTTGTCGTTATCATCATAGGATTCGTCAAAGTCGATGAAATCATCGTCTTCATCCTCATCCTCTTCAACATCTACAAGTTCTTCACCTTCGAATTCCTGTTTTGTGTAACCATGTTTTCCGAAGGACTCTTCTTCTCTGCGATGTCTGCTGTCGCCTTCGATTACTGAACGAAGGTCTGTATCACCATAATCTACTGTTTCAAGCAGATGTACTTCTGTATTGTCATCTTTGAGGACTTTAACATCCAGACCCAGAGACTGAAGCTCTTTAAGAAGAACTTTGAAGGATTCAGGAATACCTGGCTCAGGGATATTATCTCCCTTAATGATTGCTTCATAAGTCTTAACACGACCAACAACGTCATCAGACTTAACTGTCAGGATCTCCTGCAGCGTGTAGGAAGCACCATATGCCTCCAGAGCCCAAACCTCCATCTCACCGAAACGCTGTCCACCGAACTGAGCTTTACCACCCAGAGGCTGCTGTGTAACAAGTGAGTAAGGACCTGTAGAACGTGCATGGATCTTATCATCAACCAGATGATGCAGTTTCAGGTAATGCATGTGTCCGATTGTTACGCGACCGTCAAAGAACTCACCGGTACGTCCGTCACGCAGCTGAACCTTACCATCTCTGGAGATCGGAACACCTTTCCACAGTTCTCTGTGGTCTTTGTGCTCATCCAGATATTCCATAACATCAGGAGCAAGTGTATCCTGATATTTTGCACGGAATTCTTCAAAATCTTCGATATTCACATAATCATTTGCCAGTTCCAGAGTGTCCTGGATATCAATTTCGCTCGCACCATCGAATACAGGTGTGGAAACGTTGAATCCAAGTGCTTTGGCAGCAAGACTTAAGTGGATCTCAAGGACCTGACCGATGTTCATACGGGAAGGTACACCCAGTGGGTTCAGTACGATATCCAGCGGACGTCCGTTCGGCAGGAATGGCATATCTTCAACAGGAAGTACACGGGAAACAACACCCTTGTTACCATGACGACCAGCCATCTTATCACCAACAGAAATCTTACGTTTCTGAGCAATATAAATACGTACTGCCTGATTTACTCCAGGAGACAGCTCATCGCCGTTCTCTCTTGTAAATACTTTGGCATCTACGATAATACCATATTCTCCGTGAGGAACTTTAAGGGAAGTATCACGAACTTCTCTTGCTTTCTCACCGAAGATTGCACGCAGAAGACGCTCTTCTGCAGTCAGTTCTGTTTCTCCCTTAGGAGTAACTTTACCAACAAGAATATCACCGGCACGAACTTCTGCACCGATACGGATGATACCACGTTCATCCAGATCTTTCAGTGCGTCGTCACCGACACCCGGAACATCTCTTGTGATCTCTTCCGGTCCGAGTTTTGTATCACGTGCTTCTGCTTCGTATTCTTCAATATGAACAGAAGTATAGACATCGTTCTGTACCAGTCTTTCACTTAACAGAACGGCATCCTCGTAGTTATAACCTTCCCATGTCATGAATCCGATCAGCGGGTTCTTACCAAGGGCAAGTTCTCCGTTTGCAGTAGAAGGACCATCAGCGATAACCTGTCCTGCCTCTACGTGTTCACCCTGGAATACGATCGGCTTCTGGTTATAGCAGTTACTCTGGTTACTGCGGAGGAATTTTGTAAGATGATAATCATCTTTTGTTCCATCATCATTCTTGATGCTGATATCAGTAGATGTGGAACGAAGAACGGTACCGGACTTCTTAGCCAGAACACATACACCGGAGTCAACAGCTGCTTTTGTTTCCATACCGGTTCCTACTACAGGAGCTTCTGTTGTAAGAAGCGGAACGGCCTGACGCTGCATGTTGGATCCCATCAGTGCACGGTTAGCATCGTCGTTCTGAAGGAATGGGATAAGCGCTGTAGCTACAGAGAATACCATCTTAGGAGATACGTCCATGTAGTCAAACATACGTTTTTCATATTCCTGAGTTTCTTCACGGAAACGACCGGATACGTTCTTATGGAGGAAATGACCTTCTTCATCCAGCGGCTCATTCGCCTGCGCTACATGATAGTTATCTTCCTCATCTGCTGTCATATATACAACTTCGTCTGTTACGATCGGGTTTGTCGGATCAGTTTTATCGATTCTACGGTATGGAGCTTCGATAAATCCGTATTCATTAATTCTTGCATAAGATGCAAGGGAGTTAATCAGACCGATGTTAGGACCTTCAGGGGTCTCAACCGGGCACATACGTCCATAGTGAGAGTAATGGACATCTCGTACCTCGAATCCGGCTCTGTCTCGTGACAGACCGCCAGGTCCCAGGGCGGAAAGACGTCTCTTATGAGTCAGCTCACCAAGAGGGTTGTTCTGATCCATGAACTGTGACAGCTGGGAAGAACCGAAGAACTCCTTAACTGCTGCAGTTACTGGTTTAATATTGATCAGGGACTGCGGAGAAATGCTCTCTGTGTCCTGAGTTGTCATACGTTCACGTACAACTCTTTCCAGTCTGGAAAGACCGATACGGTACTGGTTCTGAAGAAGTTCACCAACAGAACGGATACGACGGTTACCCAGATGGTCGATATCGTCATCATTTCCGATTCCGTATTCCAGATGCATATTATAGTTAATGGAAGCAAGAATATCTTCTTTTGTAATATGTTTCGGAATAAGATCATGGATATCTCTCTTGATAGCAGCTTTGATATCTTCGAGATTATCATTTTCTTCCAGGATTTTTTCGAGTACCGGATAGAATACTAATTCTGTAACACCTAAGTCTTTCGGATCACAGTCAAGATCAACATGCGCAGTGATATCAACCATCATACTGGAAAGAACTTTGATCTTACGTTCTTCACCCTGAATCCATACGAACGGTACTGCTGCATTCTGAATCTTATCAGCAAGCTCGATTGTTACGTTTGTTCCTTCCTCTGCAAGGATTTCTCCTGTAGACGGATCAACAACAGCTTCACCGAGTTTATGTCCGACAATACGTTTATTAAAGTGAAGCTTCTTATTAAATTTATAACGGCCGACCTTGGCAAGGTCATATCTTCTTGGGTCGAAGAACATAGCCATGATAAGGCTCTCAGCACTTTCTACTGCGAGAGGCTCACCCGGGCGGATCTTCTTATACAGTTCAAGAAGACCTTCCTGATAATTGGTAGATGTATCCTTGGTAAAACTTGCAAGGATCTTCGGCTCTTCACCGAATAATTCTACGATTTCTGCATTGGTGCCGATACCAAGGGCACGAATCAGCACAGTGATCGGAACCTTACGGGTTCTGTCCACACGTACATAGAACACATCATTGGAATCTGTCTCATATTCCAGCCATGCACCTCTGTTAGGAATGACAGTACTGGAAAACAGTCTCTTACCAAGTTTATCATGTGCAATTGCATAGTAGATTCCAGGGGAACGTACCAGCTGGCTGACGATAACACGCTCGGCACCGTTGATAACAAAAGTACCTGTTTCTGTCATTAACGGAAGATCTCCCATGAAGATCTCGTGTTCGTTGATTTCCTCTGTTTCTTTATTGATCAGTCGCACGCGAACCTTCAAAGGTGCCGCGTAAGTTACGTCACGTTCTTTACACTGTGCGATGGTATATTTTGCATCTTTAGCGTCATACGTGAAATCGATGAATTCCAGGCTGAACTTTCCGCCATAATCCGCGATCGGAGAAATATCATCAAACACTTCTTTGAGGCCCTCATCGAGAAACCACTTATAGGAATCTTTCTGGACTTCAATCAAATTCGGCATTTCCAGAACTTCTTTTTGTCTCTGGTAGCTCATGCGCATGCTTTTTCCAGTTTTTACAGAACGAATTCTGTTTTTTTCCATTGACGTTTCACCCCTGTTTTTTTATTTATTTTACAACATGCTCCTGTTTACGGTTTGAGATAAACAGGCATATCCTTGCCATAATATAGCATTCTTCACTATAGCACAGGCTTGTCAACCTGTCAACCAGTTATTTATATTTTTACGCAAAAATATAGGGACACCGTGAGGTGTCCCCGTATCACTTTCATCTTTAACAGAATTATTTAAGAGTGATCTTAGCGCCTTCTGCTTCAAGTTTTGTTTTGATGTCTTCAGCTTCTGCTTTGGATGCGCCTTCTTTAACAACCTTCGGAGCACCGTCAACTACTGCTTTAGCTTCTTTCAGTCCAAGACCGGTAACTTCACGAACAACTTTGATAACTTTTACTTTGTTCGGTCCAACTTCTGTAAGTTCTACGTCGAACTCATCTTTTTCTTCAGCTGCTTCTCCAGCTGCTCCAGCTGCTGCTACTACAACACCTGCTGCTGCGGATACACCGAATTCTTCTTCGCAAGCTTTTACGAGTTCATTTAATTCTAATACAGATAATTCTTTGATTGCTGCAATAAATTCTTCTGTTGTTAATTTTGCCATTTTAATTTTCCTCCATTTTTTAAGATTTGTTTTTAATAATACTGAGATTTACTCAGCGGCTGCCTCTGTATCAGCGCCGCCCTGTGCCTCTGCGATCTGATTAAGCACACGAGCGAAGTTTGCGATAGGAGACTGGATGCTTCCAAGAAGTTTTCCAAGAAGTTCTTCTCTGGACGGAACCTGGGACAGTGCCTGGATTCCTGCCTGATCGTTGTAGTTTCCTTCAACGACACCTGCAATCAGCTCAAGAGCCGGGAACTGTTTTGCGTATTTAGCAAGGATTCTAGCCGGTGCTGTAGCGTCTGTTGTGGAAATTGCAAGAGCGTTAGTACCTTCCAGATGCTGGCTGAGTTCTTCACAATCAGTACCTGCGAATGCACGTTTCATCATTGTGTTTTTGTAAACTTTGTACTGAACACCAGCTTCTCTTAACTCTTTACGCAGAATTGTATCCTGTTCAACTGTAAGACCACTGTAGTTAACAAGTACTACTGCCTGTGCGTCTTTAATGCTGTTTGAGATTTCTTCTACGATTGGTTGTTTCAGTTCTACTTTTGCCATAAATGGTACACCTCCTTATAGATTTATACCGCCGCGTCAAAACATAAAAAAAGCCTTACTGCATGACAGTAAGGTCTCTGTAATCTTAAATAGAATACTTAGTCCTCGGTAGGCGTTTTGATCCTTATGCCTTACGGCACCTACTGTCTTCGGCAGCGTTCTGTATAAATCTATCACACTTCTCCTGGTGTGTCAACTCCTTTTTATAAAATCTTGAAATTTTATTTTACAGAGAATATTTAAACCTTGTTAAGATTATGTTATTATTTTTCATATACTATTTTACGTCTTTTATGACATATCATATGACTTTAATGTCACATTAATAATGGAGGGCTTATGGCAACAATATCCCATACAGAACATACAGAAACATCTCCCGCTTTTAACAAAGCCCAGGGATGTTTGTCTATAGAAGTAAAATCCGTTTCCCGGCTTCATACTGTACTTTCTTTTAAGGATTCTTCCCCGGAAAACGACAGCCGTATTTCTTTTATCGCCAAAAACACGGATTCATCCGAGTATTTTTATCTGCCGTCTGTAGCAGACGCTTCCGGCTTCACTCTTGATCTGACGCCGGCACATGACCTGATCGAATTCAAAAAGAGCAAAGAATACCAGATTTATGCAGAATGTACCACAGATCATTCCGTTGAATTATATATTCTCAAAGATATCAACGGCACTTCTCTTCCTTATAATAACAGTAAGGTTTTTATCGATGGAATCTATTTCCCGGAAGATCCTTCTGCCGATCCTGCCGAATATCTCGGGCTTCTTGCTGCTGATGCCGGTAATTTACTTAAATTATATCTTTGCAGTGGGAACTACCTGATCCGTCAGACGCATGTATGTTCTCTGCGCAGTCTGAGCATGCGTGGCGGCATCCTTAAGATCTGTTACGATCTCGAAAAAGGCAGCCTTGAATACATGAAAACCAGTCTGTTCTTCCGCAATAAACTTGCGGCAGACGCAGCGGTTTATGATTTTACGACGATCCGTTCCACTCAGAAGGGAAATCTTCTCCGTATAAAAATTTCTCTGAATCTGCACAAGATCGACTGCAAGAGCCTTTACTGGGATGTCTTTGTCATCCTCAAAGATCCTTCCACAGGCAAAACCAACCGTCTCACGATCTCCATGGATACAAAGCAGCGAATGTTCCAGAAATTCCTGTACAACGGTTCCTACAAGACCGACAACGGATTTTTCTTCTATCCTTATTATACAGGAAGCAAAGCGCTTGCTTTCGTCTATCGCAAGAAGGGACAGTACGACGGTCTCGATATCGTGTTTAAAGAATTCCTTGCGATCTTTCTTTACCGTATCGCCAAACCATACTGGAAAAAGAAACATATCTGCCTCGTCAGTGAGAAGTTTTCTTCCATGGCCCAGGACAACGGATACTACTTCTTCAAACACTGTATGGATGAAAATGAGGAAGCCTACCTGAATAAAAAAATCTACTATATAATATCGAAAGATTCCCCTGACCATTATAAAGTAGATCCTTATAAAAAGAATGTGCTTGATTTTATGACCGTACGCCATATGATCTATATTCAGGCTGCTGATCTGATCGTCAGCTCCGATTCCAGATATCATACGTATGCCATGGTATGCCGGCACAGTATCTTTAACCGCTACCTGCGAAGAAAGAAATTTGTTTTCCTTCAGCATGGCGTTATCGCTCTGAAAAAAGTTGATAATTTCTACGGTAAAGGCATGCGTGGCGGATGCGATCTGTTTGTTGTTTCCACTAATGCCGAGAAGCAGACCATCATTGATTATTTTGGATATGAACCTGACGAAGTTATCAATACCGGTCTCCCGCGGTGGGATGTCCTGCAGGATAAATCCAATGGAACCCGCGAGATCATGATCATGCCTACCTGGCGAAACTGGCTGGATTCTGTTCCGGATAAAGATTTCGAAGAGAGCGATTACTTCCGTCATTATATGGGACTTCTGAATTCAAAACGTTTCAGCGACATTCTGGAAAAGTACGATCTGCAGGTTAATTTTTATCTGCACGCAAAATTCCAGGAGTACTCAGAAAACTTCAAGGCAGTCAATAAGCGTATTCATCTCATCTCCTTCGGTGAAGTTGCCGTAAATGAAATGCTGATGAGATGCCGCATGCTGATTACAGACTATTCCAGTGTTTCCTGGGATATACTGTATCAGGATAAACCGGTTCTGTTCTATCAGTTTGACCTGGATAAATATAATGAAGCGCACGGCAGCTACCTGGATATGTACACAGAACTTTTCGGCGACAGAGCTGACACCGAACAGCAGCTTCTCGATCGTCTGGAAGAATGTGTCCGGAATGATTTCAAAATGAAACCGGAATACGAAGAAAAACGAAAAGAATATCTGCAGTTTAAGGACAACCAGCACAGTCGTCATATCTGTGAAGAGATCAAAAAAAGATTCTGCTAAAGTAATTTCCTGTAAAATAAAAGTGCAGCACCATTTGCAAAGGGTATCACCCCCGCATCTGATACTGCATTTTTTTATATATTATGAAGTATTTTTCTATAAAGTCCTGTCAGCCCATCCAATGATCCATTCTGTAACTTTTCCCGAAATACGGTCATATCGAATAACCTTTTTAACCACTTCAAGCGCAATCGATATCGCCAGACTGCTGACCATAAGAAACAGCCATATCAATGCTGCATTTCCAAAAGAATAAGTCAGTTTTTTCAGCCATAATACCCTGATAAATGTATGTATATAGAATACATTCGCTGAATGTTTTCCAAGAAATTCCAGGATCTGGCGAATCCCCGGTATATCCAGTATAAACTCATATACCCAGTAGATAACAAACACCGGAACCAGCCCATTCAACATAAATTCAAAACGCTCAATTCCCCATTCCGTATCCCAGACTTTCAGCATGGCCAGTATCATAACTGTGCTGATAATAAATTTCAGAAGTTTATTAAATATCTGATTTTTTACTATTTTGTACTCTTTTAGTCTTTCCAGTACATGCTGATCTGCAAAACACACCGCAAAAGGAACTACAAAAAGATATTTTGTCAGATGCACATGTTTTTCAATCAAAAAGCTTCCCGGAAGAAGGAACATGAGCACGATCAGCCAGCTATATCGTTTATAAAAGCGAAGTACAAACGGCATAAATATGATCAGCAGAATCTCAAGGCTGAGAAACCACCATGTGTTTACCAGCATCTGTGTTCCAAAAAGATGTCCGACCCCAAAGAAATCCATAACCACACTGATAAGATTTTCCCACAGGTTTCCACCATACCGTGAAGTATCCGTAAGAAAAGTCACGCCTGTACAGAAGAAAAACGGGATCAGAAACGTAAGGACAAGTTTCACATAACGTTTCAGCACGAACAGTGTTGCTGTATGCCCGTCAAAATCATATTCCGGATATTTTGATTTCATCGAAAGTGTCAGACCATATACGGACAGAAATGCAAACATTCCCACACACTGTACCATCCAGCGGCTGATCTGTATTGCCGTTTCCTGAGAAAGCGGCCAGAAACTTACTTCTGCGCCTCCCATTCTCGAAACAGCGGAAAAGCAATGATAAAAAAGCAGGAAGCAGATTGCGATTCCCTTCACTGCCATTGTATTTTTTTTCGTAAATTTACAGGTTTGCTCCATTCAATTTTCTCCTGTGTATGTATTCCTGCTTATTCTATCGCAGAATGTCGGACTTTGTCAATCAGCCGCTGGTCACAGCATCCTGGTCCAGATCACCTCTTGAAAATAAAGTACACGTTCTGTATAATTTTCTTATTAAATCATAAGGAGCTTTTCATGGAAAATCAGCTTTCTATCACCAAAATTAAAATTCAGAAAAATCATATTCTTGTTTTTATAAAATATTCCGGATCTGCCTCCGAAATTCAGGCCAGTGTTCATTTTTGTAACACCTGGCTCAACTATACCCACGATCTTCCTGCATTACAGTCTTCCACTGGTACCCTGCTCTATTCCATAGACATTTCCCTTCTGGAAGAGAACGAAGGGGACTGGGAACTTCTGCTTCGGAATACTGTTTCGGAAACAGTTTATACACCAACACTCAGCAGCCGTGTACGCCTTTCTCTTCTGTTTGGGCGTCACTATGTGCACCAGAAAGAATTCCTTTATTTCCCAATGGGAGGTGCAGCGCATAAACTGATCATCCGCTGTCGTCACTGGCAGAAATATGATACACTTTCCCACCGCATGAAAGAGCTGAGTGCTTTTGGCATTTATAAAATTTTCGGACGTTTTATCCGAAAAAATCATATCTGGCTCGTATATGAGAAATTTTGTATTACAGCCCAGGAAAACGGATTCTATTTTTTTGAATACTGCATGAAAAATCAGAAGAAAAATGTCTACTTTATTCTGGACAAATCCTCACCACAATGGGATTATATGCAAAAATATAAAGAGAACATCATTCCATTCCTGAGTTTTCGCCATATCCTGTATCTGCTCTGTGCTGACCTCTATGTCTCACCGGATGCACGCTATCATGCATATGCATGGAAACCAATGCCAAATCCTGTTACCAGAGAAATGAATCGACAGAAGCTTCTTTTTCTGCAGCATGGCGTTACAGCAATGAAAAAAGTAGACCACCTTTTTGGTGCAAAGGGTTCCAGCCCCGTGACTTATTTTGTCACTACTTCATCTGCTGAGCAAAAGATCATCACAAAAAACTTCGGGTATCCGCCTGAAAGGACTCCAATCCTTGGATTTACCCGCTGGGATGGACTTAAGGATACTTCCGATCCAAAACACCCGGTCATCCTGCTTATGCCAACCTGGCGTTCCTGGCTGGAAGGTCAGAATGATGAAATCTTCCAGCAGAGCAGTTACTATCAGCATTATGCTTCTCTCCTGAGCAATCAGGAACTCCAGGATTATCTGAAAGAGCATGATCTGAAACTGTTGTTTTATATCCATCCGAAGCTTCAGGAATTTATCAGCACCTTCCGTTCCGAAGACTCTCAGATTGAGCTGTATTCCTTTGATTCTATGCCTTTGAACCAGCTTCTTATGCGATGTTCTATGATCATCACAGACTACTCAAGCGCATGCTGGGATGTTTATTATCAGGGAAAACCTGTTTTGTTTTATCAGTTTGATCTTGAGCAGTATAATGAAACCAATGGAAGTTATATTGATATGACCCGGGATCTCTGGGGTGACCGCTGCACAGAACAGGAAGACCTCATCCGTCTGATCAAAGAATATGCAGAAAACGGATTTCACGAAAAAGACAAATATGCAGAAATGCGCAAAAAATATTTCGCTTATATTGATCAGAACAACTGTCAGCGAACCTACGAATACATCAA
>CAVFJK010000127.1:14195-17725 GCA_963622815.1 Ruminococcus bicirculans (ex Wegman et al. 2014)
TGGCCATTCGATGTAAAGCTGTGACTTCCAAGATAATTTCCTGCCATGTTACAGCATCCTGCTGCGATTCCGAGTGGCAGAAGTACTTTTCCATTAATAAGGAAAACAACCAATGCCGTAATGTTTGTTGTAAGGTTGATCGCTTTTGTTGTTCCTGCTGCATCGTTCAGTGTCATATGACAGAAACCTGTAAACAGAAGCATCAGGAAAGTTCCGGTTCCCGGTCCGTAAATACCATCATAAACACCAATCACAACAGCAATGATCACACATTTAAAGATCAGCATGCCATTGATCACATCTGTTGCATTCTCATCGTCACCTTTCAGCGCCTTACTTCTCAAAACATAAAATAAGATCACCGGAAGAACGATCAGCATGGCAATCTTCAAAACTCTGTCTGAGATCAACAGTGCCAGATGGGAACCCATCCAGGAACCGACGATTGCTCCCACAATAGCCGGAATGCAGATTTTCCATTTCATAAAGCCTTTCTTCATATAATAATAGGTAGAAACAGAAGTTCCCATAAAACTACTCATTTTATTTGTTGCAATTGCAGTATGTACCGGCAGTCCGGCGATCATATATGCCGGAAGCGAGATCAGTCCGCCACCGCCTGCGATTGAATCCACAAATCCTGCCAGAAATACAAAAAAACATACTACCAGATAAACTAATATCACACGCTCTCCCACGTTCCCTGTCCTCAGTTTCTTTTGTTATTTATTATCATTTCTTTTTCATCGCGATCAGTGTCGGTCTCAGAATCTCCACATACTCCTCATACATAACTTCTCTGAGGAAATCCACATATTCCCAGAAAGTCAATTCACCATCCGGCGTAAGAAGCTCAAAATCCGTATCATAGACATTTACAAACAGACCGGTTTCCTTAAGTCCGTTTCGCAGATAAAAAGCTTTTCTTCGTTTTCGGTTCTCGGCATTTTCGGCCTTCTCATCCTGAGTCTCAATCTCAAAGATGTATTTATGACCTTTGAAACGCTCCAAGAGTACTTTAAGCCCCCGGGTTCCATAACCGCCGTTTCGTTTCTCCGGTGCGATCGCATAATAATCCAGAAGTGCTCTGTTCTGCTCTGCATCGATCAGATTGATCGCAAGACCCACAAATTCATCTTCATCGACCATTGCAAGCATTTCCATCTTTCCGTCAGCAACCAGTCGCTCCATGACCTGAATCGGCTTCTTCTCCTGCTCCGGAAACGCTTTATCATATAAATCGTACAGCTGCCACTTGTACCGTGCGCCTTCATCGGCAATGTTCATCAGTTTCATATTACCTGTCTCCCGTTTAATTATTGATCATATCCGGCCAGGACAGAATCTCTGCAGCGATTTCTTTCTCGTAATCGCCCTCGATGTCCTGACTTCTGCCGGCCTCATAGATATTCGTCTCCGCACCCCAGACTTCATCGTGATATTCCCACACATGGAAACGAAGTCCCCGGAACATAAAGTCCAGGCTTCCACAGTTATCCTCTTCTGTATATTCATAATTGATATTCTTTTGTTTTAATGCATCCTGTACTGTCTGCAGTCTCATATCCGGCCCACCTTCTATAAGCTATATTCCTGTTAAATAATGACTCTTTATTTTATGTCTTTTAACATCCATGTTTTTTAGTATAACACATCTCTGTCGCTTGTCTATTGTAAAAATCGCTTTTATGCTTTATTATAATAAAGATATTAAAAATAGGATTTCCAAACCATGATTCCAAAGGAGTGTATACCCATGACTACAAAAATGGTTTTTCACGGAAGTGACATAGAAAAAATTTGTGCTTACTATCATTTAAATAAAGAAGATATCGTAAAATTCGGAGCAAATGTCAACCCACTCGGGCTTTCTGCTTCTGTCAAAAAAGCTATCGCAGAAAACGTAGATCTTTTCTCTTCTTATCCGGACAGAGATTACGTTTCCCTCAGAAATACGATTGCTGCATACTGTCAGATTCCGGCAGAATTTATCCTTCCGGGAAATGGCTCCAGCGAACTGATCTCTCTGCTGATTCAGGAACGCGCGCCAAAGCATACTCTGATTCTCGGCCCAACATACTCCGAATATTCCAGAGAACTTTCTTTCTCAGGAAGTACACAGGAATATTATCACCTGCAGGAAGAACGTGATTTCACACTGGATGTGGACGACCTGTGTAAAACACTTGAAAAAGGCTATGATTTCCTGATCATCTGTAATCCAAATAACCCGACTTCTTCTGCGATCATGCAGGAAGATTTAAGGAAACTGATCGCATTCTGTTCTGAAAAAAATATCTTCGTAATGATTGACGAGACTTATGTAGAATTTGCCCCGGATATTAATGCCGTGACAGCAGTTCCACTGACCAGAGAATTTACAAATCTTATGGTCCTGCGCGGTGTTTCTAAATTCTACGCCGCACCGGGCATGCGTCTCGGATACGGTATCACCGGAAACAGGGAATTTCTCGCTAAAATGAGAGAAAAGCAGACTCCATGGTCTCTGAACAGCCTTGGTGCTTTTGCCGGCGAAAAAATGCTCCTTGACCATGATTATTTTCGAAAGACCCGTGATTTGATCCTCGGTGAGCGAAACCGAATGGAAACAGAACTGAAAGAGCTTCCAACCTTTAAGGTTTATCCGGCTTATGCGAACTTTATCCTTCTGAAGATTCAGAAAGAAGGCCTGACCTCCGCAGATGTATTTGAAGCCTGCATCAAAGAAGGCCTGATGATTCGTGACTGTTCATCCTTCCAGTGCCTGAACGGAGAATTCGTCCGCTTCTGTACTATGATGCCGGAAGACAATACAAGACTCTTAGACGTACTGAAGCAGCTGTAAAACGCAGCTGCTTCTTTTTTGCATTTCGTACTATATTCAATGATGCATATGCAGATACTTTTCCCGGGTGGCAAGTCCGCCACGAATATGACGTTCTTCTTTATTCACATCCAGAATCTTACGCGTCTCTCCCGCAAGCACCGGATTGATCTGAATCAGCCGGTCTGTCACATCTTTATGTACTGTACTCTTACTGATCCCGAACTTTTTCGCGGTCTGACGTACCGTTGCCCTGGTTCCTATTATGTAATGTGCAATCTCCACTGCACGTTCTTCGATATAATCCTTCAAAGAAAAATCCCCCAAAGACACTGTTTTTACAGTGTATGCGAGGGAGTTTTGTGGTATGTCTTACTTTCTTTTCGGATTACTGTGTTCGATTATAAAAATACCCTTGCATTGTCTTTCTCAAATCTACCAATTAAAAATTACCCAATTTTACTATCCCCAAAAATTTTAATGCATCAATCATGCATGAATCAGGAAGTGGAAATTTAGGAAGTTCCATTAAAAAATCCGAAAAATAAACTTTTATATTTCCCAATTGCTATCCCTTTCCTCAAAATAAAACTCGTACTTCCTCCGGCAAATATTTCGCCAATTCCTCCACCAACTCATACACCTTCGTTCCAGCTGCTATTTCCGCTGGCGTCTTTCCTTCTCCATTTTTAATAATCCGTTTCGC
>CAVFJK010000128.1:0-3343 GCA_963622815.1 Ruminococcus bicirculans (ex Wegman et al. 2014)
GTGTGATTATTATGAATTCCGCAGCCAGAACATCTCTAAGAACTTTCATGAACTCCTGCAGAGTGTTGCGAGCACAGTTCTTTTTCATTGCTGTTTATACCGGTATCTAAGTAGATTCACGACGGCCAGAAGGTAATTATTTATTAAAAAAATTGAGTCGTCGCTGTCCAATGTTTCACGTGAAACATCGAATTCTGGATAACAGCAATCGTAATCCCAGTGTGGAAATACCAAGTTTATTTTTGCTCTTATTATTCCCATCAAAGATTCTTATATCTATAATGTTTCACGTGAAACATTAAGTTATGAGTTATGTGATTCATGGCATTGTCAGGGATATTCTTAGTAAACATTATGGGATTCAGAAGGATTTCATATATGCTAGATAAACCCAAAACAAACTACAATATACCAGTTTCAGCAGTCACATAGCAGAACAGATATCCAGAACCTAGCTTAGATTCCGTTACGAGGACTGAGCTAGCTGGTGGAACCGAGAGCTCTGTCTGAGCGTAGCGAGTTTCCTCGAATGCCACCTAATCAGTACTCGGGACGAGTAGGAATCTATGCGTGTTCTGGGGATTTGTTACTTCTATTGGACTGCGTAAAAGAAGCATTTGTAGACACTCCGGTATTGCTCACGCAATATCAAAAGAGCTGTGTCTGCAACGGCTTCGTCGTTCGAAAGTTCTATGAGATAACCTGTCTGCTAGGAACATTCTAATAATCACAAACTTGCTTCGCTCAGACAGTGTGATTATTATGAATTACGCAGCCAGAACATCTCTAAGAACTTTCATGAACTCCTGCAGAGTGTTGCTGGATTACTTCTTTTCTACCACTGATTATACCAGTATCTAGTGGAGATTCACGGCGGCCGAAAAAATATATTAAAATTAGCATAACGAGCCGCCGCTGTCCAATGTTTCACGTGAAACATTAATCTACGAGTCATACAATTCACAAATTCATGCTATATTTAGGAATGCGCTTATAAGAATACTATAGATATCAAAAAGATTATTCTACATATACTAGATAAATTCAAAGTAAATTGTCATACGCCAATCGTCAGCAGTTACAATAGCAGAACAGGTATCCAGAACCCATCTCAGATTCCGTTACGAGGACTGAGCTAGCTGGTGGCACCGAGAGTTCTGTTTGAGCGTAGCGAGTTTGCTCGAATGTCACCTAATCAGTGCTCGGGCCGAGTAGGAATCTATGCGTGTTCTGGAATCTATTACTGCTATTGGCTGCGTGAAGTAGAGATTAATTATATGTGCTTCCATTAACGTATTAATCTCAATAATACCCTTCATTATTATCTGATTTTATATATTTTTTGCATAATTTATCTGTCTTTTCAGCTTTTAGTAGAACCCAAGCGACGA
The DNA here is from genome assembly GCA_963622815.1 of Ruminococcus bicirculans (ex Wegman et al. 2014). Lineage (GTDB taxonomy): Bacteria > Bacillota > Clostridia > Lachnospirales > Lachnospiraceae > Blautia_A. The sequence goes on from CAVFJK010000128.1 coordinate 1,392, forward strand.
GTGTCCGTTTATTACGCACACATGTCTTTTTGTCTCTCTGATTTTCTGCCACTTATCCACATTTTTTGCAACTCAAACATCACTCTCCGCCATCTCATCCACCGTATACACATTTTTTCCTATATTTCTTATATATTTTCCTCTTCATATCTCGTCCCAATTACACTTTCTTAATGCATATTTTATTCATAAATATGCACATCCAATATGTATAATCGTGCCCTTCTCATCTGTGCTTATAATAGAAAATCGCCACCTGCGTCCTGTCGCGGAGCTGCAGTTTATCCAGAATCGAACTCAAATAATTCCGAACCGTTCCCTCGCTCAAATACAATTCCGCCGCAATTTCCTTATTGCTGTACCCTTCCGCAATCAACCGGATAATTTCCTTTTCCCTGTCATTAATCTCATAAGAATTATAGTCAAATTCTTCCTTTTTCCGAATCAAGTCCGGTATTTTGGACACTATTTCCTGTCCAAATACAGTCTGTCCGGAATGAACTGCACGCAAAGCAGGTAAAATACTCGCATAATCCTGTTTTAGCAAATACCCTTTCGCCCCTAACCGCAAAGCTTTTACGATATATTCATCATCCAGAAACGTTGTAAGAAGAAGTATATTTGCATCCGGATCAGCCTTCAGAATTTCCGCCGAAGCCTCCAACCCACTCATATTCTTCATCCGGATATCCATCAACAGGACATCCGGTTTATATTCTCCGAACAGCTTCACAGCGTCTCTTCCATCCATTCCCGTGGCAAGAACCTGTACATCTTCATTGACCTCCAGGATCGTCTTTAAAGCCTCCGTAACCAGACAGTCATCGTCTACAATCACTATTTTCATATCTCAAAAATCCTCATCATTCTGCTATTTCACTTATTACACTTTAGCCGTATCACACCCCATTTACGAAGCTTTTCTGACTGAAATAAATATGCGAAATCCATCATCTCCGTCGATCCGCAAGGTCCCTCCCAACGCTTCTACACGTTCCTGCATATTTTTCAATCCCATTCCTGTCGAATTTTCGGCATAATCCGGGCATCCTTTTCCATTATCCTCAATACATAACTGGTACATAGCAGGATGCTCCCGCATTATAATTCTTATCTGCGTTGCCCCACTATATTTAGCTGCATTTGATAGTGCTTCCTTTGTAATACTGATAAAGCAATATTTTATGTCTCTGGGTATTATTTCAGACATATCGTATTCTAATTCTACATCATTTCCTTTAAAGTCCCAAATAATGTTCTCTATCGTTTTCTGAAGATTCACCGCATCATCATGAAGATCATGAACGCTCGAACGAATACTGTCCATTGCGGAATTAAGCGACTCATCCAATCCTTTTAAAAGATTGTCCAGATTTTGGTCCTTATTTACTGTCCTCGCCGCGCCCGTCAACAGTATTGTTCTCGACAGCACATGCCCTACATTATCATGAATTTCTCTTGCAATTCGATTTCTTTCCCGAAGAGTTGCCGCATAGATTTCAGAATTTTGTTTTTCCATCAATGCCCTGTTTTTTTCTGAAAGAAGAAGTGCTTTTTCTTCTCCTGTATCTACAGTTTTTCGCAATTTTGTGTCCGTTTTATTGTACTTTTCTGTTTTTCTTTCCAAAATTCCCGCCATCAGACATCCAAAGACAAATTTCACTATTATTTCTGGCTGCGTATCTCCATAATTTACCAAGAATCCAGCTCCAACAATACTTATTATCAGTCCCGCCTGCCAGCCGATTTCTTTTATTAATACATAAACCAAAACCGGATAAAACAGAACCATTTCTGGCACCACAATCGCAGTCAGCCCAAATACTGCACAAAGTGCGATCTTCACGTACTTTCTTTGTATGAAATATATTCCGCAGACCAGGATCAATGTCCAGAGAATCGTAAAAACAAGTGCAATATTCGGATCTTTCCATGCAAGAATCACCAGACTG
>CAVFJK010000128.1:3353-10940 GCA_963622815.1 Ruminococcus bicirculans (ex Wegman et al. 2014)
ACTGTATACAAACATCAGTCCCATATCCTGAAAATATCCCATATTTCTCCATTTCTGAAATTTTATATCATCATTTACCAAACCAACATGATACCAGGCATTCATTCCACATAGATTTCTGTTCCGGTATCGTATTTATAATATAACACGTTCCGCTGCTCACAAAGTGACAAATGTCATTTCTTTCCTCTTTTTTCCATGACATCCGGCACTTGGTATTTCACACAATTTATTTTATAGTATAATCGTAATTGTTCAGTACCCTCACGTATAATCTAAACAACTTTGGAGGAGTTATTATGATCCATATAGAAAATCTGGTAAAAAGATACGGTGATCTGGTTGCCCTGAATCATTTAAATCTGGATATCCGCGAAGGTGAGATCTTTGGTCTGCTCGGTCCAAACGGATCCGGAAAAACCACTGCGATCAACTGCCTGCTCTCTCTTCTGAAATATGATAAAGGCACGATTGAAGTCTTCGGGCAGCCTATGACACCGGATAATTACGAAGCCAAAAAACAGATTGGTATTGTTCTTCAAAATGTCGCTGTTTTTGACGAACTGACCGTATATGAAAATATTGATTATTTCTGCGGATTGTACATATCCGATAAGAAAAAAAGAAAAGAACTGGTCGATGAAACCATCCAGTTTGTCGGACTTGAAGATTATCGTAAAATGCATCCAAAAAAACTTTCCGGTGGCCTTTTGCGGCGATTGAATATTGCCTGCGGAATCGCTCATAAACCGCGTCTCATCATCCTGGATGAGCCCACCGTCGCAGTCGATCCACAAAGCCGCAACAAAATTCTCGAAGGTATTCAAAAGCTGAACAAGCAGGGTTCCACGATCATTTACACTTCCCATTACATGGAAGAAGTCGAGCAGATCTGTACACGTATTGCCATCATGGACCACGGTCGGGTAATTGCATCCGGTACAACAGAAGAACTCAAGAAAATGATCAAAACAGGTGAGACCATTACCGTAGAGGCAATCCTCCTGGAAGAAAAACACCTGCAGAATATCCGAAACCTTCCTCATGTATTCGATGTCCATTACGAAAATCAGATTCTGACGCTTCGCTGCACAGGTGCACAGCATAATCTGATCCGACTTCTGAACTACCTTCAAAGTCAGGATATTACTTTTGGAAGAGTTTTCTCCGAACTTCCAACTTTGAATGATGTCTTTCTGGAGATTACAGGAAAACAGTTTCGCGATTAATGCAATATATATGCATGCAGAATACCTCAGAAAATTTGTATAATTATGCATGATTATGTATAAATTTGCAGAAAGGATTTTTTATGTTTCATTTAATAAAATATAATATTCTGGTCAAATTCCGGAATTTTAACATGACCTTCTGGCCGCTTGTTTTTCCTTTGATCCTTGGAACATTCTTCTTTTTCGCATTCGGAAACCTGAATGATGCTGATTTTGAGACCGTTGAGGTGGCTATGGTACAGGAATCTCACAGTAATCCTCTGTTCAGCTTTTATATAAAACAGGTTGAAAAAAGCGACTCAGATCTGTTAGATATTCAGGAAATGGACAAAGATACAGCTCTTGCTGCTTTAAAAAATAAAGAGGTTTCAGGTATCTATTACAATACAACGACTCCGTCTCTGACAGTTAATGCACATGGCATTCCGGAAAGTATCCTTCAGTCTGTTCTGGAAAGTTACAATAACAGTCTGCACACGATGCAGAACATCCTGAAAAACCATCCTTCTGGAATCCTGAACGGACTCTCTCAGATGGCAGATACTAAAGAACTTGTTCAGGAACTCTCTCTGGATGGAAAAACAATTGATGGTACTTCGCAGTTTTTCTACGCTCTGATCGCCATGGCGTGCCTGTATGGAAGTTTTATCGGCTTTGGCTCTGCAATCACGTTACAGGCCAATTTAACGGCTCTGGCGGCAAGACGCTGTGTTACTCCTACCCATAAACTCAAATTAATCATATCAGAGCAGGTTGCTTCCTTCCTGATCGGGTATATCGATGTGATTATTTTACTTCTTTATCTCCGAAACATCCTGAAACTGGATTTTCAGGGACAGATGGGAAAAATGCTCATAATTTCCTTGTTTGGAAGTCTGATCGGTGTTTCTATGGGAATTTTTGTCGGCAGTCTCGGAAAAATGAGTGAAGGCATCAAAGTTTCCGTTATCCTTGCAATCTCCATGGTATGCAGCTTCCTCTCCGGACTTATGAACGGTTCCATGAAAGATATTGTAGAAAAACATGCCCCAATCATCAACCGTATCAATCCGGCTGCACTGATCTCAGACGCATTTTACTGTATTAATGTTTATGATGACCCTGCCCGCTATTACCGTAATCTTATTACTCTGGCCGGCATGAGTGTTGTTTTTATGCTCGCTTCATTTTTACAGATCAGGAGGAATCGCTATGACAGTATTTAAAGGCTACATGAAAATCTTAAAAAAGAATATTGTCCTGGTTATGATCTATCTGGTGATTTTTTTCTCTGTTGCCATGGCTCTTCAGGCTGCTGCCCGTAAGGAACACCTTGAAGATTTCCAGAAAACCAGCGTAGATATCGCAGTTGCCAATCAGGATGACAGTACTCTTTCTCATGCACTGACCGATTATCTGAAAACCATACATAATGTATCCGAGATTTCCAGTGACCCGTCTGTCATGCAGGAAGAACTTTACTACCGAAATGCAGAATATATCGTACAGATTCCGGAAAATTTTTATGAGACCTGCATTGTACAGGGTAACCCGATTTCTGTCACAAAAGTGCCCGGCTCTTATACTTCTTTCTATGTAGATCAGCAGATCAACGCATGGCTGAATAATATCCGCACCTATATTGCCTCGGGATTTTCCCAGAAAGAAACAGCCAAAGCTGCCCTTGTTCAGCCTGCAGTCAATGTTTCCATGTATCAGGATGAATCGACTACAACCGAAACTCCGGGATATACATATTATTTTCGTTATGTTCCTTACCTGTTTCTGGCTGTATTGTGTTATTCCATGGGCTACATCCTGCTGGCATTTCAGAAAGAAGATATCCAAAAACGTATGCAGGCTTCAGCTGTATCCATACGTCGACAGAATCTTGAAGGACTGCTTGCCATGTTTACAATGGGACTCGGCCTGTGGCTGATTGCTATTGTTGGTTCGCTCATCATGTATCAGCAAAAGCTTCTTTCATCCGGTGTCCTGGTCTATTATCTTCTGAACACCTTCCTGATGATGATCGTTGCACTGTCACTTTCTTACCTGCTCGGACTTTTTGTAAAGAACAGCAACATGCTCAATGGAATTTCCAATATTGTTTCTCTTGGTATGTGCTTCCTGTCCGGCGTTTTTGTTCCTATGAGTGTTATGGACAAAAAGGTTTTAAAGATTGCACAGTTCCTGCCTGTCTACTGGTATGAAAATGTAAACGAAACCCTCTCACAATACCATATCATTTCCGGTGATGTCGCTGTTGATATCTGGAAATTCATGGGAATTCAGCTTGTATTTGCATTGGCGATTCTCGCCATGATTCTGGCTGTTTCAAAATATAAAAGACAGAAATAACAGAAAAACTGCCAGGCAGCCGATATGCTCCCTGGCAGTTTCTTTTTATTACTGTTTACTTTTTTGATTTTTCTTTATTCGCTGATACTCTGAGCTGCATGTGCAGTAAGAATTACACTGTTCAGTCCATTGGTGTCATATGTATTATGTCCAAGCTGCAGATCAGATTTCTGATATCCATCAGCAACGCTTTCTTCTGCAGTCTTTCCATAAACTGTATAGTTCGGGCTCTCGCCTTCCGGTGCTGCCCATGGGTTGCTGTACAGAGTTCTGTTTAACAGAGTCGTAGCAATTGTCACAGAAATTGTATTTTCGCCAGCTGTAAGATATGATGTGATATCTACTTTATCTGTAATATTGTTGATGATTCCAACATCTGTTCCGTTTACTTCAACCTTAACAACTTCATCTCGGTTATAATCAAATGCTGCCTCTACTTCTGTATTGCTGTCCCATCCATCCGGAAGAGTAAAGGATTTTGTATAAGTCACTGTTCCGGAAATCTGCTGTGCAGATTCAACACCAAGCTCATTCAGCTGGTCTTCTGTTACTGCCAGATCTGCCAATGCACCAAGATTTGCATTTTCTACAGTAATCTCTGTTTTCTTGGTATCACTCGGATCTTTCAGCAGATACTGTGAATAAACTTCTGAACTCCATTCCTGAGAAGTTCCCTCATAGTTTTCTCCACCTTCTGCATTTGCTTCATCATTTGGACCAAAGCTTACAACTTTCGCACTCCATCCATCTGTTCCAAGGTCAAGCTGATTCTCGTCTGCTGTGACTTCTACACTCTGTGTATTTCCATCAGAAAGCTGTACTTCATATGTTCCTGCAGCTTTTGCTTCAAATACCAGACTGCCATCCTCGTATGCCACATCAGTGCCTTCTTCTGCTGACAGTGCATGAACTTCCGGTGCTTCCGGGAATGATGTTGTATCTTTTGCAAGTGCAACGATCACAGACTCTGCTCCGGACAGCTCTACGCGCATTGTAACAGTTCCATCTCCGTTATCTGTATACGCTGCTACCGGTGTTACACTTCCGTCAGAAGCATCCAGCAAATATGGTGTTCCCTCTCCTTTAAGAGTAATCTCTGTGGAAAGAGTTCCTGTCTTAAATGCAGCTCCGTCACCAGCCATGATCATACCGCTGTTTTCCGGTTTTGTATTATTAAACAGATAGTAGTAGTCATTTCCATCGTTCTGATCCTGATAATGTGTAGCTTCCAGTCCTGCTGCATCATAAGAAGAATCTCCGATGATTCCGTCTGCCTGCAGATACTTCATCAGCGTATCCTGATCTGCTGCAAATGTAACATTGCTCAGTTTTTCAAGATTCTTTGCTGCTGCTTCCATAGCTGCAACGCTGTCATTATCACAATCTGTTCCATATATTGCAGAGAAATCGCAGTTATAAATATATACAGGAAGTCCCTGTTTTGCAAACTGATAAACCTGTTCCAGTCCTTCTGATGAAATTGTAGATACTCCATCCAGAATTATTGCTTTATATGCAGCTCCATCAGCATCCAGAACTCCGTCTGTTACCTTTGCATCTTCCAGTGAAAGAAGTGAATCATTTACAAGGTTATAGGAATATCCATGATCGAGCAGTGTCTGGAATTCATTTCCACTTGACAGTTCAAAGACTTTTTCCTTGTCCTGAACGATTGCAAGGTCGATCTTCTGCTGTGTATTCTGCAATACAGCCTGTGTTTTTGCCATAAATGTAGTCAGGCCATCTGCTTCTTCCCAGTATGTCTGACGATAGCTGTAAGAATCTGAGAAGCAGTTTCCAAATGCCAGCCAGCCCGGCCAGCTTGAGTTATATCCGTTTGCCGTTTTGGAATATGGAGTTCCGTGGAGAATTACACGGTTTACACCATCGGAATAGTTCTGGCTTACTTCTGTAAGAACGTCTTCCCAGTTTAATGCATTGTTACCCATACCGGTAACTGCCTCCATGGAAAGCAGCTCTTTATTTCCAAGGTTTACTGCTGCGGAAAGGTTTCTCAGACCATCACCTTTACTTGAGTTATCGCCTTCCGGAACATCAACACCTGCTGCTGCCTGTGCAATATCCAGACCGGTCATTGTCATTGTCTGTGCACGGAATGTATATCCAATGGTATTCTGTGCCCACTCGCTCAGTGGCTGGCTGTGATATTCTTCATACAGATCACCAAGTGTACTGTTATAGTCTTTTTCAATATTTCCTGCAAGTTCTGTATCACTGAATGAGATCGTATCATTTGTTGTTGCAGCCATAACTGCCGGCAGAGCATCCTGATACTGATAAGAACCACCTTTTAACTCGTTTGTTTTATCGGTGATTGTTGTTGCCCAGAAAGCACCTTCTTTTGTAAGTTCCAGTGAATCCTCAAACATACTGGAACCTAAAGTTCCGTTTTCTTTAAGAAGTTCTGTCAGTTCATCATCCAGAATAACATTATCCCAATAATCTGTAACAACATTTGCTCCCTCTATCTGGAAATATGTCGGTACATAACTTCTTCCGTACATTGATACGGATGTTCCACCAAATGAACCATCAGACTGAATCTCTCCGGTACCTCTGGAATATACGTTCAGAAGGATATAATCTCCTGCCTGTACATCTTCTCCTTCAGAAGGTGTGATCGTCAGTGTATCTTCGCCTTCCGGTCCTGGCGCAGCTTCCTCAGATTCTTCTTTTGCTGCATATTCAGAAAGATCTACACTGTAATAATTCTGTGTATCTGCCATACGAACACGATTACCATCCGCATCGATCTTGCCGTTTGCTGATGTTACATTCTCTGCATTACCTGCAGTGCCAAAGCACTCTGTTACCTTGTCTTCTGTTACGCCATCATTCACATAAGTCTCAACAGAAGCTAATGTTTCTGCATCCGGTACACCTGCTTTTGTTGTTTTATCAAGTGTTGTCGTCTCAAGTCCTTTTACAGAAGAAAGATCCAGTGCCAAAGTACCGTCTTCGTTAACACTCTCCACCTTTACCAGAGAAGAAGAAACAAGCGTATTTTTAAATACAAACGGTGCTCCCATCTGGTCATAATATTTTATTTCCGGCTGATTTAATTCTACAGTTCCATTCTGAAGATCTTCTGCTTTTACCTTCTGCCATGAAGAAACCAGGCTCTGCTGCTGTGTTTCATCATTTGGATCGATCGTATTGATTGTCAGCGGCCAGTGTGCTGTATAAGTGATATCTACAATAAAGCCGCCTTCAATGGCATTTGCTGCCTTTAATACTTTCTTCAGTAATTTATTGTACGCGTCAGTGCCCCATCCAATTGTCTTTGCGTCCTCGTTGTCAAAACTGGAACCATCGACCATCATTGCAATCTCAACACCGCCAAATCCTGCTTCTGCCAGTGACTGAATCTGTTTCTCAATTGTGTCATCTTCATCAATTCCTGCATAAGCATCCGGAAACCACATACGTGCCATTGGTTTTTCTGATACATCCGGATTCATAAAGGCTTCAATTGCTGTTCTTGTACCTTCTGTATCATCTGCCAGTACTATCGTTGCCGGAAATGCCGCTGTAACGCCACTGCTGATCAGCATGGCAGCCATTGTACCTGACAGAACCTTTTTCATAGTTTTTGCTGTTCTCATTCCTTACCTCCCGAATCTGTATTTGATGAGAACAGTATAGCTTTTTTATTTTTTCTCTCACATCCTAAAATCTTTCGATTAACAGGACAGAATTTTTATTTTATTTCTGAATAGAAATTATTTCAGGATCTTTCTGTGCGGATATACAGAATAAATTTAAATAATCCTCTTTTTCATCCTCAATGTTCAGTCTTCTCGCTGCAATAAACTCCCGATCCAGAAAAGTTATTTTTTCTTCGTACTGTGGCTTAGCCGTTCCATCATCAGCTTTGGCCGCCACTGCTGCGATCAGATTTCCAAATTCCCCGTAATCATAAGAAAATACACGTGGACAGATTTCACCCTCCGGGTCAGTTTCCCTGATTTCTTCCGGAATTGCTTCCCCAATC
>CAVFJK010000129.1:0-6721 GCA_963622815.1 Ruminococcus bicirculans (ex Wegman et al. 2014)
GCAAATGTAGACGACATTCGCAAAGCAAATGACATGGGAATTATCTGTGGTGTTACCACAAACCCGTCCTTGATCGCAAAAGAAGGAAGAGATTTCAACGAAGTAATCAAAGAGATCACAGAAATCGTTGACGGACCGATCAGTGGGGAAGTAAAAGCTACTACAACAGATGCAGAAGGAATGATCGCAGAAGGACGTGAGATCGCTAAGATCCATCCGAACATGGTTGTTAAGATTCCTATGACAGTAGAAGGTCTGAAAGCTGTCAAAGTTCTTTCTAAAGAAGGAATCAAAACAAACGTTACTCTGATCTTTACAGCTAACCAGGCACTTCTGGCAGCAAGAGCAGGCGCTACTTATGTATCTCCGTTCCTTGGAAGACTGGATGATATCTCTACAGACGGACTTCCGCTGATCCGTCAGATCGTTGAAATGTTCGAAGTTGCAGGAATCGATACACAGATCATCTGTGCAAGCGTTCGTCATCCGATCCATGTAACAGAATGCGCACTGGCAGGTGCTGATATCGCAACTGTACCATATAAAGTTCTGGAACAGATGACAAAACATCCTCTGACAGATGCCGGAATCGAAAAATTCCAGAAAGATTACAAAGCTGTATTTGGCGATAAATAATACATAATTAAAACAGGGTCAGGGCGCAGCGTGAATATCCTTGTACTTGACTAATGTCAGAATTAATTGTAGCATAAGCATGTTATGGATTAACTATGGGCAAAATAGTTACTCTTCAAATTATCAAAAGGAGAAATTGAACATCATGGAGAAATTAGAACTTCAGAAAATTGCGAACGAAGTCCGTAAAGACATCGTGACCGCAGTTCATGCTGCAAAAGCCGGCCATCCGGGCGGATCTTTATCAGCAGCAGATTTATTCACATATCTGTATTTTGAAGAAATGAATGTAGATCCGAAAGAACCGAAGAAAGCAGACAGAGACCGTTTTGTCCTTTCTAAAGGACACACAGCACCGGGACTTTATTCTGCACTTGCAGAGAGAGGATATTTCCCGAAGGAAGATTTGAAGACTCTTCGTCATCTGGGATCTTATCTGCAGGGACATCCGGATATGAAACATATCCCGGGCGTAGATATGTCCAGCGGTTCTCTTGGACAGGGAATCTCAGCTGCAGTAGGTATGGCACTTTCTGCAAAACTGAGCAATGAATCCTACAGAGTGTATACACTTCTTGGTGATGGCGAGATTCAGGAAGGACAGGTTTGGGAGGCAGCTATGTTCGCAGGCTTCCGTAAACTGGACAACCTTGTTGTGGTTGTTGATAATAACGGACTTCAGATCGATGGAAAAGTAGATGAAGTTTGCTCTCCATATCCGATCGATAAGAAATTTGAAGCATTTAATTTCCATGTAATTAATGTTGCAGACGGAAATGATATGGATCAGCTGAAAGCTGCATTCGATGAAGCGAAAGCTACTAAGGGAATGCCGACTGCTATCATTATGAAGACTGTTAAAGGTAAAGGTGTTTCCTTCATGGAAAACCAGGCAGGATGGCATGGAAAAGCTCCAAATGACGAGCAGTATGCACAGGCAATGGAAGATCTGGAGAAAGTAGGTGAAGCATTATGTCAGAAGTAAAGAAAATCGCTACAAGAGCCAGCTATGGCGCAGCTCTGGTAGAGCTTGGAAAAGAACATGAAGATCTGGTTGTTCTGGACGCTGACCTTGCTGCAGCTACTCAGACAGGAATGTTCAAAAAAGAATTCCCGGAAAGACATATTGACTGTGGTATAGCAGAGTGCAACATGATGGGCATTGCAGCCGGACTTGCTACAACAGGTAAAGTTCCGTTTGCAAGTACTTTTGCAATGTTTGCTGCAGGACGTGCTTATGAGCAGCTCCGCAACTCTGTTGCATATCCGAAACTGAACGTAAAAGTAGGTGCTACACACGGCGGTATCTCCGTTGGTGAAGATGGTGCTACACATCAGTGCTGTGAGGATTTTGCACTTATGAGAGCAATCCCGGGCATGGTTGTCATGAGCCCTTCTGATGATATCGAAGCAAAAGCTATGGTAAAAGCTGCATACGAACATGTAGGACCTGTATATATGAGATTTGGCCGTCTGGCAGTTCCGGTAATCAATGACAGACCGGACTATAAGTTTGAGATGGGTAAAGGTATTGTCCTTCGTGAAGGCAAAGACCTTACGATCGTTGCTAACGGTCTCTGCGTAGCAGCTGCCCTCGAAGCGGCAGAGAAACTGGCAGCAGACGGAATCGATGCAAAAGTGATCAACATCCACACAATCAAACCACTGGATGAAGATCTGATCGTAGCAGCAGCTAAAGAAACCGGTAAAGTTGTTACAGTAGAAGAACACTCCATTATCGGTGGATTAGGCGGAGCTGTATGCGAATGTCTTTCTGAGAAAGCTCCTGTACCGGTTAAACGTATCGGTATCAATGATGTATTCGGAGAATCCGGTCCGGCAGTTGCTCTTCTTGAGAAATATGGACTGGATGCAGAAGGCATCTATAAACAGATCAAAGAGTTTGTATAAGATCTGACTGTGGAATTGTAAGCAGGATTCCGTCCGTAATTTGTTCCGCGATAGAAATCACAGTGGAGAGACGTGTGGTCTGGAGCGTTAATAGTTCCAGCATGCCTGCGATATTAACGATTCCCGTAATATGAATATGGCCGACAGGCGGCAGTTTTTTATGAACGGCGGCACCTGGGTGCACCATTTGCGATGGTCACATATCCCAGGTGCTTTTTTTGTCCTAAAGATGCATCTATGGCAATGACCAGACTGTCCGGATGCCGGGAAAGGATTTCGAGACGTGTCTCAGATAAATTCAACGCATGAACAGGATGCGCAAGTGTACCATAAACGGATACTCCCGGAAGGTGAAGCGTGTTTAGCCGGTGTCCGACATACGGGCCGAGACAGTCTCCTGTAACACGATCAGTCCCGATGCAGAGAAAAACAAGTTCTGTCCAGTGTCCGGGATATGCAAGAATGCATTTTTTCAGCAGGACAGAGATTTCTTCGGAGCAGTCCCGGCGATTGGTGTTAATATAAAAAGTCATAGACGATCCTTTCGATAGTGCCTGGATGTAACAGACAGGCTGGTTCTGCTTTATTGTATCCGAAGCAGGAGAAAAATATGCGCTATGCAAAATATGTCGCTAAATTCTTAAAAAAGCCTCTTATATTATGCTAAAATCCGCATTTCCCATATGGTATTCTGATGCCTGAAGGGGTGATATATATGATAGAGGTCATCTATAAGGATGAAAAGCAGACGGCAAAGGGGAATGAAGGGATTTTCAACCTTCCGAAAAATATACGGCAGATAGGACTTCCGGGAGAAGAATACCGGATCTATATAGAAGACTATGCATATACATTTCTGAAGAAACTTTCAAAAAAGACAGAAGCAGAGGACAGAGGCTCAGTGGCGGTTTTTACGGGAGAAACAAAATGGAATTCCGGGACAGGGTATCTGTTTATTAAAGGCACTCTGCTGGCAGATGTGGGGGAGACGGCGGCAGAACATGTAGAGTTCAGTGATATTACATGGCAGAAGATTCATGAAGAAATAGAACAGTATTTTCCCGGACAGGAGATCGTGGGATGGTTCCTGACGCAGAAATCTTTACTGATGGAAGTGACAGAAGGACTGCAAAGACTTCATATGAAATTGTTTGGTGGAGAAAAAGTACTGATGCTGATGGACCCGGTGGAAAACGAGGAGACTTTTTTCTGCTATGAAAACGGTCTGATGGTGCGGCAGAGCGGATATTATATCTATTATGAAAAGAATCCACAGATGCAGGCCTATATGCTGGAGAAAAATCCGCAGCTGCATGAAGATGAACAGGAAACAGTTTCGGATGATGCTGTCAGAGCTTTTCGAAAGATCATACAGAAGAAACATAAAGAAGAACCGCGTGAAGAGCAGGAGGCAGAAGACAGAACTTCTGTTTTTTCTTATGCGGCAACGGCCTGCCTGGTTCTTACAGTGATGACGGTGGGGGTTCAGTTTTATCAGAATTATAATCATAGAAATTCAGCAGATACGGTTACGGAGACAGCATCTCAGGCAGTGAGTTCAGCGGAAATTACAAAGGCTCCGAAAGAGACAGAAAAAGTTTCTGTTACACCGACTTCTGCGTTAAAAAAAGATCCTACACCGGTTCCGGTATCTCAGCAGCCGACAGTATCTCCAGAGGCAGCGATTTCATCGGTTCCGGAAAAGACAACAGCAGCGAGTTCGACTGAACAGGAAATTTATCGGGAAGAATCCGATACCAGGAAAGCGGAGCGAAGAGTAAAACAGGAACAGACGGAAAATTCTGCTGATATGAATAAAGTCAGCGAAGATGTAACGGGAAGCGCTGTGACGTCAGCAGCAGGGCAAGGAACTTCCTATGTGATCAAGCCGGGGGATACCTTGTATCAGATAAGCATATCCAGATATGGAACAATGGAAAAGGTGGCCGAGATCTGTCGGGCAAACGGATTGAGCGAAGATGAAATTATTTATCCGGGCCAGATAATTGTATTGCCGTAGAAAATTTGATATAATAAAACGGTTAGTATATAATCAGATGACCGACCGCAGGTAAACCCTGCGATAAAGTACAAGGTAAGGAAAATGGCAAATATAATAAAAAAATTAAAACGAAAACACAAAAGAAAGAAGATGCAGGCACAGCGTGCAAAACTTGAGCAGGAACAACGGGTTGAGCAGGAATTGAGCCCTGAGGAGGCGTATCAGAACCGTCTGAGTAAACACAGACACGATACTTTGCGCAGAGCGGTTATGTCAGTTGTTGCGGTCGCGGCAATCGTGACGGTCGTGCTTCTGTATGTAGAGAGGAGAAGTTATCACGATTATAAGATCCTTTCTGCGAGCGAACAGGAAGACGTAGTTTCTACAAATTACCTGGAAATGTCCGGAAAGATACTTCGTTACAGTCCTGACGGGGCATCACTGGTGAACAGCAGTATGGATTCTTACTGGAGCGTCCTTTACGAGATGCAGAATCCGGTGGCAGATGTGAAAGACGACAGGGCGGTTATTGCGGATCAGGATGGTACACTTCTGGAAATGTTTGACAAAAACGGAGAAACAGGAAGTGTGACGACCTCCTATAATATTGTTAAAGCTAGAATTTCCTCAAGCGGAATGGTAGCGGCGATTCTGGACGGCGGTGATTCCACATGGATTAATTTTTATGCCTCAGATGGAAGTCTGATCGCTGAAAACCAGACGCATATCTCGGATCCGGGCTATCCACTTGATGTAGCAGTTGCGGATAATGGAAATATTATGATGGCTGCATATCAGTTTGTAGATGGAAGCGAAACGATCAGTTATGTTGCATTTTATAACTTCGGTGATGTGGGCCAGAGTGAGGATAACCGCATTGTAAGCGGATATACCTATGAGGGAACGGTGGTTCCACAGATTATGTATCTGAATGGAGATAAGTCTGTTGCAATCAGAGATGATGGATTTACCTTATATAGTGGAAGCCAGATCCCTAAAGAAAAAGCAACCGTTAAAGTGGACAAGGAGATTGTCAGCACATTTTATGATGACAACATGATCGGACTTGTATTTAAAAATGGAAATAAAGAGAAGCAATATACGATGAGAGTGTATTCTACGGATGGAAATCTGAAGTTTGAAAAAGATTTTAATATTCCATATACAACGATCAAAGCGAGTGGTGGAAGCATTCTCCTTTATAACAGTTCTCAGGTATGCGTTATGAATAGTCGTGGTGTGGAAAAATACAGCGGAACGATTGATGGTACGATCAGCGATTTCATAAAGACTGGATGGAACAGGTATCTTCTTGTTCTTGACAGTGGTGTTGATGTGATAAAATTAAGCTGAGAGGTGTGACATGGAGATAACATGGCTTGGAATTGTGGCCATTGGAATACTGGTTCTGACCGGATATCGTGGATACCGTAAGGGATTTATACGTGAGATCATGTCGTTTTTCTTTGTGTTTCTTGCGTTGGTGCTTGCGTGGATGATAAATCCTTATGTAAATGACTTTATGATGGAAAAGACTCCGGTATATGAACGGATACAGGAAAGCTGTCGTAATTTTGTGGATTCACAGGATGCGGATGTCTCGGATGCGGAGAGTTCCGATGATGAAAGCTCAGATACGGCAGTGCAGGAAGAGAGTTCACTTATAGACGGACTTGGCCTGCCTGAGATATTACAGAAAAGCCTGACAGATAATAACACGGCAGAAGTATATAAGGAACTGGCGGTAGATTCATTTAATGATTATGTTTCCGGATATCTGGCAAATATGATTGTGAACGGACTGTCTTATCTTATATCTTATGTGCTGGCCAATCTTGTGATCCGGCTGCTGAGCTGCATCCTGAATGCGATTGCTGAACTGCCGCTGATCAACGGCGCGAACAGACTGACCGGTGCGGTGATTGGTATAGCGAAGGGCATATTGTTTATATGGATAGCACTTTTGATCCTGACAGTTCTGTGCAGTACAGAAGTCGGAAAAAATGGTCTTACATTGGTTGGAAAAGACAGTATATTGAGTGTGCTTTATAAGTATGATGTGCTGGTAAATGTCTTTTTACATTTTGCTGGAAAATAATTGTAACAGTTCAGCCGTAAGGCTGAACCATCACTTTTAACACCGGCTAAAAAATAGCCGGTGTTCCTATAAAC
>CAVFJK010000130.1:0-7494 GCA_963622815.1 Ruminococcus bicirculans (ex Wegman et al. 2014)
CAGCACAGTATATTGACACAGCTAATGAATGATTACGAAAGGAATGGAAATATGAGCAGTATACTGGATAATGTGCAGCCGGCAGTAAAGAAGGAAACAAAGAGGGTCATTAAGATTACGGCAGCTGGTCTGATCCTGATGTGGATCCTTTTTGCAATACTTCATTTCGCAATGCCGGATAAAGTGCCGTTAGACTATACCGTATTTTTAGGAGGCATTGGAGGCGGAGCGATTGCAGTTCTGAATTTTTTCCTGATGGGGCTGGCAGTACAGAAAGCAGCGTCAGCAGCAGATGAAGGAACCGCGAGAATGAAGCTCAAATCCAGTTACTCACAGCGTTTTATGATGATGATCCTGTGGGTGATCGTGGCGATCGTAGCACCGTGCTTCCATTTTGTTGCGGGAATTGCTCCACTTTTATTTCCGGGAACGGGAATTAAATTAGTGGGGATATTTCATAAATAATTAGGAGGGAACGAATCTAAAAAAGACGGGAGGTGAGTAAATGTATGGAACTGGATATTAATGGGGCAAGGATATTTTTTACTTTACCCATTGACCTGCCGGTTCTGGGACAGTTAAGGATCAGTGAAACCATGATCGTGAGCTGGATCGTTATGATATTGATTACAGGCTTATGCATCTGGCTGACGCATGATCTGAAAGAGGAAAATATTTCCAAACGGCAGGCAGTGGCAGAACTTCTGGTAGAACAGGCGGATAAATTCGTTATCGGCAATATGGGTGAAAAATTTAGATATATGATCCCGTTTGTTGCTGCACTTTTTGCAACGAGTGTGATATCGAATCTTATCAGCCTTATCGGACTTCGAAGCCCGACATCAGATCTGTCTACTGAAGCAGCGTGGGCGGTCGTGGTATTTATCATGATCACTGCGCAGAAGATCAGGACCAGCGGATTTGGCGGTTACTTAAAGGGATTTACACAGCCAATTCCGGTTATGACACCATTTAATATTCTTTCTGAACTGGCGACACCGATAAGTATGGCATGCCGTCATTTCGGAAATATTCTTTCCGGTGTTGTTATCAATGGTCTGATCTACGGGTCACTGGCAGTGGCGAGTTCCGCACTTCTGGGTCTGATACCGGGAGTTGTGGGAGATGTTCTGTCGCAGATACCTGTTCTTGATGTAGGTCTGCCGGCAATTTTATCTGTATATTTTGACTGGTTCTCAGGATTTATGCAGGCATTTATTTTCTGTATGCTGACAGTCATGTACATCGCAAATGCAGCAGAGGAATAAGAAGCGAACGTGTGGGAACGTTCAGAAAAAAAGGGATAATATAATTACAGGAGGTTTTTACTATGGATTTTCAGTTATTAGCAAAAGGTATCGCATTAGCAGGTTGTGCAATTGGAGCAGGATGTGCGCTGATCGCAGGTATCGGACCTGGTATTGGTGAAGGTAATGCAGTAGCAAGTGCTCTGGAAGCAATCGGACGTCAGCCGGAATGCAAAGGTGATGTTACATCTACCATGCTTCTTGGCTGTGCTATCGCAGAGACAACCGGTATTTATGGCTTTGTAACCGGTCTGCTCCTTATTTTCGTAGCACCTGGCATGTTCATGAACTTCCTGGGATGATCGGAAAGTAAAAAGAGAATTGCTGTGAACGAAGCGAACAGCGATAATAGGAGGTTACAAACATGCAGGTACAGGAATTAGTGGGAATTGTGCCGTGGAATTTTGTAGCGACGATCTGCAACCTTTTTATTCAGGTGTATCTCATTAAACGTTTTCTTTTTAAGCCTGTCAACGAAATGCTGGAGAAGCGCAGAGCCAAAGCTGACGCGGAGATCCAGGACGCAGTGAAGGCGAAAGAGGAAGCAGAGGCTATGAAAGCCGAATACGAAAAGAATATGCAGGAAGCCAGGGAAAAGGCAAACGATATTGTCAAGACCGCCCAGAAAACGGCGGCTGTTCAGAGCGAAGAGATGCTTAAAGAAGCTTCCAGTCAGGTAACTGCCATGAAAGAAAAGGCAGAGAAAGACATTGCACAGGAAAGACGTAAAGCTGTCAACGAGATCAAGGGTGAGATCGGAGGCATGGCTGTTGAGATCGCTGGTAAGGTAATCGAGCGCGAAATTAACGAAGAGGATCATACGAAACTGATTAATGATTTTATTGAGAATGTAGGTGAGGCATCATGACACAGGCTGCCAAAGTCTATGGCGGCAGTCTGTACGATCTTGCTGCCGAAGAAAAGCTCGATGGACTGATCATGGAGCAGATGAATGAAATCAGACAGATTTTTCGGGAAAATCCAGGATATCTGAAATTACTGGGAGAACCTGCGATTCCGCAGGAAGAGAGGATGAAACTTCTTGATGAGGCTTTTGGCGGACAGGCAGAGCCGTATCTCCTCAATTTTCTTAAAATCTTATGTGAAAAGAAAATCTTAAGAGAGTTTGCAGGCTGCTGTGAGGAATTTACGCGCAGATACAATGTTGACCATGGCATTGTGGAAGCAGTCGTTACCAGTGCAGTGAAGCTTAAAGAAGAGCAGATGGAAGCCCTGTGTGCAAAACTGGAGAAGACAAGCGGAAAGAAGATCCACCTCACACAGAAGACAGACCCGACGGTTCTTGCCGGACTCCGCGTGGAGATGGAAGGCATACAGCTTGACGGAACCGTACAGGGACGTATTTCAGATATTACGAAAAAACTGAATGAGGTTGTTGTTTGATAAAAATGAAAGCAAAAGCTATAAAATGTTAAAGGATGGAATGGACACATGCAATTAAAACCTGAGGAAATATCCAAAGTCATCCGAAGCCAGATAAAATATTACGAAAATGCGATTCAGCAGAATGAAACAGGAACGATCCTTATGGTCGGCGACGGAATTGCCCGTGCCAGCGGACTCGTAAACTGTATGGCGGGTGAACTGCTGGAATTTGAAGACGGAAATTTCGGAATGGCACAGAACCTGGAAGAAAACAGTGTTTCTATCGTAATATTTGGCTCTGATGAAAATATTGGTGAAGGTCAGACCGTAAAGCGTACAGGCAAGGTCGTGTCTGTACCGGTAGGCGAAGCGATGATCGGACGAGTAGTCAATGCACTTGGTCAGCCGATCGATGGCACAGGCCCAATCGACACGAAAGAATTTCGCCCGGTAGAGACCAAAGCACCTGGAATCTGTGAGAGACGTTCCGTATACCAGCCTCTGCAGACCGGTATCAAGGCAATCGACTCCATGATTCCAATCGGACGCGGACAGCGTGAGCTGATCATTGGCGACCGTCAGACAGGAAAGACAACCATCGCAACAGATACGATCATCAACCAGAAAGGCAAAGATGTCCTCTGTATCTATGTTGCAATTGGTCAGAAACGTTCAACAGTGGCATCTCTGGTAGAGAATCTTACCAGAAACGGTGCTATGGATTATACGATCGTAGTTGCTGCAACGGCCTCGGAATCCAGCCCGATGCAGTACATCGCACCATATGCAGGCTGTGCAATGGGCGAATATTTTATGAATAAAGGAAAAGACGTGCTCATCATTTATGATGACTTAAGTAAGCATGCGGTTGCTTACCGTGCACTTTCTCTTCTGATCCGTCGTCCGCCTGGACGTGAGGCATATCCTGGAGATGTTTTCTATCTGCATTCCAGACTGCTTGAGCGTGCAGCAAAACTTGACGACGAGCATGGCGGCGGTTCTCTGACGGCACTGCCGATTATCGAGACACAGGCAGGTGACGTATCTGCCTATATTCCGACAAACGTAATTTCCATTACAGACGGACAGATATTCCTGGAAACAGAGCTTTTCCATTCCGGTATCATGCCGGCGGTAAACCCTGGTATTTCCGTATCACGAGTTGGTGGAGATGCGCAGATCAAAGCTATGAAGAAGGTAGCCGGTACTCTGAAACTGATCTACTCTCAGTATCGTGAACTTCAGAGTTTTGCTCAGTTTGGTTCTGATCTGGATGCCGATACAAAGGCACGTCTGGAACAGGGGGCACGTATCGTAGAAGTTCTGAAACAGAGCCAGAATGCTCCGGTTCCGGTAGAGAAGCAGGTAGCGATCCTGTATGCCGTAACCAAGGGCATCCTCGAAAAAGTCAAAGTTGAAGATGTAAGCGAATATGAAGCAGGACTGTATACCTACCTTGATGCAGATGCAGCCGGTCTGGAAGTTATGCAGCTGATCAGCAGCACTGGCAAACTCGAACCGGAAACTGAAGAAAAACTACGTCATGTACTGGAAGCGTATACAGAGAATTTCCTGAATACAAGACCTGACAAATAATGTGATTAGGAGGGTATGATCATATGGCTGGAAATATGAAAGCGGTAAAGCTGCGTATTAAAAGCGTACAGAGTACGATGCAGATTACCAAGGCCATGGAGCTTGTTGCATCCTCCAAACTGCGTAAGGCAAAGGAACGTGCGGAAACCTGCCGTCCTTATTTTACAGAGCTGCATGAGACACTGAAAGACATTGCCAGAGAAAATATCGATTTTTCTTCCGTATATGCCAGAGCGTCATCGAATCCGCGATACTGTTATGTAGTGATCGCCGGTGACAGAGGTCTGGCGGGCGGATACAATGCCAATCTTTTTAAATGTCTGGAAGCTGCAGCCGAAGGTAAGGATTACATGGTTCTGCCGATTGGAAAAAAAGCAGTCGAGTATTTCAGACAGAAAGGCATTGCATGCCTGACAGACAAGTTTGCAGAGATTGCGGACATTTCTGTTGCGGACTGTTTTGAGATAGCAAATCTGCTTTGTGAAGAATTCCGCAAGGGAACATTTGGGCACATTGAGTTATGTTATACCGTTTTTGCATCTATGCTTTCCCAGCAGCCGGAGGTATTTTCCATACTTCCGATGACTGACATCCGGGAAGAAAGCGGCGGTAAAGTAGATACCAGAAATCTGATCCTCTACGAGCCGAATGCAGAAGTTGTATTTGATGCCGTTGTTCCAGAATATCTGGCGGGTCTGGTTTATGGCGGGGTATGTGAGAGTACAGCCAGTGAACTTGCAGCCAGAAGAATGGCTATGGACGCTGCAACAAGTAATGCAGAAGAGATGATCGATAAGCTGAATCTGTATTACAACAGAGCACGACAGGCCAGCATCACGCAGGAGATCACGGAGATTGTTGCAGGTGCGGAAGGGCTTTAAAATATCATAGGAGACTTAAAACATGAGTGAAAAACACATTGGCGAAGTAGTACAGGTCATCGGTCCGGTTCTGGATATCCGCTTTGCGCACGATGAACTCCCGGCTCTTCTCAATGCCATAGAAATAGAATCAGACGGCGCAAAGCTGACAGCCGAGGTAGCGCAGCAGATTGGTGACGATGTCGTAAGATGTATCGCCATGAACTCTACCGACGGTCTTGTCCGGGGCACAAAGGCAGTAGACACCGGCGGCCCGATCACAGTTCCGGTAGGAGATGTCTGCCTGGGACGAGTATTCAATCTTCTTGGAGAACCGGTAGATAACCAGCCGGCTCCGGAAGCAAAGGAACGCTGGTCGATCCATCGTCCGGCTCCTTCTTATGAAGAACAAATGCCGGCAACCGAGATCCTGGAGACAGGTATCAAAGTCGTTGACCTGATCTGCCCGTATGCAAAAGGTGGTAAGATTGGTCTGTTCGGTGGTGCAGGTGTAGGAAAAACAGTTCTTATCATGGAGCTGATTCATAACGTAGCTACTGCTCACGGCGGTCTGTCTGTATTCACAGGCGTTGGAGAACGTACCCGTGAAGGAAATGACCTTTATAATGAAATGAAAGAAAGTGGAGTTATCGACAAAACTGCTCTGGTTTACGGTCAGATGAATGAACCGCCGGGAGCACGTATGCGTGTCGGACTTTCCGGACTTACCATGGCGGAGTATTTCCGTGATGAGAAGAATCAGGATGTGCTTCTTTTCATTGACAATATCTTCCGTTTCACACAGGCTGGTTCTGAGGTATCCGCACTTCTTGGACGTATGCCGTCCGCAGTAGGATATCAGCCGACACTGGCAACTGAAATGGGTAACTTACAGGAGAGGATCACTTCCACACGCAAGGGTTCCATCACATCAGTACAGGCGGTTTATGTGCCTGCCGATGACCTTACAGACCCTGCTCCGGCAACAACGTTCTCACATCTGGATGCAACAACCGTACTTTCCCGTGAGATCTCCAGCCAGGGTATTTACCCGGCAGTAGACCCGCTGGATTCCACAAGCCGTATCCTTTCACCTGAGATCGTTGGCAAAGAGCATTATGAGATCGCAAGATCTGTGCAGCGTGTGCTTCAGCGTTATAAAGAACTTCAGGATATCATCGCCATCATGGGTATGGACGAGCTTTCCGAAGAAGATAAACGTACAGTAAGCCGTGCACGTAAAGTACAGAGATATCTGTCCCAGAGCTTCTCAGTAGCAGAACAGTTCACAGGTATGCCTGGTAAATATGTTCCTCTCAAAGAAACCTTAAGAGGATTTAAGATGATCCTCAATGGCGAATGTGATGATATTCCGGAGAGCTATTTCCTGTTTGCCGGTACCATTGATGAAGTATTCGAAAAAGCTGAGAAGCAGTAAAGGAGGTGGCTTATGAGTACCTTCCCTTTACGGATCGGAACACCGGACGGACTACTTTTTGAGGGTGATGTGGAGCGTGTGGTCTGCAGAAGTATCAGCGGTGATATTGCGATTCTTGCAAGACACTGTAATTTCTGTACTGCCCTTGGCATGGGTGAAGCCAGTGTTGTCATGGCAGACGGGAACAGACGGACTGCGGCCTGTATCGGCGGGATGCTTTCTGTCATGAACGGAACCTGCCGTCTTCTCGCAACCACCTGGGAGTGGAAAGAAGATATTGATGGAGAGCGCGCACAGGAGGCAAAGAAACGTGCTGAAGAGATGATCGCCAAAGGCGGTCTCACGGACCAGGA
The DNA here is from genome assembly GCA_963622815.1 of Ruminococcus bicirculans (ex Wegman et al. 2014). Classification (GTDB taxonomy): domain Bacteria; phylum Bacillota; class Clostridia; order Lachnospirales; family Lachnospiraceae; genus Blautia_A. Next base: position 6,941 of record CAVFJK010000130.1, read on the forward strand.
ATACAAGATGGCATCTGCAAAGCTGCAGAGAGCACTGGTGCGTCTGAGTGTAAAAGAATAGAGTGAAAAAATAAACTGATGGGGACGGAGTGTTGCACAGTACTTTAGTGCAACAGAACTCTGTCCCCGTCAGTTATTCTGCATTTAACCAGACAAGATCTGGTATTTTTTTTACGCATCTGTAAAAAGTTTTGAAAAATATATCTTCGTATTTCAGAGAAGTGTTGGCTCTTTTGATATAGTAAATGATTCTGTCCGGCGGAGGTGAAGAAAGTCTGTGTACAGTGACATAATCAAGTACAGAAATGGATCTGGCAACAGAGGCAGGCGCAACTGCCCATGTGTTTTTCCAGGAGAGAAGATACTCAAGGAGCCCCATCTGATCTACGAAAGAATGATAACGGGATGACGAGCCAAACCAGTAATCGTGCCATGAATCAAATTCAGGACTCCAGGGCAGGAGAATTTCTTTATCAGGTGCAAGGGTTTCCGGAGAGACAACATCAGGGAAGGAAGTGTCCTGGTTACATAATAAGATCATTGGCTCCTGGAAC
>CAVFJK010000130.1:7504-7891 GCA_963622815.1 Ruminococcus bicirculans (ex Wegman et al. 2014)
GAGCGATATCAGTCATTTCTCTGGAAATATAATCATAAGCCTCAAAAGAATGGTAATTATGAAAGCAAACCCGAATATTTTCCGATTCCTGAGAAAGTCTCTGAAAGACATCAGGCAGGATATATTTGCTGATACTGTCGATCGCAGACAGATTCAAAATATCTGAAATATCAAGCTGGTTGAGTGCCAGTGCATCTTTCCAGGCATCAAGCATGCGACGGGCGACGGGAACGAAAGCCTTTCCGCGTGGAGTTAAGTCTAATCTTTTATGCCCTTTTCCCCTTACAAATAACTTATAACCAAGTTCATTTTCCAGAGTCTGTATCCTGCGGCTGAGTGCTGGCTGGGTGATATACAGGTTTTCAGAAGCAGCAGAGATAGAGCCGG
>CAVFJK010000131.1:0-493 GCA_963622815.1 Ruminococcus bicirculans (ex Wegman et al. 2014)
ACATATCACTTTCCCCTTGTCTGTCCCAATCTGTTGATTTAGTTCCATTTGGACAGGAAAATATCTGTATATGGCATAACTGCTTTTTCTGTGGTAAAATAGAGAAAAATTGAAGCAGGAGGGAATACCAATGACTTATAAAGAGAAAAAACGTTCTATGTTTCTGGGACTGCCATGGACTTTCACCTCTTATACCGTGACAGATGAGATCATAACCGTAAACAACGGCTTATTAAGAAAAGAAGAGAATGACTGCTACTTATATAAAGTAATCGATGTACGCCTGGAGAGTACTCTGTTAGAGCGTATGCTGGGGCTTGGAACCATCCATTGCTTTACAGGAGATGTGACAGATCCGGATCTCAGACTCACCCATATCAAACATGCCAAAGAGATCAAAGATTATATTCTGAAGCAGTCTGAACAGGAACGCTTAAAACGAAAGACTCTGAATATGCAGCACCTGGACGGCAACCCGGGAATCAGTAAAATG
>CAVFJK010000131.1:503-1512 GCA_963622815.1 Ruminococcus bicirculans (ex Wegman et al. 2014)
AATTCTAAATCATATCTTTTACAAGGGACTATTTACCAGATCATTGGTTCATAGTCCCTTTGTGTTATAAGTCATCTTGTCCCGAACGTTTGTTTATGGTATCCTATATCTATTATCTAATGTAAAACAAACAACAAAGGAGCATCTATACCACTCATGAAGGGAAACATCATCTACAAAAAAATCATACCGGAAAAAGCCCCCATCTATGCGGAATTTCCGGAAAATGTGCATCCGGACATCCAGAGTTTTCTGGTGAAGCAGAATATCCAGTCCCTTTATATACACCAGGCAGAGACTTTTTGTGAGGCGGTCAATGGGAAAAATATTGTAATCACAACGCCGACAGCCAGCGGCAAGTCTCTGTGTTTTTATCTGCCGGTAATTCAGGAAATTTTGCAGAATCCTGTTACACGGGCAATTTTTGTCTATCCGACTAAGGCTCTGGCGGCAGACCAGTACCGTGCCTTAAAGCCATGGATAGAATATTTTGGCGAACACAGACTGTCCGCAGGTGTCTACGACGGAGATACCCCTCCCGATGAGAGAAAACGAATCCGTGAGCGTGCCAATATCATTCTTACAAATCCGGATATGCTGAATGGCTCCATGCTTCCAAATCACAGCAAATATGGTTTTGATTTTATTTTCGCCAATCTGAAATATATTGTCCTGGACGAACTACATGTATACAGAGGGGCATTTGGCTCACATCTTGCAAATGTATTCCGGCGGTTATCCAGGCTTTGCAGATATTATCATTCTGATCCACAGTTCTTATGCAGTTCAGCAACGATTGCCAATCCGGTAGAGCTTGCCGAAAAAATCTGTGGAAAAACATTTACCTGTATCAGTAAAAGCGGGGCAGGCATGGCAGAGCGTACCTACTGCCTGATCCAGCCGCCCGAAAAACTGGATAGAGATGGAAATCCTTATGGAAAAGAATCCGTGATAGGCGTTGCAGCCGATCTGCTCCCACAGCTGATGGAAGAAAAAGAGAGCTTTCTGG
>CAVFJK010000131.1:1522-5285 GCA_963622815.1 Ruminococcus bicirculans (ex Wegman et al. 2014)
GAAAGAAACCAGAGATCAACTGGAGAACAGCGCCTTTCTGGGAAATGCAAAAAAGGAAGAGATATCCGGATACAGAGGCGGTTACACCCCGCAGGAAAGAAAAAATATCGAAAAGCGCATGATTTCCGGCGTACTGACCGGACTTGTATCGACCAATGCACTGGAACTTGGAATCGATATCGGAAAGATCAATACAACGGTACTTGTAGGATATCCCGGAACCAGAGCATCCTTCTGGCAGCAGACCGGACGTGCCGGAAGAGGAAAAGGGAAATGCACAAATTATCTGATTCTGGCAAATCTTCCGATGGATCAGTACATTGCCCTGGAACCGGAATGGCTTTTTGACAGCAGTAGTGAGAATGCCATTGTAGATCCGAATAATCTTCTGATTGAATTGGCACATATCCGTGCTGCCGCAGCAGAACTTCCACTGTCTTTGGATGATGGGGTGCTTTTTCCGGATCTTGGAGAAACCATCCCTGTTCTTCTGAGAGTAGAAGAAGTCCGAAGCCTCGGAGGTCGTTTCGTATGGGCTGGAGGACAGTATCCGGCGGGAGAATTTTCCATGCGGAATATTGATCAGAATAACTATCAGCTTCTGAATAAAGAGACAGGGAAAAATATCACGGAAATGGATGAGGAACAGGCTTTTCATGAAATTCACGAAGGGGCCGTCTATATGCATGACGGCGAGTTTTACCAGGTGATACATATGAATCTGGAAACCCAGATCGTGGAGGCAGTTCCTTTCCATGGAAATTATTATACGGTTCCGGGAAGTGAGACAAACATTCGGATTATCCACAGACAAAAGAAACAGGAATGGAAAAGGACAGAACTGTCTTTTGGGGATGTAAATATCGCGGATTTTGTATATATGTATAAAAAAATGCAGTTCCATAACCATCAGAATCTGGGATTCGAGCAGCTTCGGAAACCATTGACAAAAAATTATGATACGGAAGCAGCATGGATAAAACTTCCTGAAAATGTAGTAACCATGTACCGTAATCTGTTACAGCCGGATAATCAGGGGTATTATGTGCGGAATAATCACTTTGAAGGTCTGATGTTTGCATTAAAGAACGCGGCATTGATGGTGACTATGACAGAAAGTGCAGATCTTGGAGTGGCGTTTTCTTCTAATGCACTGGAACTTGCGGGAAGTACCGAGGAAGAAGTCTACCTTTATTTTTATGACTGTTATGTAGGCGGTCTTGGATTTGCAGAAAAAATTTATGACCTGATCCCGAAGGTAGTGGAACAGGCTGTACGAATGGTTTCCGGCTGCTGCTGCAAAAACGGATGTGCCGTATGCATCGGCGATGACCGGCTGGACCGGAATGTCATTCTGTGGGGACTTCAGAATCTGTCGGAAGAATCCGGATTTGCAGGAGAAACCAGTCTTCCAGAAAATCAAGAAGTGCAGAAGATTTCAAGAGAGTTTAAACTGGCAGAATTAGAAGAAAAGTGGAACAGCTTTTGTAGCAGGATAACAGAAGAAAATGAAGCCTTTGCAGGATTTTTCCGTATGGTATCTTCCATAGAGATAAAAGAAGATTCTCTGATTCTTTATGTAAAAGAAGCGTTCTATGCAGAATGGGCAGATATGCCGGAAAACAGAAATGCGATTGTGAATGTACTTCGCAGTTATGTCTCTGTTCCAGATAACTTCCGGCTTTCCATTCTTTCCGGTGAAAAAGCAGCGGATAACGATAAAAAAGAAAAACTGATGCGAAGATACCACGCGCTGAAAAAGGATGACAACGATGGAACTGAATAAATACCAGAAAGCGGCTGTCCTGGATGAAAGCAATACCTGTCTGGTACGGGCAAATGTTGGAAGTGGAAAGACAACTGTTCTGATTGAAAAAATAAAGTATCTTTACGAACAGAAGGAAATTCCGCTGGAGGATATGATTGTTCTGACATTTACAAACAAGGCTGCCGATGAGATCCGTGAACGATTAAAGATATCTGATATGGACCCCAAAGTGCAGAACTGTTTATATGGAACCTTCCATGGCATTGCATTAAAGCTTTTACAGGATGTTCTTCCGGTACAGGAACTGGGTTACACCAGCGAATTTCAGGTATGTCTTCCAGAGGAAGAACTGGAACTGGCCACGCATCTTATCAAAGAACACAATTTAAAGATCAAATATAAGAACCGCCTGAGAAAGAGACTGGACCAGAAGAACCGGACTGGTGGCTCTTCACGAAACAATTACCAGGATGATTTTTTACAGCTTGTAGATCTTCTTGCAGAAGAAAAACGAAAACAGAATAAGATGAGTTATGAAGACCTTCTGATAAATGCCATCAGACTTCTGGAATGTCATAAAGAACTCCTTCCAAATATAAAATGGATCATCATTGATGAGATACAGGACTGCGATGAACTGCAGTTTGAATTTGTCCGACAGTTAAAGAAACCGGAAGTAAACCTGTTTGCAGTCGGTGATCCAAATCAGGTAATCTATAGCTGGCGTGGAAGCGTCTTTAACATTTTTTACCGATTTCGGGAGCTTTATCAGGCGAAAGAACTTTCTCTTCCGGTGAATTACCGTTCTTCCGGGACGATCCTGGCTGTTTCCAGAAGATTCCAGGAGACAGGGGACACTCTGGAAGGTGTACAGGATAAGGGCGAAAAAATATCCATAAAAAATCATTACGATCCGTTTCAGGAGGCAGAATATCTGGCAGAAAAAATTCAGGAACTCCATGAGGAGCAGGTTCCATATGAACAGATTGCAGTGTTTTATCGGTTACAGAATCAGTCTGAAATTCTGGAAAAAGTTTTTGCCAAGCATGAAATTCCTTACGAAGTATCACAGAAGAAAACGATTCAGGATATTCCGGTGCTTGTGTGGTTTCTCCAGATCCTTCGTTTTTTGAGTAACCATGAGGATATTAGCAGCGCTGTGTCCGTTCTTATGAACAAAGATTTCGGCGAAGGATGGACAGAAAAAAAGGCACGTACAGAAATTGAGTCAGTAAGAACAGGAAGCACATTTTTCTCTAAATCCCTGCTTTTTCAGAAGATGTGGAATTTTCAGGATCAGAGAAAAGATTATGAGAATCTGTGGGATTTTCTTTGTCTGGAGAGATATCTGCATCCTGCCTCAGCAGATTATGCGGAAAATCGAACGTATATCCTGCGGTTGCTGGACAGGATGAAGAACTACAAAAATATCCGTAACTTCCTGAATGAGCTTGTTTTGAATGGAATAGATCTGGAAAGAGAGGAAGATTCCAAAAGTTCCGTAAAGCTGATGACACTCCATGCTTCCAAAGGTCTGGAATTCGACTATGTATTTATTATAGGAATAAATGATGGTCTTATCCCGCTTAACAGTAAAAATGAAGCGGCTGAAGAAGAACGGCGGCTTTTTTATGTGGGAATGACCCGTGCAAGGAAATTTCTGGAATTATCTTTTTATACCAGTCCCAATGGAAACCGAGTATTTCCAGGCCCGGGACGCTATCTTTCCTGCCTGCCAGAAAAATACCTGACAAGTCCGGTATGCCAAAAGAGAAATCCAAAGGAAGCAGCCGAACATCTGCAGGATCTCAAAAAGATGGTTCTGGAAGAACGGGCAAAAAAAGCAGAAGCCACCAAAAAAGCTACTCAAGAGCAGGAACAGATAAAGAAGGAGCCACCTGTAGCAGAAAGAAAAGTACAGCATCCTAAGTATGGAACGGGAGTTGTGCTTTCTGAAAATGAAGATATCATACGGGTACAGTTTGAGGATTATGG
>CAVFJK010000132.1:0-7244 GCA_963622815.1 Ruminococcus bicirculans (ex Wegman et al. 2014)
GAATTACATATTGATGAACTTCCGCAGGAACTGCATAAAGAACACCGTCATATTCTTGATCTCATCGAAAAACGTCGTTCACGGATCCGCGAAAAGATTCTGGAAGAACATCCGGAACTTTCCGCCCGCATCGAACAGAACCGAAAACGTCTGGAAGAACGACTGGAAAAACAGAATCCGGAAGCCATGCGAAAATGGAAAGAATTGAAAAAGAGAGAGCCTTAACTAAGCTCTCTCTTTTACGTTCATCCGGTTTCTCCAGCTATACACTTCTTATTTATCTGATATAGATTCCATCTGTGCCAAGATATGCACCATCCGGACAGGTTTCTTCTCCTGACTTTCTCAGTTCTGCAACCGCAGAATAATCTTCTTCCATCAGGGCATTCAAAAGTTTTCTTGAAATTCCAAGGCAAAGTTTCCTCTCATCCGGTTCTTTATAATCTTCTGTGAAATACGGCATCTCCACTGACACTTCTGCCCGGGAATCATACAGTCTCAGATTACTTCCTTTATCCAGAAACAGTTCACAGATTGGTCTGTAATAAGCCTTATAAAATGCTTCCTCGCTGAATTTCAGCTGCTCTCCTTCTGTATTCCCCTCCGGCTCCCGTAAGATTCCGCAGAGATAACCATGGTCATAATACGTCATGCAGACTGCAGCCAGGTCCGGTCGTACACCATTCACAGTCCCGATCGCTTTCAGCTGGTCAGCACCTTTCTTCAAAGCCTGCTCCCTGTAGTTACTTCCGCCCTTTGCTTCCCAGACATTCCATACTTCTTCTTTCGGTCTGTAACCAATCATTTCCGGTCTCCATTCACTGGAAAAGAAATCAATGAATTCTTTATGGTCCGGTGTCTCAATCAGATTCAGATTTGTCAGATACTCTGATTCATATAAACGATGGCTGATCATCTTTGTAAAAAACATTCCCATATAGTAGGAAATCACACTTTTTTCCGAAGAATCCAGATATGCGATTTTCTTTGATTTTTTCAACCGGTCACCTTCTGTATCCAGTGCAGTTTCCACCAGAAAAAGCTTATACAAAAGTTCCAGACGTTTTTTCTCCGGAAATGCTGCTGTCAGTCTCTGAATCGGCATTCCGCATGTAACGATTGCATGCAGTAATTCTTTATTTGTAAATTCCAGTTCGATCGTGTTATTTGTCAATCCACTGTCACTGTCTTTTCCTTCTGTTTCCAGTGACATGGTATAAATCTTATCTTCTGTTAAAATCATTTCTTTTCTCCCTGCATTCAACAAAAATCCTATATCATTATATCATTTTCTTTTCGCCCTGTGCAATGAATTTTACAAAAAAACAGCTGGTTCCTCTCGAAACCAGCCGTAGTTCTCTATCATTATTTCATGTATGTCAGCAGCCACTGATATACCTTTGCCTGTCTTGTCTTATATGTACCTACCTGACCGCCAGAATCTGAAGCAAGTGCTTTATACACATTGATCAGGCTGACCGGTTTTGCAGTTTTTGCTAAAACTCGCGTAACAGCGCTGTATCCACCCTGATGACGGATATTGATAAACATTCCAACTGCCTGTGCATCGGTCACACCAAGGTTACGTATCTCTGTTTCATATTCCTCGATCTGCTTATACATCAGCTGATCCTGGCATTTGATTCCAACATCAGTCTGGAGAAGCTTTACAATAACTCTTGCTCTCCAGGAACTCTTCGGAATCTTGTATTTTGACCAGTTCTCGTTGCATACTGCTTTCCATACGTAATGATTCCCTGTGTCGATCTTATTCCATTCAGCCTCACCCATCGTCTCATGGATCAGTTTCAGAAGGCGCTGTGCTTCTGTACCATACCACTGTCCGGCACCGATCGTGATCGCATATTCTGTACTGCTGTTTGTATAAGCCTCCGTGAAATCGCCATACTCCTGTTTACCATATACCTGTCCACCAGTCTCTACTGCATACAGGATTTTCTTCATAACATCTTTCTGAGCTGCCGTAAACTTACTGTTACTTCCGTTCGATGTATTCGACGAAGCTGCCTGTGTGGATGCAATATTACTCAGCTTTACTGCAGACATGTATTTTACATTTCCGCCTTTTTTATATGGACGGACTGCATATACATATTTTGTACTTGCATTTAAACCTGTATCTGCATAAGAAGTCAGATTTTTCGCCACATCAGCAACCAGCACCCACTTCCCGCCGGCAGCCCTTCTGTAGATACGGTAGCCGTCAGCTCTTGAGCTCTTCTTCCATGTCACCTTCATTGCAGAACTGGAAGATGCCTTGATCGTTGTCTTTACTGTTGCCGGACGTGTAGCTCCTGTTACCATGGTGTATTTACTGTAGACATATTTGCCATTTTCTTTACGGATCGCACGCACTGCATACTGGTATGGCTTACTTGATGTCAGTCCCTTATTCGTATAGCTTGTCTTACTGGCACTGACTTTTTTTATCTGTTTAAATGCCTTCTTTGTCGATTCTCTTCTGTAGATCACATACCCCTGCGCAATCGGACATTTCTCCCAGCTGATTTTAAGTGCTGTATTACTGGAAGCCGCTATCTTAGCTGTCATAGTCACTTCACTGATACTGGTGGCTGCAGTCGAAGTGGTGTTATCTGTTGTATCTGCACTTACCGGAATCCCTGTTACAAATAATGCAGTCAGTATCATAAGAAGTGTCAGGACTCTGGCAAAGCCTCTTTTGTACTTGTCTGTGTTATTCATGCTCTCATTCCCTTCCTAAAAATACAAAATAGCCTTTTTATATTTTAAGAAATAATTGAATAAAAAGCAAGCATTTTTTACAATTTTATTAAATTTATTAATTTTTTTCTTATGTCACACATATTACAGCTTCTGTCATTCCTGCTCCGACAGAGTTTTTAGCGCTTCCTGAAGCTGATTGTCCTCTTCATGAGTGATTTCTGTTTTATTTAACAGTTCTGCCGCAAGTTTCACTTCAACATCCGGTTGGATTCCTACTTTATTAATAGAATTTCCCTTTGGTGTATAATAATTGGAAACGGTAAGCTTCACTGCACTTCCATCACTCAGCTGTCTCAGCTCCTGTACAACACCTTTTCCGTAAGTTGTCGTTCCAACGATCTTACCAATTCCATAGTCCTGTACCGCTCCGGCAAAAATCTCCGAAGCACTGGCACTGCTTTCATTCACAAGAACCGCAAGAGGCATATCCAGTTCATTCTTGCCATCACAGGTTTCTTCTTCTCTGTTTCCATATTTATCTTCGGTATAGACGATCAGCCCTTCCGGAAGAATTTCTCTTAAAATCTCGCATACAGAAGTCAGAAGTCCTCCGGGATTATCGCGAAGATCAACCACAAGTTTCTTCATACCTTTTTCTTTCAGGTCCGCAAAAGCGTCTTTATACTGCTGTGGTGCAACTCCCGTAAACTGTGTTATCTGTATATATCCGGTCTCATCATCCAGCATTTCACTGAACACTGCCGGGAGCTCCACATCTGTTACTTCCACTGTTATCTGCAGAGGTGTTTCTTCATTTTCTCTCTGTACCGTCAGAACAATACTTTTATCTTTATTTTCCTTGATCAGGCTGACCACATCAGAAAGCTCCATATCCGTAACATCGGTATCATCAATCGCCGTGATCACGTCTCCGACGATCAGGCCTGCTTTCTTTCCTGAGCCGCCCTCATAGCACTCTGCAATCTGTACTCCACCATTTTTATTCTTCTGGATAGATACGCCGATTCCGACATAGGAACCATCCGTTGTCGCTGTTTCCTGTGCATATTCGTCTGCCGTATAATACCGGGAATACACATCTCCCAGTCCATAGACCAGACCTGCATAGATTCCCTCCGCCAGATTATCTTCGTCAATATCTCCCAGATATTCCTGATCGATCAGTTTCTCCAGATATTCTACTTTTTCTACATGTGTGGAATCCGCCAGAACACTTCCACTCTGTTTCTGATGTACATAATTCAATCCACCTGCTGCAAGTGCAGCAACCAAAACTCCTGTTACAACTCCTGTCACGTACTCTTTATGTTTCATTACGGATTATACTCTCAGATGTTTTCTTGTTGTCAGAAAACTTCCGATTAAACCGATTCCGATTCCAAGTGCCAGTCCGATCGGAAGCAGGATCTGATAGATCTGCCATACCGGAATAAAAGCAACTACGCCTGTAAGTACACTGAACTTATTCAGAATGTACTCTACAACACTATTGTACAGGAAATACAGTGCTGTCAGCGGAATTGCCGCACCGATCACACCGAGGACCATACCTTCAAGAAGGAACGGTGCACGGACAAATCCATCTGTCGCTCCAATAAATTTCATGATTCCAATCTCTTCCTTACGAACAGAAATACCGACAGAAATCGTATTACTAATCAGGAAGATAGAAATGATCAGAAGGAGCGCAATGATCACCATAGATGCATAGGAAACCAGTTTATTAAAGCTTCCCAGGGTGTTTGCTGCCTGCTCTGACTGATTGACTTCACGAACATGATCCAGTCCCTGAATGTAAGTTACCAGTTCTGTCTGCTTCTCGATCTGATTCAGGTATACATGATAGTTTGAAGAATTGACAAGCGGGTTGTCATCTTTAAATCCCTCCGCCGCATCAGATCCCTGGAAATATTTATCCTTAAAGTTCTCCCATGCCTGATCTGCGGATTCAAATTCAACACGTTCCACTTCCGGGCGTGCCTGAATCAGATTACCGACTTCCTGCATCTGTTCCTCAGTTGTTCCCTCATCAAAGAAGACCGTGACCGGAACTTCCTGCTCTACTTTCTGTGCAATATTATCTACATTCGTTACCAGTGAATAAAATACACCTACCAGAAAGATACAGGCTGCCATGGTCAGAATGGATGCGATTGAAAACATCCAGTTTCTCTTTATGTTTTTGATACCCTGTTTGAGGGTATACCAGATTGTACTAGGCCTCATGATATCCTCCTTCTTTCTCATCGCTGACGATTACTCCGTCATGCATGGTAACTACTCGTTTCTTCATCTGATTAACGATTTCTTTATTATGCGTTACCACAAGTACGGTCGTACCGCGCTCATTGATCTGTTCCAGAAGCTTCATGATTTCTTCTGAAGTCTTCGGGTCCAGGTTTCCGGTCGGCTCATCGGCCAGAAGGATATCCGGACGGTTGACAAGAGCTCTTGCCAGTGCAACTCTCTGCTGCTCACCACCGGAAAGTTCATCCGGGAAGGATTTATATTTTTCAGCAAGTCCGACTTCCTGAAGCACTTCCGGAACACGTCTGCGGATCACTCGTGTCGGTCTTCCGATAACACGCTGTGCAAACGCTACATTTTCATATACATTACGGTCTTTCAGAAGACGGAAGTCCTGAAATACTACGCCAAGTTTACGGCGGTATTTCGCAACACGGCGGTGTTTCATCTTCTCCAGGCGCTCGCCACTGACTATCATCTGTCCGCTTGTACTGTCAAGTTCTTTCATAAGAAGCTTTATCAGAGTAGATTTACCAGATCCACTGCTTCCTACTACAAAAACAAATTCTCCTTTATCTACGTGCAAATTGGCATGGTTTACAGCCGGAAGGCCTTTACCATACGATTTTGTCACATCAATCAGATCGATCATCGTTTCCATATTGTCCTCCTCATTGTCCTCTATTCCATAAAAAGAGCTGCCAGCATCCCGGCAGCACTTTATTGCATCCTGCGGTATAGTTTATTAACATTTCGTAACAATGTTGTAACATATATCATATTGGAATGCAAGCATTTTTATTGAATTCACGAAATTTTCATATTAATACTCTAACGTTTCCATATACTTCATGTAGCGTACAACCATCAGCGCAATCTTAAATGTGATCGCATCCTCAAATACACGAAGATCCAGTCCGGTACTCTTCTGAAGCTTATCCAGACGGTAAACCAGCGTATTTCTGTGGATATACAGCTGTCTGGATGTCTCGGAAACATTCAGGCTGTTCTCAAAGAATTTATCGATGGTGACCAGAGTCTCTTCATCAAAATCATCCGGTGATTTGTTCTCAAAAATTTCCTTAATGAACATCTTGCACAGCGGAATTGGCAGCTGATAGATCAGACGACCGATTCCAAGGGAGCTGTATGCAATGACATCTTTCTCTCCGAAGAAGATCTTGCCCACATCCAACGCCATTCTTGCTTCCTTATAAGAACGCGAAACTTCCTTCAGCTCATTTACAATCGTACCATATGCAATATGCGTTTCTTCATTCTGATTCAGTCCGAGAGTATCCAGGATTGCGTGAGCAAGTTTATCCATTTCCGGATATCCTTCGCCTTCTTCCAACTCTTTAACAATGATAATACTCTTCTCATCAACTGCTGTAATGAAGTCTTTACTCTTTCCGCCAAAGAAACTCTTTACACTCTCCATAGAGCTGTGATCCTTCTCCTGCTGGAGTTCCAGAATCATAACTACACGGCGAACATCTGCATCAATATGAAGCTTCTTCGCACGGTTATAGATATCTACCAGAAGCAAGTTATCAAGAAGAAGATTCTTAATAAAGCTATCCTTGTCAAATCTTTCTTTATATGCCACGATCAGATTCTGTATCTGGAATGCTGCAAGCTTTCCTACCATATAAGTATCTTCATCGTCACCGTGTGCGACCAGAATATATTCAAGCTGATAATCATCGCAGACTTTGAAATACTGGAAGCCCTTTACGAGCTGGCTGTCTGCCTGGGATTCCACAAACGCCTGTATATCCCCTGGCTGAATCGAAAAGTCTGCAAAAGTCGTTGCAAGGCTCTTCCCTTCTGTGTCAATAATGCAGAATTCTGTTCTGGATATTTCTTTTAATCCCTCTAGTGTATTCTGTAGTACCTGATTTGATATCATCTGCTTACATCCCTTCCCGCTTTTTATGCGTATTTCTCCTTTTTCCCCATAGCTTTCCTTCGTTATGTGTTATTTTAATACAAAATCACCAAAAATAAAAGACCAAAACTTAATTTTATTGCGTTTTTTTGTGTATTTTTTCCTATTTTTCTATAAAACCTTCTCCATGAACCTCTCTCGCATCGCCGACAATGACAAACGCGTTCTCATCAATTTCATCAATTTTCTCTTTGAGCTGCACCAGTTCTTTCTTTCCGACCACGCAAAACAGCATCAGTTTATCCTCTCCGGAATACATTCCCCTGGCAGAAATCCCCGTAATTCCTCGATCAAGATCTTCCATGACCATTCTGGAAAC
>CAVFJK010000133.1:0-7686 GCA_963622815.1 Ruminococcus bicirculans (ex Wegman et al. 2014)
ATGTACTTCTGATCGATGATTTCCTTGCTAACGGATGTGCACTGCTTGGCCTGATCGACATCGTGAAAGAATCCGGTGCTACTCTTGAAGGTGCAGGAATCGTAATCGAAAAAGGCTTCCAGAATGGCGGTCAGAAGATCCGTGATATGGGTGTCCGTCTGGAATCCCTCGCAATCGTTGATTCTATGACTGATGACTCTTTAACTTTCCGTGAATAAAACTGAACGTAAAAGGAACTCCCGCATAAACAGGAGTTCCTTTTTTATTATGTACTGCATATTATTTTTTATTCTTATATCTATTTTTTATTCTTTTCTGATTCCTTCAGCGTAACTTTTGCCTTTGGTGTCGGAGCCGCAGTTTCTGTTGCTTCCGCTTTCTCAGTCGGTGTTGGTGTCGCTGTCTCTGTTGGCTCGACCTTCTCGGTCGGTGTTGGTGTCGCTGTCTCTGTCGACTCAGCCTTCTCGGTTGGTGTTGGTGTCACTGTTTCTTCCGGAGTCGGTGTTACTGGAGCTTCTGTAGGTGTCGGTGTTGCCACCGGTTTCACTTCATCTTCTGTATAATATCCATTATCGATCAGAATCTCATAATTCTCACGGTCGATCATCTGTGGCTCACAGAGATAACTTGCAATAATCTTTATGCCATTGTCATACTGTTCATAATCATTGACTTCCGGATCATCTTCTCCATGAAGATAAACATTCACCATCTCTTCACACTGGTCTGCCAGCTCTCTTCGATCCATGAAAATACTGAATGCCTGTTTTCCCTCTGCAATTCTGCGTACACCATCTGCATTGCAGCCTACTCCTGATATCAGTGGCCAGGTATCTGTTCCCGGAGCAAATCCGGCCTCTTCCAGTGCTTCATCCACACCCATTGCCGCATTATCAAACCCGGTACAGATAATATCCGGCACATCTCCGTCCGGATAATACTGAGTCAGGACATCTGTCATTCTTGATTTTGCAAGATCTGTACTCCAACGAAGGATTCCGGTATCATCAAAGGATGTTTTTCCAGATTTACATACCAGTGTTCCATCATCAAAATATGGCTGCAGTGTTTCCATCACGCCATTATAAAGGAACAATGCCTGTGTATCATCCAGGGAACCCATAAGAAATTCGATTGTACGGGATTCTTTATTCTCCTGCACTTTATCCAGCTCTTCACTATCTATGATCTGTTTTGCGATCATCTGTCCCACCTGGCGTCCGCCAAATGTAACATAATATTTTACCGCATTTGTATCCATGATCAGATCATCATAAGAAACTACCGGGATCTCCGCATCTTTCACACTTGTAAGCACATCTGTCAGTCCATATGGATCAACCGGAGCGATCACCATAGCAGAAACTGCTTCTTCCGTCATCTGCTGGATCTGTGATACCTGTCTGGAACTGTCATTATCTGCATACAGAAGCACCGGTTCATAACCATCTTCCTGAAACTGCAGTTCCAGTTCTTTTGCATCTCTTGCCCAGTCCTGTTCATCTGGAAGAAGTACTGCAACTTTTTCTTTATCCTCTTCTGTCGCTGCAGCATCCTCTGTATCTGAAGAATCTGAATCTGCCTGGTCTGTTGCTTCTTCTTTTGCATCGGAAGATTCACTGTCCTTCTTATCATCAGAAGCGGACTCCTCTGTCTGCTCCCCGGTTCCCTCTTTTTCAGTCTGTGCACTTTCACTGGCCGCCTCTGTTGCTTTATTTTTTCCGCAGCCGGTAAACAGAGTTCCCGTCAGAAGAACTCCCAGTATCATACATACTGCTCTTTTTTTCATGCTGATTTCCTTTCTGCTTATATTCCCTTGTACTCTTTTGCAAGCGCTTTCAGATAATCACGGTAAGATGCAGCCGCTTTCTTCGGTTTCAGAATGTGGACATCCTTTCCCATCATAGCCAGCCATCCATAAAATTTCGGACCGGCACACAGCGGTGCAGTTACATGCAGCGAACCAGAATCCTTTATCTTGTATTCTCCATAACTTCCAAAATATGCACGGATTTCTTCTTCTCTGGAAGCATTGCACTGCAATTTCATCATTTTTTCAGAATCCTGGATTTCTTCTTTACAAAGTATCTGCTCCACAGAAAGGAGAACCGGCTCCACATCTTTAACCTTCTTCACTGTTTCAGTCTCTTCTGTGGCTGTTTCTGCCTCTTTTTTATGTACCGGAGCAGCTGCCTTTGGCACTTCTGTGCTTCCTGTCAGATAATATCCACCCGGTCTGCCTCTCTTGTACTCCACATCCAGTCCAAATTCACGCAGAGCTTCGATATCGTCGTAAATACTCTTTCTTTCTGCAGTGATTCCATATTCCATGAGCTTATCAAGAATTTCCTGCATCGTCACTATACGACTCTCACTGGTTCCTGCAAGAAGATGCTCAAGGACCAGGATCTTTCCTTTCTGATTACGTGATTTTGCCATATTTCTTCCCTCGTATTCTACTTATTCTCATGTGTAAAACGCTGTACGATATAATCATTCGCTTCTTTTTCCTGACTGTCATCCAACGGAGTCAGAACCGTTTCTTCACCGTACTTCTTCTTAAGAGCATGTTCAATAAGCCAGTCCGCAAGCTGTGGGTTCTTCGGAAGAAGTGGTCCATGAAGGTATGTTCCGATCACATTCTTATAGACAACACCTTCATACCCGGATTTACCATCATTTCCGGAACCATAGAGAACCTTACCCAACGGCTTATTATCATTGATGCAGGTTCTTCCACCATGATTTTCAAATCCTACAACCGGCATATCAAAAAGGTTACTCTTCAAAACAATATTGCTGATGAGTCGTCCCTCTTCCTGCTCTGTATACATATCTACAAGATCAAGTCCTGTGATCATTCCCTGATCTGTCTTATAATATTTTCCCAGAAGCTGATATCCACCGCAGATTGCGATCACAACACCATTGTCCTCTACATATGCCTTAAAGTCTTTCTGAATCGTCTTCAGTTTCTCACAGACAAGCATCTGTTCACGGTCAGAGCCGCCTCCAAGGAGTACAATGTCAAGCTTTGAAAAATCAATCGTATCATCAATCTCATAGGCGATCGTCTCTGCCTCGATGCCTCTCCACTGGCATCGCTTCATCAGACACTGGATATTTCCTCTGTCACCATACAGGTTCAGAAGATCCGGATATAAATGTCCTATCGTAAGTTTCATTTGTGTTCTCCCTCCAGTTTCTTCAGAATGTTTCTGGTACTGAACAATGCAGTGTAGTTCACCAGTACATAAAGATTACCGGTTCCGTCCTCAATGCGATCACGGATTGCTTTTTCTACATCTGCCTCCAATACAGACGGGATATCCACATATTTCATTCGCAGGCGCATATCCTGACAGCGGATACCACTGACAGTGATAGAACGAACGCTTTCATCGCTGAAACGGTCAAAATCAACATCCCAGAGCCAGGAAATATCGATTCCGTCCTGCGCATTATCATTAATTGCGATAATGACGTCTTTCGGATTTCGATCCTGCATAACTGCAGAGATATTCTGATTAAATCCAGCCGGGTTCTTTGCAAGGTTCAGGATTACGCTGGTTCCCTTAATACGGAACTGCTCCATTCGGCCATTCTCCGGATTAAATTTCTTCAACATGTCCGTAAAATGTTCAGCCTTAAGACCGGCTGTACGGATTCCCGCATAAGCGGCAAGGATATTATATACATTATAAAAGCCCTTATAATTAGCTGTAATACGTCTGTTCTCTACTGTAAGGGAAAGCTGGTCACCAACATGTACATCCTCTGCATCAAAGTCAGGAGTCGGACGTTTAAATCCACATTTCGGGCACTTATAATCGCCAAGCTGGCTGTAATGATAAAAGCTGTACTGGAGACGCTCCCCGCAACACTTACAGAAACGTCCTTCACGAATCTCATTTGTCTCGTTTTTCATGACCGGACGGCTGATTCCATAATAAACACATGGATTTCCACTGTCTTTTGCAAGGTATGCGGAAAGAGCATCATCGCCATTTACGATCAGCTTCATATTCGGAACTTTACGGATCATCTCTTCGAGGATATTCATCGTAATGTCAATCTCTCCGTAACGATCCAGCTGGTCACGGAAAAGGTTTGTCATGACCATATAGTTCGGTTTGATCTTTGTAAAAATATGTCTGGTAGACGCTTCATCTACCTCAATACAGGCATAATCTGCATCAATATGACCGTTCAAACCTGCGCCGAGAGCAAATGCAGCAACCACTCCGTTCAGCATATTAGAACCGGTATGGTTACAGATAACTTTATTGCCCTCTGCTTCCAGTGCTGCACAAAGCATATTGTTCGTAGTTGTCTTTCCATTCGTCCCACAGACCACAAAAATATCTTTCCGCACTTCTGCAGAAAGTTCCTGTAAGATCGGTGGATATATCTTCAATGCAATCTTTCCTGCCCAGGTAACACCCTGACGTCCCAGCATCTTACAGCCGGCACCGGCAGCCTTTGCCGCCCAGATTGCAGCTATTCTTCGTATGTTCATCTTCAATTTCCTTTTGCTGTCATGAATAACGGACAGCAATTCCTTTTTCTTAAAATAGTGTTTGTAAGTAATTTTACGCTAAAATGCGAAATTTATCAACCGTATAGCGTAAATTATCAGGCTTATAGAATAAATTGGAATAAAAAAAAGAGGCATCCATGCGGATACCTCTTCTCAGTAACATAAAGATTATACTAACTCAATGAGTACTTCCATTGCAGCGTCACCTTTACGCGGTCCAATCTTAACGATTCTTGTGTAACCACCGTTACGTCCTGCGTATTTAGGTGCGATTTCTTCGAACATCTTCTTAGTCATATCGATGTCTTTAGTATTTTTCTTTCTGCCAGCACCTTTTGCAGGTACTTCTTTAACAGAGTAGAAAACTTTTGCCATCTGACGACGAGCGTGCAGTCTGGACGGAGCATCTTTAGTGATCTCTTTCTGAACTTCATCGTATACAGTAACTTTCTTACCGTCTACAACTTCTTTAACTCTCTTACCATCAGCATCTTTACGTGCAACTTTTGCAGTTACTGTAACTGTCTCAAAGTTATCTTTCTCACGTACTGCCATAGCGATAAGACCTTCGGCGATCTTGCGAATTTCTTTTGCTTTTGCTTCAGTGGTAACGATTTTTCCGTGGTACAGAAGATTTGTCACCTGGTTTCTTAACAGAGCTTTTCTCTGATCAGCAGTTCTGCTTAATTTTCTATATTTTGCCATTTTATTTTCCTCCATCTGCGGGACATCTATACATGCTTGTTCGGTCTTACTGTATAAATGCTTAGGCATCCCCGCTCATATTTGCTGAATGAAATTACTCTTCAGTCGGCTGAAGCTGTAATCCCAGTTCTTTCAGTTTAGCAAGTACTTCTTCTAAGGACTTACGACCAAGGTTACGAACCTTCATCATGTCATCAGAAGTTTTGTTGCAAAGTTCTTCTACTGTATTGATACCGGCTCTCTTCAGGCAGTTATAAGAACGAACGGAAAGTTCGAGCTCATCAATGCTCATTTCAAGAACTTTCTCTTTTTCATTGTCTTCTTTCTCGATCATGACTTCTGCAGTCTTAGCGTTCTCAGAAAGGTCAATGAAAAGGCTGAGGTGTTCGCTCAGTACCTTAGCAGCAAGGCTGACAGCCTCATCCGGATCCAGTGTACCATTGGTATATACATCCAATGTAAGTTTATCGTAATCAGTGATCTGACCAACACGAGTATTCTGAACGATCATGTTTACACGGTCAACCGGTGTATAGATCGCATCAACAGCAAGTACGCCGATCGGCATATCTTCTGTTTTACCCTTGTCAGCACTTACATATCCACGTCCACGTGTGATTGTAAGTTCCATAGCCAGTCTGCAGTCTTTACCACCATTAAGAGTAGCAATGACCTGATCTGGATTCATGATTTCGATATCCTGATCTGCCTGAATATCAGCAGCAGTTACGACACCTTTTCCCTCACACTCGATGTATGCGGTCTTCGGTTCATTGTCGGCACTGTTATTCTTGATAGCAAGACTTTTCAGATTCATGATGATTTCTGAAACGTCCTCTTTCACGCCCGGGATAGAGCTGAATTCATGAAGGACACCATCAATCTTAACCTGGCTGACTGCTGCTCCCGGGAGGGATGACAGCATAATTCTTCTGAGAGAATTACCAAGTGTAGTTCCATATCCTCTTTCGAGAGGCTCTACAACGAATCTGCCAAATTTTTTATCTTCGGAAATCTCCGTAATTTCGATTTTTGGTTTATTAAAATCAAACACTATAAGTCCCTCCTTCTGGGTTTGTCAACATTTGAGGGTATTAACGAATGCAGTAACTGTGAAGATACCCCCACAGTTACAACAAATCATATTCTAATTATTATTTAGAATACAGCTCGACGATAAGCATTTCGTTTACCGGAACATCGATTACTTCTCTTCTTGGAAGTTCTTTTACAGTTCCGCTTAAAGCTTCCTGATTTACATCAAGCCATTCCGGAACAAGTCTTCCACCTGTTACTTCCAGAATTCCTTTGTATCTTTCAGAACCTTTGCATTTTTCTTTGATTTCGATTGTGTCACCAGCTTTTACAAGGTAAGACGGAATGTTTACACATTTTCCGTTTACAAGTACATGCTTGTGGTCAACGATCTGACGAGCTTCACGTCTGGTTCTGGCAAGCCCCATACGGAATACTACGTTGTCAAGTCTGCTCTCAAGAAGAACCATCAGGTTTTCACCTGTCTGTCCCGGCATTCTGTCAGCTTTGTTGTAGTAGTTGTGGAAAGGTTTTTCCAGAACTCCGTAGATGAATTTTGCTTTCTGTTTTTCTCTTAACTGTAAACCGTACTCAGACATTTTTCTGTTTGCACGTTTTAACTGTCTTGTGGATTTTTTATCAATTCCTAAATAAATCGGATCCAGGCCAAGGGATCTGCATCTTTTAAGAACCGGAACTCTATTTACTGCCATTTCAAGCTACCTCCTAAATTAGACTCTTCTGCGTTTTGGTGGACGGCATCCGTTATGCGGAACCGGTGTTACGTCACGGATACTTGTTACTTCAAGGCCACATGCCTGAAGGGCACGGATTGCAGCTTCACGTCCGGATCCTGGTCCTTTAACCATAACATCAACAGTTTTTAAACCATGAATTAAAGCAGCTTTTGTTGCAGTCTCAGCTGCCATCTGTGCTGCATAAGGGGTAGATTTTCTTGAACCTCTAAATCCCAGACCACCAGCACTTGCCCATGAAAGAGCGTTTCCTTCGCTGTCTGTCAGAGTAACAATTGTGTTGTTAAAAGAAGACTGGATATGTGCCTGTCCGTGTTCAACGTTTTTCTTAACACGACGTTTAGTTGTCGCTTTTCTGGTTGTCTTTGCCATTTTAAAACTAACCTACACTTTCCTTTTTATAATCAATTTGTTTGTTTCATAAGGAAGTTCGATCCACTAAATTCAGCCTGCGTTTCCACTTGGCTTCATTAAGTTCCTTCGAACAATATTCTCACTAAACTCATGCTGCATTTACATTTGCATTCGTTAAGTGTTCATTATTTCTTCTTGTTTGCAACGGTTCTCTTAGGACCTTTGCGTGTTCTAGCGTTTGTCTTGGTCTTCTGGCCACGAACCGGAAGTCCTTTACGATGACGGATACCTCTGTAG
>CAVFJK010000134.1:0-7091 GCA_963622815.1 Ruminococcus bicirculans (ex Wegman et al. 2014)
ACTTTTTCCGGTCATGCAGAGGAACTTAAGGAAGCTTTCCTTAAGCTGAATGGCACAGAACTTCCACAGGGGGATGTCGGATACCAGATCAATGCATTTGAATGTGAACCGATGCGGTTTTATTTCTGGGATCGTGATGAGGAATTTGAGGCGCAGGCAAATATCCTGTTTGATTACAGTGCGACGGACTTTAATCATGTAGAAAGTGCTGTTTCTACAGCGGAAATGGGCGTACATCGTCTGGCAGAACTGGCGGGACTTCCACTCCGGGGAAAATCCTTCGGAATGTCGTAAGCCGGAAGATGTCGGGAAATAAAAACAGACAGGTAGAGAAAAGGAATGAAAGACAGATATGGACGTGAAATTGATTATCTTCGGATTTCAATCACAGACCGGTGCAATCTGCGGTGTATCTACTGTATGCCGGAAGAAGGAATATGCCAGACTACACATGACGCGATTCTGACGTATGACGAAATCCAGAGGATCTGCCACTGCATGGCTACTCTGGGGATTAAGAAAATAAAACTGACAGGCGGAGAACCTCTGACAAGAAAAAACAGCTCTGTGCTTGTGAAGATGGTGAAGGAAGTGCCTGGTATAGAGAAGGTGACACTGACTACGAATGGGATTTTGCTCGGGGAGCAGATGCGAAATCTGGCGGATGCCGGACTGGATAATATCAATATCAGTCTGGATACACTGAATGAACAGGAATTTAAAAAGATCACAAGAAGAGAGGGAATTTCAAAAGTGCTGAAAAGTATCAGGGAAGCACTTAGATACCCTGAGATTGGGCTTAAGATCAACTGCGTTCCGCTGCTTGAAGATTCACAGAATCTGATAGAAATTGCCGGGATTGCGCGAGATTACCCGATTCATGTGCGTTTTATTGAGATGATGCCGATTGGCTATGGTAAAGAGTTCCAATCTCGGAACGAAGACGAAATCTGTTCGATTCTGGAATCTGCTTATGGCAAAATGACACCGATTACAGAACAATATGGAAATGGTCCGAGTCATTATTATAGGATTGAGGGATTTCAGGGAAAAATCGGTTTTATCAGTGCAATGACACATAAATTCTGTGCCCGGTGCAACCGTGTCAGACTGACTTCTGAAGGGTATCTGAAAGCCTGTCTTCAGTATCAGATCGGTATGGACTTAAGAAGCGTGATGAGAAGTGGATGTACCGATGAAGAACTGACGGAAATGATTCGAAAAGTAATCTGGGAAAAACCGGGGGAACATCATTTTACAACACAGACAGTTAGTGAAGACGAGAAAAAGTTGATGTCGCAGATTGGTGGTTGAAAAGAAAACCGGTGTTTTTCCTCGTTATATCGTCTGATTCTTTTTACTGCGGTGGTACTGTCCGGCGGTCATACCGCAGTATTTCCGGAAACTCTGCGCCAGATAACTCTGTGAGGAAAATCCGGCAAGATGGGCGATATCAGAAATCTCATGGTCTGTATTCTCAAGGAGATTTTTGCATACTTCGATCCGGCGGCGAGTCAGATAGCTGATCGGTGAGATCCCGTAGTAGCGAGTGAATTCGTGGCTCAGATAATATTTGTTCAGATGGCTTAAGCTGGCAAGCTGTTCCAGATTGATGTCATCGCTGTAGTGCGAATCCAGATAACGCTTGACGAGGGCACATTCTTTGCTCGGATGAATGGATGGAAATAACTGAAAATCAGAGACAGCAAAACGGCGGAGCTGAGCGATCAGAATGGCAAGCGTGTGTTTGCAGATTTCTTCATAACCATCGTTTTTTTCATCCAGTTCCTGAAAAAGGGAATGAAAGTAAAACAAAAGATCGGCGTGTTTCTGGCGGCAGTGAAAGATCTGGAATTCTTTCTGATCCTGAAAGGAAAAACTGATTCCATCCACACCAATTGTATAATAAGAAAGCGGAGAGGCACTTAAGGAAGTTTCCGTATGCTGGATATGAGGGTTGACAATGATCAGGTCATCTTTTCTGATAGAAAAACGTTGGCTTTCAATCAGGAATTCTCCGTTTCCTTCACTGACATAAAAGAGCTCCGTAAAGGCATGGGTATGTGGGATGCTGGGCCAGTCTTCCTCATAATGGGAAGAAGAGGCGTTCACCAAGACTGCTTCTGATGACAAAGGCGTATCGTCTGAAAAAGAAAAAAACTGTGTGCTCATGTGTACCTCCCTGGTTCAAAAAGACTTTCGATTGTCAGGATAGCACAAAAGATAAAAGACCGCAAGATTTCTAAAAAGCATAGCAAGAACAACGTTGAAAAACAGAGAAAAACAACGTATTCTGATAGTATCTGAAACCGAATAGAAACAGATGATAAAAGAAATCTATAAATATAAAACGGAGGTACACCTATGAGCCAGAACAAAGGCAGAGTTACGATCCCGACAAACCTGGATGTGGTAAAGGAAACACTGGATATCGTAGAGGAATGGGGAGCAGATGCGATCCGTGACTGCGATGGAACAGAGTTCCCGGCAGAACTGAAAGACACAGGCGCAAAGATCTACGCCACCTACTATACAACAAGAAAAGACAATGCATGGGCAAAGGCAAATCCGGATGAGGTCCAGCAGATGTACATCATGAGTTCTTTCCATACAGCAACGGAAGAGAAGCTTGAGATCCACCTTATGGAGCACCTTTACCCGAACATGCTGAAAGTAAATACCCGTGACGACATTACCAGATGGTGGGAAGTCATTGATCGTACCACAGGAGAAGTCGTTCCGACAGATCAGTGGTCTTATGATGAAGAGAGCGGAAATGTCGTGATCGCATCGGCGAAGCTTTTTCATGAATATACCGTCAGCTTTCTGGCCTATATCATGTGGGATCCGGTACATATGTACAATGCGGTTGTAAATGACTGGAAAGACGTGGAGCCACAGATTACTTTTGATGTGCGTCAGCCGAAAACAAGAGCACATTCCCTGGAGCGGCTTCGTCACTATTTGGATTCGCATCAGTATGTAGACGTGGTACGTTTTACGACATTTTTCCATCAGTTTACCCTGATCTTTGATGAGCTTGCGAGAGAAAAATACGTAGACTGGTTCGGCTACTCCGCATCTGTCAGCCCGTATATCCTTGAGCAGTTCGAAAAAGAAGTGGGTTATGCGTTCCGTCCGGAATACATTATCGATCAGGGTTACATGAACAATATCTATCGTATTCCGTCCAAAGAATTTAAGGACTTCCAGGCTTTCCAGAGAAGAGAAGTAGCGAAGCTTGCAAAAGAGATGGTAGACATTGTTCATGAATATGGCAAAGAAGCCATGATGTTCATGGGCGATCACTGGATTGGCATGGAGCCGTTTATGGATGAGTTTGCATCCATCGGACTGGATGCTGTTGTTGGAAGTGTCGGAAACGGTGCAACGTTGCGTCTGTTCAGTGACATTAAGAATGTAAAATATACAGAAGGACGCTTTCTTCCGTATTTCTTCCCGGATACTTTCCACGAGGGCGGAGATCCGGTAAAAGAAGCGAAAGTGAACTGGGTAACAGCGAGACGTGCGATCCTGCGAAGTCCGATCCAGAGAATCGGTTACGGCGGATATCTGAAACTTGCTCTGGAATTCCCGGATTTTGTACAGTATATCAAAGAAGTTTGTCAGGAATTCCGCACACTTTACGATAATATCCAGGGTGTGACCCCGTATTGCGTGAAGCGTGTAGCTGTCCTGAACTGCTGGGGTAAGATGCGTTCCTGGGGCAATCACATGGTACATCACGCAATTTATTATAAACAGAATTATTCTTACTTCGGAATCATTGAGGCTTTGAGCGGTGCACCGTTTGATGTTTCTTTTATCAGTTTTGATGATATTCTGGAAAACAAGGATCTGCTGAAAAACTTTGATGTTGTGATCAACGTCGGCGATGCGGACACCGCACAGAGCGGCGGCGAGTACTGGGGAAACGAGACGATCATCACCGCGATAAAAGAATTTGTCTACAACGGCGGCGGTTTCATCGGAGTCGGCGAACCGGCGGCACATCAGTGGCAGGGACATTATTTCCAGCTTGACGATGTGCTTGGAGTAGAGGAAGAAAATGGCTTCAACCTGAACAAAGACAAATACAACTGGGAAGAGCACAGAGATCACTTTATCCTGGCAGACAGTGACGGAGACGTTGATTTTGGAGAGGGCAAGAAGAACATCTATGCACTTGATGGAACCGAGATCCTGATCCAGAAAGACCAGGAAGTGCAGATGGCAGTCAAGAATTTCGGAAAAGGCCGCGGCGTCTATATCAGCGGACTTCCGTACAGCTTCAAGAACAGCCGTATTCTCTATCGTGCAGTCCTCTGGTCCGCATCCGCAGAGGAAGAACTGAACTGCTGGTATTCCGCAAACTACAACGTAGAAGTCCATGCCTATGTAAAGAACGGCAAATACTGCGTCGTAAACAACACCTACGAGCCGCAGGATACCGTTGTATACAAAGGCAACGGAAGCAGCTTCGAACTTCATATGGAAGCAAATGAAATCAAGTGGTATCAGATCTGAAATAAATTACCCTGATATGCATATAGTGGAATTTAAACCATCCAAATTACAGGCGAAAATTGACTTGATTATAAGAAATAAAGTACAGAGCCAACCCAAAAAGAGAAAGCAGATGACCTAAATTCTATAAAGACAAAAATAAACCATCCAGGAGCAAATGGATGGTTTATTTTCTGGAAACCAGGAAACAAGTCGCTTAGGAAGTTTGAAATGGATGACTTGTTTCCTGGTTTTACCATTTCTGTGCACGTTTCTCAATGAAATCCAAAATGGCATACAGTCCCATTGCAATCACGCACAGGATCACGATGGACATCAGCACCCATGTCAGCTTAAATGTCTGGGAACCGTAGATGATCAGGTATCCGAGTCCCTGACGTGCACCGATGAATTCTCCGATGATCACACCGACAAGGCATAATCCGATATTGACCTTCATCACACTCAGGATGAGGGGCACAGAAGACGGAAGGACAATCTTTGTCAGTTCGTCTTTTTTTGTGCCGCCGAGGGTGCGGATGAGCTTTAGCTTCTCCGGGTCAGCTTCGCGGAAGCCGGTGTAGAGATTGATGACCGAGCCAAAGATCGCCACAGACATTCCGGCAACGATGATCGTCCGGACATTGGCACCGAGCCAGACGATGAGGAGCGGGGCGAGAGCGGATTTTGGCAGGCTGTTCAGGACGACGAAGTAAGGCTCCAGGATCCGCGAAAGCTTCGGACAGCACCAGAGAAGAACCGCTGTGCCGATCCCGAGAAAAACAGTAAACACAAAACTGACAAGAGTTTCCATCAGGGTAATCCCGATATGTGTAAACAGGGACTGATCCTGGATCATTGCAAGAAATATCCTCCAGATTTCAGTTGGGCTGCTGAAAATAAAAGAATCGATCCATCCTTTCTGTGCAGAAATTTCCCATAAAAACAGAAAGCCCAGGAACAGAAGTATCCTGGACACGTGAATCATGTATTTTTCCCGCCGGACACGAAGAAGATACTGTTTTTGAGCAGGGGAATGTTCAGGCATACTGATTCAGCTCCTTCCATATAAGATTAAAATAAGATTTAAATTCCGGTGCGTTGCGGGAAGCAAGAGGCGTCCGGTCTTTAAGATCAAGCTTGATCGGTATGATCCGCGCCACAGTCGCAGGACGCTTTGTCAGGATCACAACACGGTCGGCCATGCTGATTGCTTCGGAAATGTCGTGTGTGACCAGAATTGCAGGTTTATTTTCTTTTTTCAGGATGCGTCCGATGTCATCGCTGACGTTCAGTCGTGTCTGGTAATCCAGAGCAGAAAAAGGTTCATCGAGCAGGAGCAGATCCGGTTTCAGTGCCAGTGTGCGAATGAGTGCTGCACGTTGCCGCATACCGCCGGACAGCTGCGACGGATGTGCGTTACGGAATTTATCGAGTCCGTAGGTGCACAGCATCTGCTCAATATCATTCAGTTTTTCGCGGGTGAGACTGCCGCGAATCTCAAGACCGAGGATCACATTCTGATAGATCGTGCGCCATTCCAGAAGATGATCTTTCTGGAGCATGTAACCGATACGGGAATCCCCGGGAGACGGGGGCGTATCATTCATAAGGACGGAACCTTCTTCGGCAGTCAGAAGACCGCAGATCAGATTCAGGAGTGTAGATTTACCGCACCCGGAAGGACCGATAATGGCAAGAAATTCTCCGGGCATCAGATGAAAGGTCAGATGTGAAAGTGCCGGGGTCTCTCCGGCGGTTGTATGATAAGAGAGCGAAACGTCTCTGATTTCCAGAAGGGGTTTCATATAAAATACCTCGAAAGAAAATCTATATTTTAAGATATGCGAAAAACATTTCATGTGCTATGATGTATAGAGATTATGAAGGCAGTTTAACTGCAGATGATCTGTATATAATTAAAACAAGAGGAATTCATTATGAATAAACGAAACTATCAGAAAAATCTGGACAGGATCATTGAAAATATAAAAAAAGAACAGAAGGTTCCACGTCTGTTCCTGCACAGCTGTTGTGCACCGTGCAGCAGTTATGTGCTGGAGTATCTGTCTCAGTATTTTGAGATCACGGTCCTTTTTTATAATCCCAATATTTCACTGGAAGAGGAGTACCGTAAGAGAGTAGCTGAGATCCGGCGGCTGGTGGCGGAAATGCCTTTTACACATCCCGTTCATATCGTAGAGGGTGCTTATGATCCAAAGGTCTTTTATGAGATGGCAAAAGGAATGGAAAAAGTTCCTGAGGGCGGTGAACGCTGCTTTAAATGTTACCGGCTTCGCATGGAGGAGGCTGCGAAACTTGCCGGAGAGGGCGGATATGACTATTTCACAACAACGCTCTCAATCAGTCCTCTGAAAAACGCAGAAAAGATCAATGAGATCGGAGAAGAACTGGCAGAAATCTATAAAGTTCCGCATCTTCCGTCTGATTTTAAGAAAAAAAATGGCTATAAACGTTCCATTGAACTGTCTCATAAATATGATCTTTACCGCCAGAATTACTGCGGATGCGTATTTTCAAAGCGGGAACAGGAAGAAAAAATAAAAGAAAAGCAAATTTCGGAG
>CAVFJK010000135.1:0-8992 GCA_963622815.1 Ruminococcus bicirculans (ex Wegman et al. 2014)
TGCATACACTCTGCTGAAGGGGCTTCTGGTCATCGGGGCATTTCTTATTATTGCCTATATATTCAAGATGAATACGATTCTGTGGATCGTATCCAGACTTGCCGGTGCTCTGATCACGGCGATCGTTGTAATCTTTCAGCCCGAGCTTCGAAAAGTCGTAGAGCAGCTGGGACAGAAAAAGATCATGGCATCGATCATTCCTTTTGATTCAGGAAAAGAAGTAAAGGAACGGTTTACGGACAAAACGGTTAATGAACTGATCAAGGCGTGCTTTGATATGGCAGAAGTTAAGACCGGAGCACTGATCGTGATCGAGCAGGAAATCCGCCTTGACGAGTATGTCAGAACCGGAATCAATGTGGATGCGATTCTGACCAGTCAGCTGTTGATCAATATTTTTGAACATAATACACCGCTTCATGACGGAGCAGTGATCGTGCGGGAGAATCGAATCGTTGCAGCGACCTGCTATCTCCCGTTGTCTGACAATATGGAACTCAGTAAACAGCTTGGAACCAGACATCGTGCCGGTGTGGGAATCAGTGAAGTGACAGATTCTGTTACGATCATTGTATCCGAAGAGAACGGACAGGTTTCTGTGGCACAGAACGGACAATTGATGCGAAATGTCAGCAGCAGTCAGCTTCGTGAAGTTCTGGAAAAAGCTCAGAATAAAAAGATTGTGGATAACAGTAAACTGAGACAGTTGTTGAAGGGAAGAGTGAAGCATGAAGAAAAACGTAGGAAATAATCTTTCTTTAAAGATCCTGTCTCTTGCGATTGCGATTCTTGTATGGCTTCTGGTTGTCAATGTCAACAATCCGATCAGTACAAAATCATTTGTTGTGTCAGATGTGGAATTGCTCAATGAGGGATATATCGATGCAGATGGAAAGATGTGTATGCAGGATGAGGAGCAGGTTCCGATCCGTGTGACGATAAAGGCACAGAGAAAAATCCTGGACAGGATCTCTCTCAGTGATATCCGTGCGGTTGCAGATCTTCAGCAGGCAGTAAGTCTGAATACAGATCCGGTGATGGTGCCGATCACGGTATCCTGTGGAAAAATCTCGGCAGACAATATAGAAGTAAGTCCGCAGAATCTGAGCCTTCACCTGGAGGATAAGGATACGCAGGAGTTTGTGGTTAATGTAACTACGAATAACACAAAGCCTGACAGAGGATATGAGATTGGTACACTGACTTCCAATCCTGAGAAAATCAAGATTACAGGTCCGGTGTCTCTTATTAATAAAATAGATAAGGTAAATGCTTCCATCAGTGTAGATGGGGCGACCGAAGATGTGACTCAGGAAACCGATGTCAAGATCATCGATAAAAACGGTGAGGAATTTACAGATACAGATATGGGTTACCTGAATGTTTCGAGAGTATATGTGACAGCAAAATTATGGAAGGTTCAGTCGAATGTCAAGATCAGTGCGGAATACTCCGGTACTCCGAAAGCCGGCTATCAGGTAGAAAGTGTTACTACAACACCGAACGTGATCAGCGTTGCAGGAAGTGAAGATGCGCTGGCAGCCCTGAAAGAGCAGAATAATACTATCAGTCTGCCAGGATCTGTGGCGGATATTTCAGATCGGGACAGTGATTTTGAAGAAAAGATCAATATATCGGATTACCTTCCGGATGGTTTGAAACTTACCAGTGATTCGAGTGAAGATGTGTTTGTCAGAGTGAATGTTCTTCCGGAGGGAAGTAATGTATGCGAGGTTCCAACCAAGAACATCGTTGTAAATAATTCACCTGATGGAATGCAGGTTTCATTTGACACTGCAAAGATAGAAATTCGTGTTAAGAAAACTTCGGATGATCTTGATGATCTTACAGAAGGTGATATCAATGCCTCAATCGATCTCAAGGGAATGAGCGAAGGAAGTTATGAAGTGCCTGTCAGTATCGAGATACCGAAAGGATATGAGCTGGTAGACGAAGTGACAACAGGTGTGGAGATTTCAAAAATTTCTACAGCAGATGAAAATAATTAACAGGAGATTTCATAATGGTAAGTCAGAAGATAACAGTTAATAATCCATCGGGACTTCACCTGCGCCCGGCTGGTATATTATGTAATGAAGCTATGAAGTACAGTTCCGCAGTTACATTTGTTTTTGAAGGCGGCACAGCAAACGCAAAGAGTGTATTGAGTGTGCTCGGGGCATGTGTGAAATGTGGAGACGAAATTGAACTGGTCTGTGAAGGGGCAGATGAGCAGGAAGCGTTGAAAGCTTTGACTGATGCGATCAGCAGCGGTCTTGGTGAATAGAAATGTATGTAAAGAATTTAAGGAGGAGTAGTTGTGAAAAAACAAGTTGTAGCAGTAATGCTGAGCCTTGCAATGTGTGCATCCACCGGAGCAGAAGCAAGTATCGTCAGCGCAGCTGAATTTTCTTCTGAAGCATCTGTGGCAGAGGAATCAGAAACAGATGAAGTATCTGTGGCAGATGAGAATGATGGTTCTGCGGTAGTGGATGATTCCACAGTTTCTGCTGATTCCGAGGATATGGCTGAAGTGGTTCCGGATGATGCGGATCAGACAGAGGATACAGTTCCAGCAGACACGACAGATTCTACAGAGCAGGCAGATGTTGATTTCAGTTCCGGAGATGAATTGACTGTGACTGAAGAAGCGCAGAACGAGGCTCCGGTAGTGACAGAAGATGCAGCAGAACAGGCTGGAGCAAAGGAATCAGCCACTGCAAAAGAAGCAACCCTTTATTATAACAAATGGGAAAATGTAAATGGTAAATGGAAACTGCACAAGCTTACCAGTGTACAGACACAGGAAGTACAGCAGGAAACTGCAGCAGTTGTTGGAACAGAAGAAACAGCAGAAGCAGGAACTGATGAGAATGCAGCAGCTGATACAGCGGAAACTGTAACAGAAGGAACTACAGAAGCTGTATCAGAAGAGACACAGCCAGTAGTTGATGAGTCAGCAGCAGAAGTTGAAACACAGCAGGCAGAAGAAACACAGCCGGTTGTAGATGAACAGCAGGCAGCAGAAGCTGGAGCAAGTGATTATTATACATCTGCTGATGGTCTGGTAAAGATTACCTCTATGGATCTGGGGGGAAATCAGCTGGTTTCCGGATACTATGCGTTTGACAAAGATGGATATCTTCTGACAGGCAGAAGTTCTGTAGGAAGCGATTACTATTATTTCCGCACAGAATCCGAAGTAAAGATCAGTAATAATCTGGATGCAAATAAGAAAACACCTTATAACTCACAGTTAGGTCAGGCAATTTCCGCTACATGGATGTGGAATGTGAGCCAGGGTGTATTTAATTATTATGGAAATAATAATGGTAAACAGGAAAATCTCGAAGCAAACAAGATCTATAGTATCAACGGATCTTCTTACTATCTCCTGAGCGGTGGTAAACCATACGTAGGAGATCAGAATATCAGTGGACATGTCTGCTATTTCCAGCCGGCAGCATCTGCAAACGATATTCCTGGTAAGATGGCAGTCAATGGCTGGGCAAGCAAGAGCACAAATAAAGGTGTACAGTGGCGTTACTTTGATAAAAATGGATATTATCAGAAAAAGGGCATCGGAGCATATAAGCTTCTGAGTAACAGCACGAATCTCTATCTTCTTGATGCAAACGGATACCTGATTAAGACTAAGAAACCGGTCAAGGGTGCTGACGGATATTATTACATGGCTGACGGCAATGGTGTTGCATATAAAGACAAGCTTGTAAAATATGGTAAATACAGATATTACTTTACAAGTAACGGACGTCGTGCAACATGGAAGAAACGCTGGGTAAAACTTTCCGGCGCAGGAAACCGTTATTACTATTTCGGTAAGGTTGCAGGCCGTGTACAGGAACAGAAAGGTATCAAGAAAGTTACTGTAAACGGTAAGTTTGTCGGATGGTTCTATTTCTCAGCATCCGGAAACAGCTATCTGAATGCATGGAAGAGCGGAAGATACTATCTGGCAGACGGACGTATGGCCAGTGGGGTGACCAAGATCAATGGTAAATATTACTTCTTCCAGAGATCCAGTTCAAAAGCTTATAAAGGTAAAGTTTATAAGAGCAAATGGATCAAATACAATGGAAAATACTACTACGCTTCCGGAAGCGGCGTTCTTGCTGAGAATGGATGGAAACGTATTAAGGCGGACGGAAGATTCTATTACTTCTATTTCCAGAATCTGACAGCTGTAACTAATAAATCCGGTGTAGAATGTAATGGAAACCACGGAAGTCTGGACAGCAGAGGACGTTTTGTAAGTGCCGGATGGGTCGTTGTAAACAACAAGAGAAATTATGTGCGTTATATGGATCCGAAGACCGGAAAATATGTAAAGAATACAGTCAGATGGATTGACGGTATGCAGTACAGATTTGATAAGAACGGATACAGAGTAAACGACAGAACAAGCGAGTTCAAACGGAGTAAATATTATCTGGCTTGTGACCGTGTCAATGGTGTTATGACTGTTTATACAGACAGTACTATGAAGATCCCGATCAAGACGATCCGTGTATCTGTAGGTAAGGCAGAGACACCGACAAAACTTGGCACATTTACACTGACCAGATCAGATCGCTGGCAGCTTCTGATGGGACCGTCCTGGGGTCAGTACGGTACTCATGTAACAGGTGGTATTTATGTTCATTCTGTAGCATGCAGCCAGAAGAATGACCATAACCTTCCGGTAGCTGAATACTACAGACTTGGAACTCCGGCATCTCATGGATGTATCCGCTGCTGTGTGGCAGATGCAAAATGGGTATATGATAACTGTAACGGATCCACGATCTATGTATTCGACGGTAAATATACAAAAGACGAAGCGTTTAAGGGACCTCTGGGAAGAAAAGCCCTGACACCTCTGAGAGGAAATCAGACATTCGACCCGACAGACCCGGCTTATGCTGGTAAATAAAAATAATAAAATATGGCGCTCTCCCAATGGAGGGCGCTTTTCAGGAGGAAAAGTAAAATATGAGAACATACCTTGTAACTGGTGGAGCAGGATTCATCGGATCTAACTATATTCATTATATGTTTAACAAATATGATAACGAAATCCGCATCATCAACGTAGACAAACTGACTTATGCAGGAAACCTTGAGAATCTGAAAGATATCGAAGACCGCGAGAACTATACTTTTGTGAAAGCTGATATCTGTGACAGTGATGCGATCATGAAGATCTTTGAAGAAAATGATATCGACAGAGTTGTTCATTTTGCAGCAGAGAGCCATGTAGACAGAAGTATCCGTAACCCGGAAGTTTTCGTAAAAACAAATGTACTCGGAACTCTGGTTATGCTGAATGCCGCAAAAGCTGCATGGGAACTTCCGGATGGGACATTTAAACCGGATAAAAAATTCCTGCATGTATCTACAGACGAGGTATACGGTTCTCTGGAAGAGGACGGCGGATTTTTCTATGAGACAACTCCATATGCTCCGCACAGCCCGTATTCCGCAAGTAAAGCATCCTCTGATATGCTGGTAAAATCCTACATGGACACATATAAATTCCCGGCAAACATCACAAACTGCAGCAATAACTACGGACCATACCAGTTCCCGGAAAAACTGATTCCGCTGATCATCAACAATGCACTTCAGGGAAAGAAACTTCCGGTATACGGAGATGGAAAAAATGTTCGTGACTGGCTGTATGTAATGGACCATGCAAAAGGAATCGATATGGTACAGGAAAAGGGAAGACTTTTCGAGACTTACAATATCGGTGGACATAACGAGAAACAGAACATCCAGATCATTCATATCATTCTGGATACTCTTCAGGAAATGCTTCCGGAAGGTGATCCGCGTAAAGAACTTGTCAGCGAAAATCTGATCACATACGTAGAAGACCGTAAAGGTCATGACCGTCGTTATGCGATCGCACCGGACAAGATTAAAGAAGAAGTTGGCTGGTATCCGGAAACATGTTTCGAAGATGGTATCCGTCTGACAATCCAGTGGTTCTTTGAACATGAAGACTGGATGAAGAATGTTACCAGCGGTGACTATCAGAAATACTATGAAGCAATGTATAAAACAAAATAATATCTCATGAAAGACTGAGATCGAAACGCTGTATATTTCAGGAATTCTCCTGATCTGTACAGCGTTTTTATGTACAGAGATGTGGAAAAAGATTTTAGCTAAAATAGGCATTGAATTTACAGTGCGATTGTGAGAAAATAATATGAGATATGTCTAGTTTTAAAAAGCAAAATTTGACAGGTTGAAAAGATATCAGCCTGTGACGATGGAGGTAAATAAATGAAGAAAGGAATATACCGGATCGCGGCCGGAATTGGTGCGGCAGTGATTCTGGTGTCTTCTGCGACAGCACAGGCAGCAACTGTAACTACAAACGGAACACCGGCACCGGTAGCGAGTGACAGCATTACAGGATGGCCGGCAGCTTCGGCGATTACATCAGAAACGGCAGTTCTGATCGATGCGGAAACAGGTGCAGTTCTGTATGATAAAGGCATGGATGAATATCGATATCCTGCCAGTACGACGAAACTTATGACCCTGCTGGTAGCGATTGAGAACAGCTCACCGAAGGATATTGTCACTTTTACAGAAACCGGAATCAGGGATGTTACCTGGGACAGCAGTAATATTAATGCGCAGCTTGGCGAGACGATGACAATGAAGGATTGCTGGATGGCTGCATACATTAAATCAGCGAATGAGGTCTGTGCGCAGATTGCTGAGACTGTCGGCGGTACGGAGGCAAATTTCGTTGAAATGATGAATCAGAAGGCGAAAGAGCTTGGATGTACGCATACGCATTTTGCGAATGCAAGCGGTCTGCCGGACGAAAATCATTATTCCAGTGCTCATGATCTGGCGAAGATCATGCGAGCAGCTCTTCGAAACAAGCGATTCTGCCAGGTGCTGAAATGTACAAGTTATAAGATCCCTGCCACGAACATGAGTGAAGCGAGAGTCCTGCATACGCATATGCCGCTTATGGCGAAGGAATCGCCACTGTATTATGAAGGTTGTATCGGAGGTAAAACCGGATTTGCGACAGAGGCGCAGCATACTCTGGTAACAGTTGCAGAGAGAAATGGTCGCAGATATATTGCAGTTACAATGTATGCAACAGATCTTGGAATTAACTGTACAGACAGCACGGCATTATTTGATTATGCATTTAACAATTTTGATACGATTGATGTGAATGGAACAGCGATGACCGTACCGAAAGGTGTTACGACAGCTGATCTGACAACAGATACCGCAGAGAGAAACGGTAAGATGCTGACCAGATATTATTACAGTGGTCAGTTTGTGGGATATGTTGCAGAAGCACAGCCGACAGAAACACCGGCTGCGGAAGAGACTGCAGAAACTGTGACAGAGACAAGTGAGACTGCAACAGAATCATCAGAGACTGTGGAAAACACGGTTGAGAATACAGAAACTGCTTCTCAGGCAGAAGTCCAGACACAGCAGAAATCCATGTCAGAACAGATTCAGGAGATTCGTACAGACGGAATGTCCGATACGATGAAAGTACTGTTGATCGCAATGGGTGTCATGGCAGCAATTTTGATCATATTATTGATTGCACTTCATATAAAAAATGGATGAAAATAAAAAAGAACTCGAAATTAAGGAGGAAATGTAATGAAAGGTATTATTTTAGCAGGTGGTTCAGGAACCAGATTATATCCGTTGACAAAAGCAATTTCAAAGCAGATCATGCCGGTTTATGATAAACCGATGATCTACTATCCATTATCTACACTGATGCTTGCAGGAATCCGTGAGATCCTGATCATCTCCACACCGAGAGATCTTCCGGTTTTCCGTGATCTTCTGGGAGATGGAAGCCAGCTTGGAATGAGATTTGAGTATGCAGTACAGGAACAGCCGAGAGGACTGGCTGATGCATTTATCATTGGTGCGGATTTCATTGGAAATGATGCAGTTGCACTGGTACTCGGAGATAATATTTTCTATGGACAGAGTTTCTCAAAAGTTCTTCAGAACGTTAATAAACGTACAGAAGAAGAAAAAGGAGCAACTATTTTCGGTTACTATGTAAGAGACCCAAGAGAATACGGTGTAGTAGAATTTGACGAAAACGGAAATGCTCTTTCTATCGAAGAGAAACCGGAGCATCCGAAGTCAAACTATGCAGTTCCGGGACTGTATTTCTATGATAACGATGTTGTAGAGATCGCAAAAAATGTAAAACCGTCTGCACGTGGTGAGATTGAGATTACAAGCATTAATAACGAATATCTCAGAAGAGGAACTCTGAAAGTAGAGACTCTGGGACGTGGATTTGCATGGCTGGATACAGGAAACCATGACTCTCTTCTTGATGCGGCAGATTTTGTTGCAGCATTCCAGAAACGTCAGGGACTGTACATTTCCTGTATTGAAGAGATTGCATACAAACGTGGATTTATTACAAAAGAGCAGCTTGTTGAACTGGCACAGCCACTCCTTAAGACTGCTTATGGAAAATATCTGATTGAAATTGCGGAGGGATTATAAAATGGGAAAAATTACAGTAGAGACATGTCATATTGAAGGACTGAAAGTGATCACACCGGCAGTATTCGGTGATGAGCGCGGATATTTCATGGAAACATATAATTACAATGACTATAAAGCAGCCGGAATCGATATGGAATTTGTACAGGACAATCAGTCCAGCTCCCGTAAAGGTGTTCTTCGTGGACTTCATTTCCAGATCAATTATCCGCAGGATAAACTTGTTCGCGTTGTAAGCGGAGAAGTATTTGATGTTGCTGTTGACCTTCGTGAAGGTTCCCCGACATATGGTCAGTGGTACGGCGTTCTGCTTTCAGCAGAAAATAAGAAACAGTTCTTCATTCCGAAGAACTTTGCACATGGTTTTGT
The DNA here is from genome assembly GCA_963622815.1 of Ruminococcus bicirculans (ex Wegman et al. 2014). GTDB lineage: Bacteria > Bacillota > Clostridia > Lachnospirales > Lachnospiraceae > Blautia_A. The sequence continues at coordinate 8,911 of CAVFJK010000135.1, forward strand.
TGTTCTTTCTGATTCAGCAGAATTTGCGTATAAATGTACAGATTTCTATCATCCGAATGATGAGGGCGGTCTTGCATACAAC
>CAVFJK010000135.1:9002-9980 GCA_963622815.1 Ruminococcus bicirculans (ex Wegman et al. 2014)
ATATGGAACTGATCCTTTCTGAAAAAGATCAGAAATGGGGAAGTTTTAAGGAATATACTGCCAACAGGAGTAAAAAGGAGTGAAAAAAGAAACCTGGCTGCCGGGAGAAATCTATAAAAATCGAAGATTAGTATTCTCCCTGGCAAAAAATGATTTCAAAACAAAATATGCAGGTTCCTACTTTGGAACAATCTGGGCGTTTATCCAGCCGATCGTAACCATCTGTGTATACTGGTTTGTATTTGGTCTGGCGCTTCGCAGCGGCTCAGATAAAGGCGTTCCGTTTGTACTGTGGCTGATTGCCGGACTTGTTCCGTGGTTCTTTATTCAGGATGGACTGACCGGGGGTACGAACTCATTACTGGAATATAATTATCTGGTAAAAAAGGTTGTTTTTAATATTCGTATCCTTCCGGTAGTAAAAGTATTTTCGGCGATATTTGTACACTGCTTCTTTGTTGTGATCGTACTGGTGATCTATACTGCCATGGGATATCCGCCGAGTCTGTATGCATTGCAGCTGGTATATTACAGCTTCTGCATCTTTATGCTGATCCTGGCGGTTACCTATATGACCAGTGCGGCAGTTGTATTTTTCAGGGATCTGAGCCAGATCATCAATATTATGCTTCAGGTTGGCGTATGGGTTACTCCGATCATGTGGGATTTTAATGATCTTGGTCTGGGCGGTCTTCTGGCCAATATACTGAAACTGAATCCGGTATTCTATATTGTACAGGGATACCGTGATTCTCTGATCAATAAAGTAGCAATCTGGGAACATCCGATACTGACACTTTACTTCTGGGCATTTACCCTGATCGTGTTTGTGCTTGGAACCAGACTGTTTAAAAAACTTCAGGTACATTTTGCAGATGTACTGTAAGCGGAGAGTAGAATGAGTGAATTTGCAATTCAGGTAAAACATCTGGATAAGATGTATAAATTATATAATAAGCCGTCAGACCGGTTAAAAGA
>CAVFJK010000135.1:9990-17671 GCA_963622815.1 Ruminococcus bicirculans (ex Wegman et al. 2014)
GTTAAAAGAAGCTCTGGGATTTAAAGTCCCGGTAAGAGAGCATTATGCGCTCCGGGATGTCAGCTTTAACGTAAAACGAGGTGAGACTGTGGGAATTATCGGAACGAACGGTTCCGGTAAGTCCACAATCCTCAAGATCATTACCGGTGTATTGAACCCTACCGGCGGTGAAGTTACGGTGGACGGTCGAATCTCGGCCCTGCTTGAGCTGGGTGCCGGATTTAATATGGAGTACACCGGAATTGAGAATGTGTATCTCAATGGAACTATGATGGGATTCTCCAGAGAAGAGATTGATGCCAGACTGCAGGATATTCTGGATTTTGCAGACATCGGCGATTTTGTACATCAGCCGGTCAAAGCATATTCCAGTGGTATGTTCGTTCGTCTGGCTTTTGCCGTTGCAATCAATATTGATCCGGAGATTCTGATCGTTGATGAGGCTCTCTCGGTAGGAGATGTCTTTTTTCAGGCAAAATGTTATCGTAAATTCGAAGAATTTAAGAAGATGGGCCGTACGATCCTTTTTGTAAGCCATGACTTAAGCAGTATCTCCAGATACTGTGACAGAGTTGTTCTTCTGAATAAGGGAGTGAAGCTGGAAGAAGGTTCTCCGAAGCAGATGGTGGACATGTATAAACAGCTTCTGGTAGGACAGGACCCGACAAAACAGCCGGAGAAAGAAATAAAGAAAAAAGAAAGCTGGAGCGAAGAATTCCAGGTAAATCCGAATATGCTGGAATACGGCAGTAAGCTGGCAGAGATCACGGATTTTGCCGTGATTGATGATAAAGGCCGGTCGACCAATACGATCGAGAAGGGAAGCTCTTTTCAGATTCGAATGAAAGTTGTGTTCCATGAGGCGATTCAGGAGCCGATCATGGCATATACCTTTAAAGATATTAAAGGAAATGAGATTACCGGAACTAATACAATGTTTGAAAAAATGCATATAGAGCATTCCGGAGAGGGAGATACCTGTACAGTGACATTCACACAGGAAATGTTCCTGCAGGGAGGCGAATATCTTCTCGCCTTTGGATGTACGGGATACAAAGACGGAGAGTTCACGGTATTCCACAGACTCTATGATGCATGTAATATTACTGTTGTTTCTGAACAGAATACCGTAGGTTTTTATGATATGAATTCAAAAGTAGAGATTCAGTACGGAGAAGAAGAATGAGTGAAAAAATAGGACAGGTTGTTCTGGATGATACCTGTTATCCGGGACAGGACTTATATACAGATGGTGCGATTGAAGATGAGATGCTGGAGATTGCCAGAACCTATCCGGAAGAAAAATGGAACCAGGTGATCGCCGAGAAAAAAAGCTGGCCGATTCTGTATCATTATTCACATATCAGAGAAAATATCTTAAGCTGGCTTCCTTTTACAGGAGATGAGAATGTTCTTGAAGTCGGAGCAGGCTGCGGCGCAGTGACAGGTGCACTCTGCAAAAAAGCTGCGAAGGTGACCTGTATAGAACTGTCAAAGAAGCGCAGTATGATCAATGCGTGGAGACATAAAGATTTCAATAATCTGCAGATCCTGATGGGAAACTTCCAGGATATCGAGAAAAACCTTACTGAAAAATATGACTATATCACATTGATCGGTGTGTTTGAATATGGGGAGGCTTATATACAGAGCGAGACTCCTTATGTGGACTTTCTTAAGATCATATCCAGACATCTGAAACCGGACGGAAAGATCGTACTTGCGATCGAAAACCGACTGGGACTGAAATACTGGGCCGGCTGTACCGAAGATCATTTTGGCACTCTTTTTGAGGGACTGGAAGGATATCCGACTACAAGCGGAGTCAAGACTTTTTCTAAAAAAGAACTGTCTGCGATCCTGAAAGAAGCAGGAGATCTTAAGGCATCCTGGTATTATCCATTCCCGGATTATAAACTGCCGATGACAATCTATTCCGACAGAAGACTGCCGGAAAAAGGAGAACTGAATCGTCTGGAAACAAATTATGACAGATTGCGTCTGCAGCTTTTCCAGGAATCACCGGTGTACGATTCTCTGATCGAAAATGATCTGTATCCGGAGTTCGCGAATTCGTTCCTTCTTCTGATCGGAAAAGAGGAACTTGAGACAGAAACGATCTATGCGAAGTTTTCAAATGAAAGAGATCCGAGATTTGCGATTCGAACAGAAATCTGTGAGAAGCATGACAGGACAAGAATTGTCCGGAAACTTCCGGCAGAGAAAGTGGCAGCAGAACATGTCAAAAATCTGGAGAAGATAGCCAGAGAGCTTGGAACATTTTATGGAAGAGAAGGTCTGGAGCTGAATACCTGTAATATTGAAAAAGACGGAGTACGTCTGGAATATCTGCAGGGTCAGACGTTGGAAGCGCGTATGGATGAACTTCTGGAAGCCGGAAAGACAGAAGAACTTGAGAATCTGTTCTTCATCTATCTGAAAAAGATCTGTCATATCCATGAAGGTGAGATGTTCTTTAAGACCCCGGAATTTACCGAAGTATTCGGTGATGTGGAAATCAATGAAAACAGCCGCTGCAGCGGTATGTCGAACATTGACCTGGTGCCGGCAAATATCCTGATCGAGAAGAACAGAGTTTCTGTTATTGATTATGAGTGGACATTCCGTTTTCCGATTCCGTGTAAATACATTCTGTACCGGATGATCCATTATTATCTGGAAAGTGACGGTAAACGCCGTGCCTTAAAAGAACTGGATTTCTACGGAAAAGCAGGAATCACGGAAGAAGAGATAAAAGTTTACGCAGAGATGGAGAAGAATTTCCAGAAATATATGGAAGGAAACCATATACCGCTGCTTTCCATGTACGAGGAAGTTTCTCCGGGGAAAGTAGATGTTCTTTCTTATTATGAGAAGATCCGTGTTGCGGGAGCAGAGCGTAAACTGCAGGTATTCTACGATAAGGGAAATGATTTCTGTGAAGAAGATTCTATTGTGCTTCCTATGGGAAGACAGGGTGTAAAAGTCGAAATACCGATTCCGGCAGGCGTTCACAGACTTCGTCTGGACCCAGGTGAAGCGGCAGGAGGACTTTTCCTGAAGAAGCTTACCCTGGAGAATACAAAGAAGACAGCATTTTCCACAAATGGATTCCCAATCGAGAAACATAAATATTATTTTGGCACGGGAGATCCGCAGTTTATCGTATCGGATATTCCGGAAGGCGAACATACCCTCAGATTTGAAGTAGAAGTAATGAAAGAGCAGGAGGCAAGAGACGAATTCTGGAAAGAATTCGGTCGTGTTTCCATGCAGCGTGAACAGGAAATACAGCAGCTGAAACGACAGATCTATGAAATGGAAAATACAAAAGTCTGGAAGCTGTACAGAGGTATCAAGAAGAAATAAAGCTGTTGTGTAAACAGGCAGCAGATAAAACGAGGATGAAACATGGAAGAATTACGCTTCAGCGTAGATGAGCAGAAATATAATGACAGACATGGGCATGTTTTAAGGCTGGAAGGCTGGTATATTCCGGTTTCCCGGAAGGAAAGCGTGTTTGAACTGGTTGCCGACGGACATCAGAAGATTGAGATTCCAAAAGTCATTTTTCGCCCGAGACCGGATGTAGAACAGGCTCTTCAGGTGGAACTGGGGGAATTTCAGCCCGGATTTACCGTATGTATCCCGGAGGTATTACAGCTGATCAACAAGTATCAGGAACTGGAATTATTTGTATATGACGGAGAAGAAAAGTGCTCCATATGGGAACAGACATCAGATGAACTGGAAGAGTTTCTGAAAGAAAGTCTGGTAGAGTTTCATCTTGACCGGGTGGAGATCCTTTATGATACCATGCTGGAAATCCAGGGATGGGTACTTGACCAGCGAGGTGAAGTAGAAGTCACTGTGCATAAAGAAGATACCAGTATTCTGGACTGCAGGATAAACAGAGGCAGAAGACCGGATGTCGTAGAAAGACTGGGACTGGATGATGCATACAGACAGCAGGAGATCGGGTTCCGTATTTCGGCTGTTCTCCAGGAGATTCCGGGAAAGAGGATTGTACTTCATTTCCGGGGCGATTCTGTGACAAAGACATATGAGATTGATATACAGGAATTGCAGAAGGCGAATAAGCCGAAAGGTTTCTGGAGCAGACTGTTTGGAAAGAATGAGCCGGAGACGAAGGGAAGTTATGAAGCCTGGCTCATAAAGCATCAGGCGGATAAACGGACACTCAGAAAGCAGAAACATGCTTCTTTTGCAGTGAATCCAAAGATCAGTATCGTGATTCCGCTTTATGCAACGCCGCTTCCGTATCTGAAAGAATTACTGGAATCCGTGCGCTCACAGAGTTATGCGAACTGGCAGCTTTGTCTGGCAGACGGAAGTCGGGATGATAAAGTAAAAGAATTTATAGAGAAGCATTATGGACGCGAGAAGCGTATTCTGTATAAGAAGCTGGATGAAAACGGCGGAATTTCTGTAAATACAAATGCAGCGATCGACATGGCGGATGGAGATTACCTGATGCTGTGTGATCATGATGATACATTGGAGCCGGATGCTCTGTATGAGATCGTAAAGGCGATTAATGAGAATTCGGCAGCAGATGTACTTTATACAGATGAAGATAAAGTAAGCATGGACGGAAAGCATTATTTTGATCCGAATTTTAAATCGGATTTTAATCTGTTCCGCTTACGTGAGAATAATTATATCTGTCATATTTTTGTTGTGAAAAAGAGCCTTGCTGATAAAGCCGGATATCTTCGCTCTGAATTTGACGGGGCACAGGATTATGATTTTATCTTTCGCTGTTGTGAACAGGCGCAGGACATCGTGCATATTCCGAAAGTTCTGTATCACTGGAGATGTCATATGGATTCTACGGCAGCAGATCCGGAAAGCAAGAAATATGCTTATGAAGCCGGTCGAAATGCGATCCGTGAACATTACCAGAGAATCGGCGTGGATGCCAGTGTAGAGATGACGGAGCGCCCGGGCTGGTACAGAAGTTATGTGAAAATCCAGGGCAGTCCGCTGATTTCAATCATCATTCCGAATAAAGACCATGTGGATGATCTGGAACTTTGTCTGTTTTCCATTGCAAAGAAATCAACTTATCGTAATTATGAGATCCTTGTTGTGGAAAATAACAGTGAACAGGAAGAAACATTTACCTATTATGAAAAACTCCCGGGACGTTATCCGAAGGTGCGCGTCCTGAAATGGGAAAAAGAATTCAATTATTCTGCGATCAATAACTTTGCCGCGAAAGAGGCGAAGGGAGAGTATCTGCTGTTTCTGAATAATGATGTGGAGATTTTGACGCCGCAGTGGATGGAAGAAATGCTCCAGATCTGTCAGCAGGAGACAGTAGCGGCAGTGGGAGCCAAGCTCTACTATCCGGATGATACGATCCAGCATGCCGGCGTTGTTCTCGGACTTGGTGGAATTGCCGGACACATCATGTGCCGTGCATCGAGAGAAGATCCGGGATATTTTGGAAGAATGATCAGTGTGCAGGAGATCAGTGCAGTCACTGCGGCCTGTATGATGGTCAGAAAAAATGATTTTGATGCAGTTGGTGGATTTGACGAGACTTTCCAGGTAGCATTTAATGACATTGACCTTTGTATGAAACTGCGTGCAGCAGGGAAGAAGATCGTGTTTACACCACATGCGGAATTGTATCATTATGAGTCAAAATCGAGGGGACTTGAGGATACACCGGAGAAACAGTTCCGTTTTGATAAAGAGATTACCAGATTTAAAGAAAAATGGGGAACCGTGCTTGAGGCAGGAGATCCCTACTACAGCCCGAATCTTTCTGTAACGGAGGGCGACTGCTCTCTGAGAGAAGATTAAGGCGGAGAAACGAGGTAGGATATTTTATATGGCAAGAGAAATTTTTGAGGTAACAAAGGACCGGTTCCATCTGCAGGATCCCTGTTGCTATATTCTGCAGGGCACGTGGCCCAAAGAAGCAAAAATGCGTGCGAAGCTGGACGGTTCTGAAGTAAAGGCAGAAATTCAGCGCCTGGAAGTAGTCAGTGCACTGGAGCGCTTTAAAGATCCTGACCTGATGCGGGGAGAGCGGATCACAGCGGCAGTACAGCTTCCGGAATCGCTGGAAGGATATCAGAAGCTCAGCATTTATGCGGAGACACCGGAAAAAACTTTCTGCTGGTTTTCCATTTCAGTAAAGAGTCTGGAAAAACGAAGAGGAAAACCGCAGTTTTATATTGAAGAAGAAAAAGTGCAGCAGGGATTCCTGCGTGTCCGTGGATGGGCAGTAGCGGCAGAACCGGTACGTATCCAGATTTTTGACGAAAATAAAGAAAAGATTCAGGCGGAAGTACTCCGGACGGAACGTGTGGATGTAGAACAGCTTTATGAAGAGATGGAACAGATGGATCGTAAAGATAAGTCCGGATTCTTTGTGGAACTGACGAATCTTAAAGGAAAAGTCGTCTACATTGTGTTCTACGCCGGAAATACAAAATCCGTGCATGTGGTTCCGTTGCAGCCGGCAGTTGTACTCCGTAAAAAAGTAGAAAAATATGCGAAGAAGGGACTTCGTTACTGGAGAACTCAGGGAAGTGCAGCTCTTGTAGGTAAAGTTGCATCTAAGGTCAAGACGGCATCCACAAGGGAGATTCCGTATCAGAAATGGATCGTTAAGCATCTTCCGGGTTCGAAGGAACTGGAACGTCAGAGAAGAGAAAAATTTGATTTCCAGCCGAAGATCTCCATTGTGATTCCGTTATATAAGACACAGGAAAAATATCTCCGACAGCTGGTCGAGACGATTAAAGAACAGACCTATCCGAACTGGGAACTCTGTCTGTCGGACGGAAGCGGAGCAAACTCTCCGATTGCAGGACTTCTTAAGGAGCTGGAAGCTTCTGATGAACGTATCAAGGTAGTTTCTCATGATCAGCCGCTTCAGATTTCTGAGAATACGAATGCAGCGATCGAGATTGCAACAGGTGATTATATCGCTTTTGCTGATCATGATGATGAACTGACACCGCATGCACTGTTTGAGTGTGTGAAGGCACTGAATAAAAACCAGAATATAAAAGTCCTTTATTCAGATGAAGATAAGATGTCCATGGACGGGCATAAATTCTTCCAGCCGCATTTTAAACCGGACTACAACCCGGATCTGCTCTGTACGGTAAACTATATCTGTCATTTATTTGTTGTGGACAGAAAAGTTATTGAACAGGTCGGAGCTCTGCGTAAGGAATTTGACGGGGCACAGGATTATGACTTTATTTTCCGGTGTATAGAAGCTGTCAGCCCGGAAGAAATCTATCATGTGCCGAAGGTCCTGTATCACTGGAGATGCCATGAAGAGTCTACAGCTGAGAATCCGGAGAGCAAGACGTATGCATTTGAGGCCGGAAAACGTGCGATCGAAGAGCACTACAGAAGGACCGGAATCGATGCTGAAGTATACCAGGGAGAATTTCTGGGACTTTACAGGACAAGATTCCACAGAGACCATGATCCGCTGATTTCGATCATCATTCCGAACAAGGACCATGTCGATGATCTGAAACGCTGCATGGATTCTATTGATCAGAAATCTGCTTATAAAAATTACGAATATATCATTGTTGAAAATAACAGTACGGATGATGCGACTTTCGAGTATTATAAAAAGCTGGAAGCAGAAAATCCAAAAGCGCATGTTGTGTACTGG
>CAVFJK010000136.1:0-5572 GCA_963622815.1 Ruminococcus bicirculans (ex Wegman et al. 2014)
CTCTCTGATAAAATGTTTGATTCACTCAAGATAACAACTAGCTATCTCTCGTTTTTACTGTTTATAAAAAGTTCATTCTTAAAAAAGAAACAATGAAGTTCGATTCACTAGATTCAAGCTTCGTTTGCACTCGCTTTCATCAAGTTCCTTCGAACCGTATTTTCACTAAACTCACACTTCGTTTTCACTCGTGTTCGTTAAGTGTTCATTGTGAATTTTCGAGAATCGTATGTGTTTCACTGTTTAGTTATCAAGGTTCTTAACTTACCGTCTCTCAGACAGCTCGTTTACTTTATCACATCTTTTCGATTGTGTCAAGTACTTTTTTGAAGTTTTTATCTTTTTTTCAAAAGCTTATCAACTTCAAACGGAGAAGGAGGGATTTGAACCCTCGCGCCGCTATTAACGACCTACTCCCTTTCCAGGGGAGCCCCTTCGGCCAGCTTGGGTATTTCTCCAAATCAGTCCGAAAAAAAAATTTTGCCGAGGCAAAATCTCTTCTTCAAAGCGGAGAGGGTGGGATTCGAACCCACGCGCCCTTGCGGACAAACGGTTTTCAAGACCGCCTCGTTATGACCACTTCGATATCTCTCCATATTATGCACTTTTCAGTGTTCTTTGCATCTCTGTCAGACGCAAGATGTATTCTATCATCAAATCTTTTTGCTGTCAATACAAATTTTTACATTTTTTTGATCTTTTTCAAAAATACCTCCGCAACGTCCAGATCTTCCGGTGTTGTGATCTTAATATTCTGGTAAGACCCTTCTACGAGCCGCACTTTAGCGCCGCTTTCCTGCTCCACTACCATAGCATCATCTGTTATAGTTGTCATATCCTTCTTGCGTATACTCTCATGTGCTTTTCTGATCAGATCATAAGAAAATATCTGCGGAGTCTGAACTGTCCAGACTCTATTACGGTCCGGTGTCTCGCTCACGAAATCTGCCTCATCAGATACTTTTACTGTATCTTTAGACGGCATGCCAACAACGCAGGCACCTGTCTCCTGTACTCCAAACATCCCTCTCTCCAGAATTTCCTCTGTAATAAACGGTCTCGCTCCATCATGAATAAACACATAATCGCATCCCTTGCATGCAAGAAGTCCCTTATATACAGAATCGTAGCGTTCTTTTCCTCCGACAATCACTGCAGACACCTTTGTAAACTGATAATGTTCTACAATTTCTTTCTTACAATATGAAATCATATCTTCACCTGTTACTACGATAATATCCTGAATCAGAGGGCTTTCCTGGAAACATTTCAGTGAATAATACAAAACAGGATGTCCCTGAATCTTCAAAAACTGCTTCTGAATCTTACTGTGCATGCGTTTTCCCTGTCCTGCTGCCAGAACGATTGCCGTTGTTTTCTCTTTCATTTCAGAAACCTCCTGTTTTATAATTTTCCAATTGTATCCAATAACTCCATGGTATTTCTTTATCCAAACACTTCTAAGATCAGCGTTCTCCAAGTTTCAGGTTTGGAACTGCATTGAGATCCCATCCATGACGGGTCCCCTTAATGTATTCATAATACGCAGCTACGCCGATCATTGCAGCATTATCTGTACAGAAAATCGGTGACGGACGATAGAACGTATATCCTCTCTCGGCACATGCTTTTTCCATGGCAGCACGAAGCGTACCATTAGAAGCAACGCCTCCTGCAATGGCAATCTTATCCATCTTATAATCTTTTGCAGCAAGCATCGTATGTTCTACAAGAACATCCACAACTGCCTTCTGGAAAGAAGCTGCCAGATCTGCACGGTTCACTTCTTCCCCTTTCATCTGTGCCTGATTGATATAGTTCAGGACCGCAGATTTTACGCCACTGAAGCTGAAATCATACGGACAGTCTCCGATTTTTGCACGTGGAAATACAATAGCGTCCGGATTACCCTCTTTAGATAATTTGTCAATTTTCGGGCCTCCCGGATATCCCAGACCAATTGCACGGGCAACTTTATCAAAAGCTTCTCCTGCGGCATCATCACGTGTACGTCCAAGAATTTCAAACTCTCCGTAATCTTTAACGATCACAAGGTGTGTATGGCCTCCTGATACGATCAGGCAGAGGAATGGCGGTTCCAGATCCGGATGCTCAATATAGTTTGCGGATACATGTCCCTCTATATGATGCACTCCGACGAGCGGAAGTTTTTTTGCATATGCGATTGCCTTTGCTTCTGCAACACCAACAAGCAGTGCTCCAACCAGTCCCGGACCATAGGTTACACCAATGGCATCCAGATCATCCAGTGTCACATCTGCTTCTTTTAACGCCTCTTCAATTACCTGATTTACCTTTTCAATATGTTTACGGGATGCGATCTCAGGCACAACGCCCCCATACAGTTTATGAAGTTCTATTTGCGATGAGATCACATTTGAAAGAATCGTTCTTCCATTCTTTACGACAGATGCTGCTGTCTCATCACAGGAACTTTCAATTGCCAATATCAATGTATCTTTCATTTTCAGACACCTCTAGTCTTCTTCAAAATTCAGTTCCATACTCTTTCCGTCTTTTCCCGGCCAGGCATTCGGAAAAATCCCTCTTACCATATCCATATATTCTTCCGGATGGATCAGCGACGGGCTGTAATGCGTCAGCCACAGTTCTTTTACTTCTGCATCGTGCGCAAGCGTTGCCGCTTCACGGAAAGTCATATGTTTATATCCTTTTGCCTTCTCGATCTTATCTTCTTCCCCATACATGCCTTCACAGATAAAAAGATCTGAACCTGCAGCATTTCGAAGAATCGATTCCGTCGGCCTGGTATCCGTTGTATACGTAACTTTAATGCCTTTTCGATCCGGTCCCAGAACCATATCCGGTGTATAGACTACTCCATCCGCCTCAATTGTCTGCCCTTTCTGAAGCGGATTCCAGTATTTAAGCGGAATTTCCTGTTTCTTTGCACGTTCCGGTGAAAATTTCCCCTGTCTGAGGATTTCAATCGTATATCCGTAACAGATCACATTATGGTTCACTCGAAAAGCCGTAATGCGGTATCCATTCAGTTCCAGGACCTCCTGCGGCTTTGTAATCTCAATAAACTTAATTTCAAAGGGAAGTTCCGGTGCAATCACTCTGAGCGCATTTACAACCCTTTCCAGACCTTTAGGCCCCACCAGAGTAAGTGGTTCCGTCCTGTCTGCATTTCCCATTGTGAGCAGCAGACCCGGAAGCCCGCTGATATGATCACCATGATAATGTGTAAAGCAGATCACATCGATCGGTTTGAAACTCCATCCTTTTTCTTTAACTGCGACCTGAGTTCCCTCTCCGCAGTCGATCAGCAGACTGCTGCCATTATATCTGGTCATCAGAGCAGTCAGCCAGCGTCTCGGAAGGGGCATCATTCCACCACTTCCAAGCAAACATAAATCTAACATATATCTTCACTCCTGCATTTACTGCATCTTTGTCATTAAAACTGCATTTTCTGTAGGGTCTGTATAATAATCTTTACGCAGCCCGTCTTCTTTAAAGCCCAGTCGTTCGTACAGTCTTCGAGCCGTTCCATTCCCTTCACGCACCTCAAGATGAACGATATGAATTCCGGACATCTCAGCCATCTTAAGCATACCGTCTACAAGAAAATATCCGATTCCCTCTCTCTGTCTTTCAGGGCTCACTGCTACATTCAGTATATCTCCCTCGTCCAGCACTGTCTGCATGCTGCAATATGCGAGAATTTTTTCTTTTTCTTCGATCACAAAAAACATCGTATTATCTTTCGTAAGAAACGTAAAAAATCCTTCTTTTGTCCACGGATCTGAAAACAATTGGTTCTCAATTTCCACAACCTTTTCCAGATCATCCACCATCATCTCGCGAAACGTCATGCGTTACTGTCAGCTTTTGCTGCCTCCCGCTCTGCACGCTCACGCTCCGCCTGGGATACACGCAGATAGTCTGGGACATGCTCCATTGCAGTTTCTGTCTTTCCTTCACGATAATAGATCAGGCCAAGTGCTGCAACTGCTGCTGCCCGCTGTTTATTTACATGCGCAGGTGCAAAAGAGTACGGTACTTCCAGTTTCTCTGTAATCAGATCCCGAAACACCGGTACACCATCTCCCAGGAAGGTCACCGGCTGTCCGTATGCATTTAACTTCGTGATCATTTCTTCCATCGGCACAGCCATCTGATCTTCTACGACTTCCAGCTTGTGATCTGTAAAACGATACAAACCTGTATATACCTGCTTACGTCTGGCGTCCATAATCGGACAGATCAGACCGGGTGTATCATAGAGATTATAAGCAAGTCCCTCTACAGTCGGGATTGCCACCAGCGGTTTCTTTAACGCCAGGCCAAGTCCCTTAGCAGTTGCAGAACCAATACGGAGTCCTGTAAAAGATCCCGGACCTGCCGCAACAGCGATCGCATCAATGCTTTCCAGATCAAGTTCTGTCATCTTCGCAATCTCATCCAGCATCGGAAGCAGGGTCTGTGAATGTGTTTTTTTGTAATTAACCGTGTATTCTGCTACCAGAACATCATCTTCTACAACAGCTACGGAAGCTACGATTCCTGAGCTGTCAAGACCTAAAATTTTCATATTCTTTCTCCTATAAGCCTTCTACAGTGATCTTTCTGTAATCAAATCCCTGTGTCAGATCTTTTTCTATTGTAATAGAAATAACATTGTCCGGAAGAATTTCTTCGATCAGTTCCGCCCACTCGATCAGGCATATTCCTTCTCCAAAGAAATAATCATCATAACCGATTTCTTCCATCTCCTCGATATCTCCAATACGGTATACATCAAAGTGATAGAACGGAAGGCGCCCTTCTTCATATACCTGTACGATCGTAAAAGTCGGGCTGCTTACCGGTTCCGTAATACCAAGTCCCGCTGCCACGCCCTGTGTAAAAACTGTCTTTCCAACGCCCAGATCTCCGGTCAGTGTATAGATCTGACCCGGACGGGCTGCTTTTCCTATTTTCTCACCCAGAGCATATGTTTCTTCAGGGCTTCTTGTCTCTGTTACCATCTATTGAATCACCTTTTTCCTTGCAGAATTGTTCTTTGCATATTATAATAGAGCGCACAGAGAAAAACAATACTTTTTACAAAAGGAGACTATGATTATGGCAAATACAAATCCTGTTGTGACTGTCACTATGGAAAATGGTGATGTCATGAAAGCAGAACTTTATCCGGAAATTGCACCGAATACAGTAAACAATTTTATCAGCCTTGTAAAAAAAGGATTCTATGATGGTCTGATCTTCCATCGTGTCATTAACGGCTTCATGATCCAGGGCGGATGCCCGGACGGAACCGGAATGGGCGGCCCGGGATACAGCATTAAAGGCGAATTCGCTCAGAACGGTGTCAAAAATGATCTCGCTCATACACCAGGTGTTCTTTCCATGGCAAGAGCCATGCATCCAAACTCCGGCGGAAGCCAGTTCTTCATCATGCACAAAGCTGCTCCGCATCTTGACGGAAGCTATGCAGCATTCGGTAAAGTGATCGAAGGCATGGATGTTGTAAATAAGATTGCTGAAACTGAAACAGATTTCAGAGACAGACCACTGGATG
>CAVFJK010000137.1:0-7416 GCA_963622815.1 Ruminococcus bicirculans (ex Wegman et al. 2014)
GTAAATGCCCTGCTACTGCTAAATCCGTTATCCATCGCGATCTGGCTGATCGTCTTATCTGTATTGAGAAGCTCTCTGTATGCATAAGTCATCCGGATATCCTGTAAATACGTCTTAAAATTGACATTTGCATATTTCTGGAACATTCTGGATAAATATGCATCGGAATAGCCGAACATGTTCGCCACTTCTGTCAGTTTTAGTTCTTCCTGATAATGTTCTCTCATATAGGAAGTAATTCTTGCAAGAGCATCCAGACGGCGGCTGTGGCGTACTTCCTGCTCCTCTGCTTCATCCAGCAGATAATTATTCACCAGCAGATACAACACATCATAATAGAAAGAACGGATTTTAAACTCATATCCGATTCCACGTTTTCCGTATAATTTATACATTTCACGCACCAGACGCCAGAGCTTTGAATCCATCTCCGGCACGCTTCCGACAAAACGTATAAAACGGTGGGCGGTAAAATAATCCTCAAACTGTTTCAGTGGAACCTGGAGTACAGCTGTATGATTTTCTTCCGGTGAGTCAATGGAATGAACCTCATTGGAGTTAATGATCATCAGCTCACCGGCTTTCAGTGGATGCTTTTCATCATTCAGATAAAAGGTCAGTGACCCTTCCATCACCGCAAAAATCTCCACCGACGTATGCCAGTGTTTTTCCCTTACGTAGTTTCCCTGACTTCCCTCAAATAAGAAAAATTTAAACGGCAGTCCCTCATCCGGGATCACCAGTTCATGCTGGAACTCCATGTCATAACCTCTTTCCTGTAATCGTTTTTGATGACATTTATACAAACAAAATAATTACTTTCGATTAATTTATATCATAACATGAAGGGGGGGTATTTACAAGCAATGGAAAATAAGTGGCCTCACCGGGAATTTTTTTTTTTATTTTCCTGCAACAATTTCCTTTTCTTAATTGTGTATATAGTGAGAACGTCAAAAACTCACTAAAGAAATGGAGACAAAACTTATGAAGAAAATTATCTGCGCCATATTTCTGGCTCTATTGACACTGGGAATCCCGTTTACAGTCTGGAAATATTCTGTATCATCCGCAGCACAATATTCAGAGGATTCGGTCTGTATCGCCAATCCTTTTGAACCATGCAAAAACATGAATGAAGCAGAAAAAATCGCCGGGTTTTCCATGAAACTTCCTGACATTCCTGACGGATTCTCACTCCTTGAACTGTCAGCTATAAAAGATTCTATGATTCAGGCAATATACGAAAATCGCGACTCAGATCTGGATATTTATCTGCGCAAAGCTCCCGGTTCTGTAGATATCAGCGGTGATTATAACTTTTACCAAAATCAGGATCAGTTTATTGTTTCTGATAAAGTAATCACACTGAAAGGAAATGGCGACAAGATTATGGTTGCTACCTGGACACAGGAAAGCTATACTTATGCCATTGATACAGATGGAATTTCAGCAGATATAATACTTGATCTGATTCAACAGATGGAATAAAATACCGGAGGTTCTTTATGTATACTTATTTAAATCCTGACTCTGTTTTTCTAAAATTTATTCGCAATCTAATACAGAAACTGTATCTTTTCAGAATATCGTTTTTTGCTTCTGCCCCAACAGTTTACCTGCCCGCCTGTCCAAAACAGAACACAGCTCAACCGTCTGGGGAATATTTGCTTGACACTTATGGAAACTCCATTCTCCGGCTGGCATATTCTTATCTGCATAATCTGCACGATGCAGAAGATATTCTTCAGGAAACGCTCATTCGTTATCTGACAGCCTCTCCTGAATTTCAGAGTTCTGAGCATGAAAAAGCATGGCTTTTAAAAGTAGCTGCAAATCTCAGTAAAAACCGTGTTCTTTATAATCGTAAAAGAAACACAGACGAATTATCTGAAACTCTGGTAGCTGAAAACCGCGAAGATCTCTCCTTTGTATGGGATGCCGTCCGTTCTCTTCCCGCAAAATACAGTTCAGTTATACATCTCTTCTACTATGAAGGATATACAACCGGAGAGATTTCCAAAATTCTGGATCGCAATGCATCCAGCATTCGCTCCGATCTTTGTCGCGGACGTGAAAAATTAAAATCCATTTTAAAGGAGGCATATGATTTTGAATAATTCTTATCACGAGATCATGGACAAAATTACTGTAACACCTGAAATGCGGCAACAAATCCTGTCTGATATGCCTGAAAAAATTTCACGCAGAAAAAAAAGGCAACGCATGAATAAAATCATTCGCTATGCTTCTTTTGCGGCCTGCATTGCACTCATTCTTACTGCAGTCCTGACTTTTTCAGGCATCGTGTCACACAACTCTTCTTCACCAAACAGACAAGATGACGACCTGACGCAGACAGTCAATGGAATCGAAGAATGTACTTCTTTAGATGAACTTACAGCAAAAGTAAACTTCACTGTTACTGAATTAAAAGAACTTCCATTTACCTCTGAACAGGTAAGCTATTTATCCTTCTGGAATACCCTGGCAGAAATCGACTATGAAGGATCCGATAACTCCATCACCTTCCGCACCTCCAGAGAAAAAGAAGATAATTCCGGAGATTATAACGTCTATGAATCAACTGAAACAGTCGAGATAAATGGACTCACTGTTACATTAAAAGGAAATAACCAGACCTATTCCCTTGCAATATGGCAAAATGGAGAGTACTCCTATTCCATCTCACTGGAAAAAGGGATTTCCAAAGAAGACCTTACTGCACTCCTAAAAGCCAATATATAACGGAAAGAGTATTCCCCTCTCACCGGGATTTCTTTATTTTATTTGATTGCATCTTTCATCGATTTCACATACTCTTTGATGTACGGTACGCACTCATCCCCGTGGGTTTCGCAGAGTTTCACGATTGCAGATCCTACGATAACGCCATCAGCCTGTGCAGCCATCTTCTTTGCCTGCTCCGGATTGGAGATTCCGAATCCTACAGCACATGGGATGTCTTTCTGGGCTTTTACAAGCTTCACCATCGCTCCGATATCTGTCGTGATCTGGCTTCGCATACCGGTAACTCCGAGAGAAGAAACACAGTAAACAAAACCTTCTGCCTCTTTTGCGATCATGGAGATTCTCTCGTGAGAGGTCGGCGCAATCAGAGAGATCAGATCCATGCCATACTTCTCGGCAACAGATGCAAACTCTTCTTTTTCCTCAAACGGAACATCCGGAAGGATCATTCCATCCATTCCTGCCTCTGCTGCTCTCTTGCAGAAACGCTCGATTCCGTAGGAAAAAACGACATTTGCATAAGTCATAAATACCATTGGAATAGAAGAATTTTTGCGAATCTTTTCTACCATATCAAAGACTTTATCTGTGGTAACTCCACCGGATAAAGCACGCAGGTTTGCCCCCTGGATGACAGGTCCTTCTGCGGTCGGATCAGAAAATGGAATACCAAGTTCAATCAGATCTGCACCAGCTTCTTCCATAGCGTATACGATTTTTTCAGTAACATCGAGGGACGGATCCCCGCAGGTAACAAACGGGATAAATGCTTTTCCCTTTGCAAATGCTTCTGTAATTCTCTTATTCATGGATATCCTCCCCTCTGTAACGTGCGATTGCTGCACAGTCCTTATCTCCTCGTCCGGAAATGGTGATAACTACGATCTGGTCTTTTCTCATCTGCGGTACAATCTTTCTTGCGTAGGCAACTGCATGAGCACTCTCGATTGCCGGAATGATGCCCTCTGTTCTTGACAGATATTCGAATGCATCTACGGCTTCATCATCTGTTACCGGCACATATTCTGCACGTCCGATGTCATAGAGATGTGCATGTTCCGGTCCGACACCCGGATAATCCAGACCTGCGGAAATAGAATAAACCGGTGCGATCTGACCATATTCATCCTGGCAGAAATAGGACTTCATGCCATGGAAAATACCAAGTTTTCCGGTTGCGATCGTTGCTGCTGTCTCTGCAGTATTGACACCACGTCCTGCTGCCTCACAGCCGATCAGACGAACTCCTTCGTCCTCAATAAAGTTGTAGAAAGTTCCGATCGCATTGGAGCCACCGCCTACACAGGCAAGCACAGCATCCGGAAGTTTTCCTTCTTTTTCAAGGATCTGCTCTTTGATTTCTTTAGAAATAACTGCCTGAAAATCACGAACGATCGTCGGGAACGGGTGCGGCCCCATGACAGATCCGAGTACATAATGTGTATCGGAAATACGGTTTGTCCACTCTCTCATTGTCTCAGAAACGGCATCTTTCAGCGTTGCAGTTCCAGATGTAACCGCATGTACTTTTGCTCCCAGAAGACGCATTCTGTATACATTCAGTGCCTGACGTTCGGTGTCTTCCTTACCCATGAAAACTTCACATTCCATGCCCATAAGAGCGGCTGCTGTTGCGGTTGCAACACCGTGCTGTCCGGCTCCTGTCTCTGCGATGACACGTGTTTTTCCCATCTTTTTAGCGAGTAAAACCTGTCCCAGAACGTTGTTGATCTTGTGTGCTCCTGTATGGTTCAGGTCCTCACGTTTCAGATAAACTTTCGCTCCGCCGAGGTCTTCTGTCATGTGTGCTGCATAATACAGACGTGACGGACGACCCGCATAATCGTTCAGTAAATCGGTCAGTTCACGGTTGAATTCCGGGTCATCCTTATAATGATTATAGGCTTCTTCGAGTTCCAGCACTGCATTCATCAGTGTTTCCGGAATGTACTGCCCTCCATGTATTCCAAATCTTCCTTTTGACATTTGTGTCCTCCTCTATATTCTTCAAAACACCTTGTTTCTCTGTAATTGATTACTTTATTTTATTCTTCTGACGATATCCACAACCTGCCGGATCTTCGCCGGATCTTTCCACTTTTCTGTCTCCACACTGCTGCTTAAGTCCACCGCATAAGGATGAATTTCCCGGATTGCCTGCTCCAGATTGGCGGCTCCGATTCCTCCTGCAAGGAAAAACGGTCTCTGGATTTTCGGAATCAGCGACCAGTCAAAGGTCTTTCCGGTTCCTCCGCCGCCCTGATCCAAAAGGATATAATCTGCCGGGCTTTGCAGTGCTTTTTCGATATCTTCGGCTGTTTTTATGGAAAATGCCTTGATGATCGGCTTGTCTGTGTATGTTTTTAATTCTCTGATATAGGACTCATCTTCCTGTCCGTGAAGCTGTGCAATTGCAAGTATTCCATCATCCAGAAGTTCTCTTACCAACTCCATCGGCGCATTCACAAACACCCCGACCGGCTGAATCTCCGGGATCAGCTCTTTCACCAGATTTCTCACTTCATCTGCCGTCACACTCCGGAAACTTTTTGGAAATTCTATGATAAATCCACAGTAATCCGGCTTCGCTTCATTGACTGCAAGGATGTCTTCCCTGCGCCTGAGCCCACATATCTTTATCTTAGTCTTTATATGATTTTGCACGCTCATTACCTGTTTTTTCTGTGCTCTATTCTTTTGTCAGCGGTGCTCCATTTAGTTCTTCGAGTACTGCTTTTTTGTCCGGACTTCGCATCAGCGTCTCTCCAATCAGCACGGCCTCGATCTTGTTCTCATGCAGTCTCCGGATATCCTCTGATGTACGGATACCGCTCTCTGAAACAAAGATCACATCTTCCGGTGCAAGTTTGCGAAGATTGATACTGTTCGCCATATCTACCTCAAAGGTTCTGAGATCACGGTTGTTGACTCCGATGATTCTTGCTCCGCTCTTTAATGCACGTTCTACTTCCTCGGCATCGTGCGCTTCCACCAGAGCATCCATACCCAGATCTTCTGCCATTTCACGATATTCCCGAAGCTGTCTGTCATCCAAAAGAGCACAGATCAGAAGCACTGCGGCTGCGCCATAAGCTGCCGCCTGCAGAATCATGTAGTCATCAATAATAAAATCTTTTCGCAGTACCGGAATATCAACTTCCGATGCGATCTCCCATAAATACTGGTCAGAACCCTGGAAATAAAATGGCTCTGTCAGACAGGAAATCGCGGATGCACCGGCTGCTTTGTATTCTTTTGCGATGTCCAGATACGGAAAATCCGGTGCGATCAGTCCCTTGGACGGGGATGCTTTTTTTACTTCACAGATGTAGGACATTCCCGTTTTTTTTAATGCCTGATAAAAGCTGTGCGGTGTTTTTGCTGTCTCAGACTGAATCAGCGGATTGAGAAGCATCTGCACTTTTTTCTGCTGGATCTCACGAATCAGATCCTCTCTTGTCATTTCTTTTTTGTCTTTTTCGATACGCTCTCTCGTCTTTTCAGCAATCTCATTTAATATGTTCATGGTCAAAAAATTCCTTTTCTAATCGATTATTCAGGCGTTAGATTCCTGAATAAATTCCTCTAATTTCTTCAGTGCTGCACCGCTGTCGATCAGTTCTTCTGCCATACGTACACCTGCTTCTATGGTCTCTGCTTTGCCAGCGATATAGAGGGCTGCTCCGGAGTTGAGGCAGACTGCCTGACGCTTCGGTCCTTTCTCTTCACCTTTAAGGATTGCTTTTGTGATCTCTGCATTTTCTGCCGGTGTTCCACCAACCAGATCATCTTTGGAGCATCTTGTATAACCGAACTGCTCCGGTGTGATCTCATAAGACTGGAAGCCTCCGTCCTTGATCTCACATACGGAAGTCGGTGCGCTCATGGAGATCTCATCCAGTCTGTCCTGTCCGAAAACTACCATTCCTTTTGTTACACCAAGCTTCGCCATAACCTGTGCCAGTGGCTCTACGAGAGACTGATCATACACACCCATCAGCTCCATATTTGCTCCTGCCGGGTTACTTAAAGGTCCAAGAATATTAAATACAGTACGGATTCCAAGTTCCTTACGAATCGGTGCTACATATTTCATTGCGATGTGATAATTCTGTGCAAACAGGAAACAGATGTTGATCTTTTTGAGGATTTCTGCACTCTTTTCCGGTGGAATTGTAATGTTTACTCCGAGTGCTTCAAGAACATCTGCTGCACCACTCTTGGAGGATGCTGCACGGTTTCCGTGTTTTGCTACCGGCACGCCGCCTGCTGCGATTATCAGTGAAGAAGTAGTGGAAATATTGAAGGAGTTTGCTCCGTCACCGCCGGTTCCTACAATCTCCAGAACGTCCAGATCATGCAGTAATTTAATACAGTGTGCACGCATTCCTGCTGCGGAAGCAGTAATCTCATCGATGGTCTCACCCTTCATGGAAAGTGCGGTCAGATAGGATGACATCTGTACAGGTGTCGCCTGTCCGCTCATGATCTCGTCCATAACTGTCTCTGCTTCCTGATATGTTAAGTCTTCTTTTTTTGAAAGTTTTACGATTGCCTCTTTAATCATTTTCGTTTCCTCCTTAACTACTTTCTTACAATATTTATGAAATTTTCTACCATTTTTTTACCATCCGGTGTCATAACGGATTCGGGGTGGAACTGTAC
>CAVFJK010000137.1:7426-12738 GCA_963622815.1 Ruminococcus bicirculans (ex Wegman et al. 2014)
CCATAGATTGGATATTCTGTATGTTCTACTGCCATAACCTCGCCGTCTTCTGCCTCTGCAGTGACTTTAAATACCTCCGGCAGTTCATCTCTGACTGCTGCCAGTGAATGATATCTGGCTGCCTGGAAGCTGTCTCCCAGTCCTTCAAAAAGCCTGCTTTCTCCGATGGTATAGATCGTTTTTTTCTTGCCGTGCATCAGCTCTTTTGCATAGGATACTCTGCCACCGAAGGCTTCACAGATTGCCTGATGTCCCAGACAGATTCCGAGGATTGGAAGTTTTCCTGCGAAATATTTGATTGCTTCGATGCAGATTCCTGCGTCTGACGGTTTTCCGGGACCCGGAGAAATGATCAGTGCTTCCGGTTTCATTTCTTCGATTTCTTTTACTGTATATTCATCATTTCGAACAACTTTGATATCCGGTTCTACGGAACCAATCAGCTGATATACGTTGTAGGAAAAGCTATCATAATTATCAATCAGTACGATCATTCCAATCCCTCCTGTGCTTTTTCGATTGCCAGAACTACGGCTCTTGCCTTGTTGCAGCACTCTTCAAATTCTTTTTCCGGAACACTGTCTGCTACGATTCCTGCTCCGGAACGGATGCAGATCTCACCTTTTTTCTTGTATACAAGACGGATTGCAATGCAGGTATCAAGGTTTCCTGCAAAATCCAGATATCCGATTGCGCCTCCGTAGATGCCTCGTTTGCTCTGTTCCAGTTCTTCGATGATCTGGCAGGCACGGAATTTCGGTGCTCCAGAAAGGGTTCCTGCCGGAAGGATGGAATCGACTGCATCTATCGCATCTTTATCCTCTCTGAGTTCTCCTGCAACGGTGGAACCGATGTGCATAACCTGTGAAAAATGCTCCACGCACATGTATTTTTCAACTTCTACCGTTCCAATCTTACTGATCCTTCCGATATCATTTCGTCCAAGATCCACCAGCATATTGTGTTCTGCAAGTTCCTTTTCATCTTTCAGAAGGCCTTCTTCCAGTTCTCTGTCTTCCTGCTTTGTCTTGCCTCTCGGTCGGGTTCCTGCCAGCGGGAAAGTGGTAAGTTTTTTGTCCTCAAGTTTTACCAGAGTTTCCGGTGAAGCACCTGCAAGTTCGATGTCATCACTGGAGAAATAGAACATATATGGTGACGGGTTTGTCGCTCTCAAAACTCTGTAAGTGTCAAACAAACTTCCCTCTGCTTTTGCTCTCATCGGGTTGGAAAGTACCACCTGGAAGATGTCGCCTTCGTGTATATAATGTTTTGCTTTTTCTACCATTCCACAGTACTTTTCTTTCGGGAACTGAGGTTTGATCTCGGAATCAAGCTGTAATGGTGGGAACTCTGCTTTCTCTCCGTTTCGGATCAGCTCTGCCATTTCCTGCAGTTTTTTCTCTGCTTTCTGATAGGAATTTTCCAGATTATCCAGCATAACTCCCGTAATTAAAAGTACCTTCTGTCTGTAGTGATCAAATGCAATTACCTGGTCAAAAAGCATCAGGTCCATGTCTCTGAAATCCGGATCTTCGTGATCTCCAAGTTTCAGTTTCGGCTCACTGTATTTAATGTAATCGTAGGAAAAATATCCGACCAGACCGCCGGTAAACGGTGGCATATCTTCCATCACCGGACTCTTGTATTCTTTCAGGATCTCTCGTAAAGTGTCTCCCGGATGTGCAACCTGCTTTATGATCTCGCCCTGATCCTCACCTTCCGTTCGGCGGATTTTCATTGTTCCGTCTGTACAGGTAATCTCCATGGTCGGCTCATATCCGAGGAAAGAATAACGTCCCCAGACTTCTGTCTGGCTGGCACTTTCAAGCAGATAACAATGTCTGCTTGCCTTCCTTAAGATTCTCATGACTTCCACCGGTGTATATCTGTCTGCATATACTTCCCGGCAGACCGGAATTCTTTTGTACTGTCCTTTTGCTGCGATCTCTTTGATGTTTTCTATCGTAGGATACATGGATCTTACCTCCTCTTACTGTTCTTTTCTGCCAGACGCTTTTTATAAAAAGAAAAGCCCGCCCATGACAGAATCTGGTTTCTGTCAAGGACGAGCGTTATAATTCACCCGCGGTGCCACCTCGATTCACGGAACGACCCGTGCACTTTGCGGAATACCTGCATATTCCCGGCAACTGACGTATGCCTCACGTCACAGAATACTAAGCGTTACTTTTTTACTGAGTTACTACTTTTCCCTGTGCCCTCAGCGGTCCATTTAACAACCTGCATTTCCACCCGGCTCTCACCTTCCCGGATTCTCTGTGCGCGCATGATAGTTTTTATCTCCGCTTCAACGGTTTAATTAACTAAATCAAATTTTCTATAAAATACCATGATTTTTTCAAATTGTCAATGGGGTATTTTATATAATTTGCATTTTTATCATCATTTTTTATCTTTTTATGATTCGAGAAAACGCAGAATCCCATTCGCCACTCCGTCATTCTCGTTTGTATCCGTCACATAAGGTGCTGCTTTTCTGGCATTTTCGGTACCGTTTCCCATAGCCATTCCATATTTCACCGCAGTCAGCATACTGATATCATTATCTGCATCTCCAAACGCCATTGCCTCATCCGGCGAAATTCCAAGTTTTCTCAGAAGCCACAGAAGCGTCTTTCCTTTTCCTGCATCTTTATGTCCGATCTCCATAAGGTTTGGTACGGACGATGTCACATAAATATCCGGAATTTCTTTATCCAATGATGTATATAGACGTTCTTTATCCTCATAACTGCATACAAACGAGATACTGTCCAGTTCTTCTGCATGTTCCAGTGCAAAGCCGCAGATGTCTTTTACCGGCTTTCTCGTCGCTTTAATGTAACGTGCCCCGTATTCTGTTGCAAGATACGGCATCGGATCCCTGACATAATCTTCCTCTGCATAAGGAACTCCGTCAATCACCACTTCCAGAACCATCTTTTCTCTTTTTCGAACAGCAACCGCAGCTTCTACAGCTTCTTTCTCCAGAAGACACTGATAAATTCTTTTCCCTTTACTTACAGAATAAACTGCACCGCCATTCGCTGTGATCACATATTCCACACCCGGATAATTTCGAATCAGCTCGGGTACAGAATAAAAAGATCTGCCCGTTGTCGGCACAATATGAATTCCGCGCTGTACAGCCAGATCCAGTACTTCTTTTGTCTTTTTCGACAGTTCTTTACGATCCGTCAGAAGCGTTCCGTCAAGGTCACTCGCAATCAGTCTGATACTCAATTTTTTTCTCCTTCGTTCAACTCTTATCTGTTATCCACTATTATATAAAAATCTGTATCTTTTTTCCACTCAGAATACAGGTTTTCCTGTGAACAGTTACAAGTTTTCTCTTTAAAACCGTGCAGAATATGCTATACTAAAGAACTAGAAAGCCTGCTCTGCCATTCGCAGCAGACAAGGCAAAACCGTTCGCAAAAGGAGTTTATATTATGAAATTTATTTATCCTGCGGTTTTCCGCAAAACAGATAAGGGAACTTACAGAGGATATTTCCCGGACCTCGCAGAATGTTACGGTGAAGGCGAGACTCTGGATGAGGCCATCGAAGAAGCAAACGAAGCAGCTTATAACTGGATCTCTCTTGAGCTTGATGAAGATGACTGCCAGCTTCCTCCGGTTTCTGATGAAGATGATCTGGATCTGGAAGAGGGAGACATTGTAAGAAATATTTCCGTAAATATCAGATTTTATGAAGGCTGGGATGAATGATCATTCCCGCCTTTCTGTTTAAAGGAGCATATATTTGGAAAAAAAAGAACTTTTTCAGATTGGTGAAGTTTCCCGTCTGTTTCATATCAGCGTCAGCATTCTTCGCCATTATGATAAAATCGGCCTTTTGCAGCCTGAATATACAGATCCGGATTCCGGCTACCGCTATTACAGCACCCGCCAGTTTGAGTGTCTGAATACGATACGTTACCTTCGAGCACTGGATATGCCGCTCGATAAGATTGCCCTGTTTCTTAAGAACCGCAATCTCGACACCATTCAGGAACTTTTGTTACAGCAGAAAAAAGAAGTCCAGCAGAAACGACTGGAATTGGAACTGATCGAACGTAAGATTGAAAAGCGCCTTACCCAGATGGACGACGCACTTTCTTCCCGCCTCGATGAGATTTATATGTCCCATAATCCGTCCTTTAGGGTCGCATTACTGCGCCAGAAGATTTCACCCAGAAACTATCTGGATCTGGAATTTTCCATTCGAAAGTTGGAACAGACCGAAAGTAATTCCGTTACGTTCCTTGGAAAAGTCGGCGTCGGACTTTCTGCACGTCATCTGATCAGACGCCAGTTTACTCCCTATGATCTGGTTTTTCTTCTTCTCGATGAAGAAGATCAGTTTCAGGGAGATATTTATGAATTGTCCCCATCAGACTGCGTAACGATCCGTTTTCAGGGTGGACATGAGAGTTCTGTCCATTATTACGGACTTCTTCTGGATTATATTGAAAAACATCAGTTGCGAATCTCCGGATTTTCAAAAGAGATCACCATGATCGACAATGGCTTCACCGATGATACTTCTAAATTTGTTACGGAAATTCAGATTCCCGTAGAATAGTTTTGGAATTAATACAAGACTTTTTATTTCACATATGATATTCTTATAACATATAAAGAACATTACAAGGAGAGAGTTTTGTTATGTCTGCATTTTCTGATATGCTCAGCAATTTTATTGAACAGAAAAATATCAAAATCTTTTCTCTGGCCCGGTTCTGTGAACTGGACCGCTCTACCATGTATAAGATCATCAATGGAAAAAGAAATGCACCTTCCATTGAGATCCTCGACAAAATAGCACAGTATCTGATTCTCACCCCTGCCGAAAAAATCAAGTTAAAAGAAGCATGGGAAATCACAAAAATCGGTCCGGAAACCTATTATAAACGAAAAAGTGTAGAAAATTTTATTCTCAATTTTCCGGAACATCCGAACTCGGACCATACAGACTGTACCTTTTCACTTGAACCGACATACGATCATACATCTGCCGATTGTGTTTCTTTACGTTCTCAGCAGCATATTAATCGATATGTTCACCAGATGATTCTTTCAGAAACAGCCAGGGAAAATGGAAAAATAGCACTTTTTCTCCAGCCGGATTACAAATTCCTTTTCAGTCTTCTGGCGAGCCTGCCTTCTTCCTGCCGACTGGATATCAGTCATATTATATGCATCAGTAATGAATTTATTTTTACAGATGATCATCAGCTGGTGAACCTGAAAAATATCAGAGAAGTCTTTCCACTTTATATGACAGGAATTAATTATACACTCTGGTAT
>CAVFJK010000137.1:12748-17036 GCA_963622815.1 Ruminococcus bicirculans (ex Wegman et al. 2014)
CTGGTATTATTATGACCGTATACAGTCACATTATCATAATTTTAATATTTTTCCATGCATGATCCTCACTTCTGATTCCGCCCTGCTTTGTACTTCTGATTATCAGAACGGACTGTTTTTTCATTCAGCAGAAACAGTCAACATGCTATGGAATATATATCTCTCTTACCAGGAACAGTGCTCTATGTTTTTCAATCCGGCAGTCATCACACTTGAGAACTATGCTGCAATCCTCACCAATATGTATAACCCTGCTTTTTCTGCCGGCACTGTTATTGGGATTCAGCCAGAAATATGTCTGACTCCTTTTTTCACAGGGAAACTTCTGCGAGATATATTTAATCACGAACTTCCTGATGCCCAGAATATTCTTGCCATGGCGGAACAGGCTTTCCTGATTAATATGGACAGGCTGAACAGTCATCAGTTTTTCATATATTCAACCGAAGAAGGTTTAATGCAATTTGCCAGAAGCGGACTGACAGAAGAAATTCCCGAAATCTTTTACCATCCGCTTACTCCTGAACAGTGCATTGAAGTATTGTCCAAAGTTCGCTGCCACTGTTTATCCGGTGCATACCGCATTTTGCAGAAGCCATTAAATCATCTTCCACGTAATCTCCATTTATGTATACGCGGAACCGCTGCTTCTATGATCTTCCAGAATAATAACAGTCAGCCTCTTGTTCTGGATATTAAAGAAAACCGTCTGATCAATATTTTGCGTGACTATCTGGAAAATATGGAGGAATCGAGATTTTACACTATCGAAGAGTCTGTCGAACTGATAGATCAGACCATAAAAGAAATAAAACAGGCTGATACCATTAAGTAAATATATGTACAGCAAAACGCCCATATAACTGTTGAATATTAAAATCAACAATTATATGGGTGCTTTTTCTTTCTCATACACGCCAGATCATCTAACCACCTGTATTATATCTTTTTTCGTTTTAAGGATTCAAGATGTGGCACAGTTTGTGGACAGTTTTTTCACATTTTTTTCACAAAACCATACAAGATCACCCTCATATTTTTTCAGGTTTCAATATTTTTATCGTTGACAACTGATTTTTCCCGTGATAAAATAATCAACGCAAAAAAATTGAATATGGTCTAATTGGAAACGCACATTCTCCGCGAATGATTAACGAACAACACATGCTCATGAAACTTACTATGAACAGTAGTGTAATCATTAATCAGAACAAGGAGGATTTTTTTATGCCTAAAAACAAATTTCAGGAAGTAATCTTTACGATCATCATGGTATTCTTTATGGTTTATGCCATGATCTGCTACAACATCGCACTCAACATGGGCGGAATGAGCAATGAGGTATTTCTTTCCGCATTCCATGAACTTATCATTATGGGACCGATCGCATTTATTCTTGATTTCTTCATCGTGTCCAAGCTTGCATTCATGTGTGCGGCACG
Organism: Ruminococcus bicirculans (ex Wegman et al. 2014); assembly: GCA_963622815.1. Taxonomy (GTDB): domain Bacteria; phylum Bacillota; class Clostridia; order Lachnospirales; family Lachnospiraceae; genus Blautia_A. Next base: position 14,191 of record CAVFJK010000137.1, read on the forward strand.
TATGGTGGATTTCCGTAACAGCCATCCGTTCAGCAAAATTCTTGCAATCTCTGTTGCATCTGTAGCATTCATGTGTCCACTGATGAGCCTTGCTGCTACGATCCTGTTTAAAAATGCAGGAAATCAGTTTATCGCTGTATGGCTTCAGACTACAGCTATGAACTTCCCGATGGCCTGCTTCTGGCAGCTTATTTATGCCGGACCGATCGTTCGCTTCATCTTCAGACATATTTTCAGAGAAAATGAAGCTGTTCAGAATGCCGCTGCTTCTGCTGAATAAAACAGACTTATATAAAAATAATTGTGCAAAAAAATCTGGTCTGCAGGAATCATAAATGATTCACTGTATGACCAGATTTTTGTTTGTGGTTATTCAGAATAACACTTCATAAGCTTCCGACAGAAAAATTTCTGATCAAAGAAGATAAACCGGAAGCTCGTCTTTGATATGAACCGGACCATTCACTGTTTCCGGCTCTTTTCCTTTAACAAATGCCTTCTCCAGTTCTTCAGAATTCTGTGGTGTAAGAACGGATGTCTTCACTGTTTTCTTTGCAGGAGCTTTTCTTGTTGTTTTCTTCGCAGTTGTTGTCTTCTTAGCTGCTGCTTTCTTTGCAGGAGCTTTCTTAGCTGCCGGAGCTGCTTCTGCTTTAGCCGGAGCCTTTACTTCCTCTGCTGGTTTTGTTTCTGCCTTTACTTCTGTTTTTTTTGCATCTGCATTTGCTGCACGCAGGATGCTGTCTTTACCTACTGACACGATTCATTACCTCCTCTGCCAATTCTGTATATTCTTTTGCACTTCTGCTGGATTTCTTATATTCCACGACCGGAACGCTGTTATCCTGGGACCATTCCACTGAACTGTCCACACGGATCACATGTTCAAATACATGAATACTCTCCAGCTGATGCAGTGTTTCCATTGTCTGTTTGAAGTAATTCTTACGAGTATCTACCTTTGTAACGGCGATTCCCGCAACCTCCAGATCCGGTGAGATCTGCTTTACTTCATTCAGAAATTCGAACATATTTGCAAGACCAAACATGCCCCACGGGCTTGCTTCAACAGGAATGATGACCTTATCTGAAGCACACAGAATATTCATGACCCAGCCACCAAGTGTCGGCGGTGCATCGATCAGAATGTAGTCATAAACTTCTGAATCTTTGATCTTCTGCAGGCATTTCCGAAGGATAAACTCTCTCTGCCACTTCGTAAAAAGTTCATATTCAATCGAACTCATCAGTGTCGAGGACGGAACAAGATCCAGATTTTCGTACGGCGTATGCACAATATAATCTGTCAGATCTTCCTGTTTTCCAATCGCATGATAAAGGTTTTTCTCTCCCTGCGCATGCTCCAATACCCAGTCTTCCGTGAAGAATGCAAGCGACAGATTCAGCTGCATATCTCCATCCACCAGCAGAACTTTTTTTCCGGCACGCGCCATCGCTGCACCTAAGTTTGAACAGGTGGTGGATTTTCCACTTCCGCCTTTATTGTTGGTAAAACAGATCGTCACGGTCTTTCCCATTGAAATCCCTCCATATAATGTCCTTTCGTCACTGTCTGCGTATGCTGTAAGCACTGTAGACAACAACGGCTTTTCTATGTCACATTATACGAGATTTGGTCGAAATTAGCAATGCCTATTTGTATATATATCCAGCTGTTTAAAGGTAATATTTTCAAAATATTTTGACATGTTTCAGTCGAGGATCTTACCATCCACGGAGATCGTAGTCACCTGCCACGGAATAAATTTTCCGCTGTTCTGAAGTGCTTTTTTCGCTGCCATTTCCAGTCCACCGCAGCATGGGACTTCCATTCGAACAATCGTCACACTGGTGATATCATTGTTTCGGATGATCTCTTCAAGTTTCTCACTGTAATCCACAGAATCCAATTTCGGGCATCCCACAAGAACAATCTTTCCTTTAATAAAATCATCATGGAAATTTGCATAAGCATACGCTGTGCAGTCTGCCGCGATCAGAAGTTTCGCCCCATCAAAATATGGTGCATTCGTTGGCACAAGCTTGATCTGTACCGGCCACTGCTGAAGCTGAGACTGCGGTTTTACAGATGCTGTAGTTGTCGCTTCATTTGTTTCACGTTTCATCTGACGCATACGACTTCCCGGACATCCACCGGATATATGATGAGCTGCATGTCCCTGTGAAAGCTTCTGATTCACTTTTTCCTGCATTGCTTTTTTCTGGTTCGCAAGCACTGCTGCCTCATCATATGCTGCGGCCTCTCTTTCTACAAATGCGATCGCACCGGTTGGACACGATGGCAGACAGTCTCCCAATCCATCGCAATAATCGTCCCTCAGAAGCTTCGCTTTACCATCCACCATGCCGATTGCACTTTCATGGCAGGCCGCTGCACACGCACCGCAACCATTGCATTTTTCTTCATCTATCTGAATTATTCTTCTGATCATAAAAAATCCTCCTGTTTTTGTGATTTATTTTTATCGTTTTCTGTTTATACATTTCTTTTAATGCCTTGACCTTACATTCACAGAATACTAAAATAAAAAGAAAAAATATGTGGTTATAACCACAAACAGCGAGGTTTTTATGAATTACGAACTGATTTCTAAGACAGCACTTTTTCACGACTGCTCCCCTGCGGAAACAGAAAAGCTTCTTTCCGGCATGCAGTTTTTCACAAAAACATACAAAAAAGGAGCACCGGTCTGTCACGCCGGAACTCCTGTTTCTGATGTCGGAATCGTTCTTCATGGTATCGTTCAGATTGAAAATAACGACCTGTGGGGAAATAAAAATATCCTCAGTCTTGTACGGCCCGGAGAAGTTTTTGCTGAGGCATATGC
>CAVFJK010000138.1:0-12036 GCA_963622815.1 Ruminococcus bicirculans (ex Wegman et al. 2014)
CTTCCGGAGCAGCGTCACCTTCGTAAACATAACCACATACATTACATACCCATTTTGCCATAATCGTAATCTCCTTTTCGTTTTAAGTTAGTTTTGTCTAATAATAGTAATAATTCCTAAAAACTGTAGTTTCAATCTAACATATTGAATGTATAAAGTCAAGCAAACAACATAAATTACATTATTTGTTCATACATTTCGGGCAAGTGCCGAAAAAACGTATATCGCATTCGGTAATCTCACCGGAAAAATTTTTAACAGCTTTTTTAGCGAGATCATTTAAACCTTCTGTTTCAAGATCCAGAACCTGTCCGCATTCCTTACACATAAAGTGACAGTGTGGAGTAACGCAGGCGTCAAAGTGGTCAGCACCGCCGAAGTTAGATAACTTCTGAATCTCACCAAGCTCAGATAACAGAGAAAGGTTACGATATACAGTCCCCAGACTGATGTTGGGATAAATCTTTCTTACATTTTCGTAAACAACATCAGCTGTTGGGTGATCTTTTCGTGTCATCAGAAATGATTTAATGGATTCTCTCTGACGGCTGTATTTCAGTGTAGACATATATCGTTTCCTTTCTGTGATGTAATAAGCCATGAATCATTCGGAATTCGCTGCGCTACTTCCTCATGGATGGCTGGCGCCATATAAAAATGTATCTGTAAAGCCTCTTGCAAGTAAACTTGCAGAGTCATACTGCTACATTTTTGCATGGATTGTAGCTTAACCAAAATATCTTTTAAGCAGACCAGCGAATGCTCTTCCATGTCTTGCCTCATCTTTAGCCATTTCGTGAACAGTGTCATGGATAGCATCAAGGTCAGCAGCTTTCGCACGTTTAGCGAGGTCGAATTTACCGGCAGTAGCACCGTTCTCAGCTTCTACACGCATCTGAAGGTTTTTCTTTGTGCTGTCAGTAACAACTTCGCCAAGAAGTTCAGCGAATTTAGCAGCATGTTCAGCTTCTTCGTAAGCAGCTTTCTCATAGTAAAGACCAACTTCCGGATAACCTTCTCTGTGAGCAACTCTGGCCATTGCAAGATACATACCAACTTCAGAGCATTCACCCTGGAAGTTAGCTCTCAGGTCTTCGATGATATCTTCGCTGACACCCTGAGCGATACCAACAACGTGTTCAGCAGCCCATGTCAGATTCTCATCCTGTTTAGTGAATTTGGAAGCAGGAGCTTTACAAACCGGACAGACTTCCGGAGCAGCGTCACCTTCGTAAACATAACCACATACATTACATACCCATTTAGCCATAATTTTAATCTCCTTTTCGAATTAAGTTTGTTTTATTTAATAATAGTAATTGTTATTATTTCCTTGCTGTGACTATACTGTACCATAATAGTACACTTTTGTCAACAGAGAATTTGAATTTTTTTTATACAGATTTTCTGGTATGATAGATAAGGAACTATAAAAAATAAGAAAGTCTTAATATTTTACCCCATAGATATTAATTCTTAAGCATTATAGTAAAAACATGAAAACACAGGAGGCAGGGGAAAGAGATGGCAGAGATACTGGTATGTGATGACGACAAGGACATCGTGGAGGCAATAGAAATTTATCTGGCACAGGAAGGGCATCACATTCTGAAAGCATATGACGGTGAGCAGGCAATCCGGGTTTTACAGAATAATCCGGTCGATCTTCTGATCATCGATGTGATGATGCCGAAACTGGACGGAATTCGGGCGACGCTTAAGATTCGCGAAAAAAATGCACTTCCTATTATAATCTTATCAGCAAAATCAGAAGATGCGGATAAGATTCTCGGACTGAATGTCGGTGCGGATGATTATGTGACGAAGCCTTTTAATCCGCTGGAACTGGTGGCAAGAGTAAAATCGCAGCTTCGCAGATACACCCAGTTAGGTGCGATGGCGGAAAAGAGCGGAAATGTTTACGAAACAGGAGGCCTGATGATTGACGATGACCGTAAAGAAGTTACCGTTGACGGGGAATCGGTTAAACTGACCCCGATCGAGTACCGTATCCTGCTTTTATTGGTAAAGAACCAGGGAAGAGTTTTTTCCATTAATCAGATTTATGAGAGCATCTGGGAGGAGGAAGCGATTGCAGCGGATAATACTGTTGCGGTTCACATCCGACATATCCGCGAAAAAATTGAGATCAATCCGAAGGAGCCACGTTATCTTAAAGTTGTGTGGGGACTTGGATATAAAGTGGAAAAGATCTGATTTTCTGCGTGGAAAATGATCAGAAAGGAAATGGGGTATAAATGAAGACAAGATGGTACAGAAAAAGCGGAATAAAAGGGATTCTGGTGCTGCTGACGATATTTTTTGTGACGGTAGCCTGTGCAGGAGCCGGGGCATCCGTACTTATCATGAGCAAAGGCGTTCAGCCGCTGGACAGCAAAAAATATGTGGATTCCGAGAGCTTTACAAATAGTGTATACAATCTGTCTCATACGATCATAAATGCGATTGATCAAAGAGAAATTCTGGATCAGGCAGATGATGAGGAGCTGGTTGACCTTACAGAGTTGAATAAGGGAGAGACGCTGACACATAAAAACACATCCGGACTTGCCTACAAAGCAGGCGATCTGTACGAGTGGGCGAAGAAATCTTCCTGGGATAGAAGTGCAAATGTTCTGATCTGCCGCCAGCCGGATGGCAGCGACTACTATATGTATTACAATGATTTTGCAGATAAGATCACTACCGGGGAGCTGAAATTTGCCTTTGGCAGTGAAGATGAGGGATGGACAGAGAATGCAAAGGATATACTGTCCATGCTCTCCGGCAAAGAGTATACGTATTATGGGGATGCCAGTGATAATATAGGAATCCGTAATGATGGTGTGGAATATGTTACCGATGCGGACAGAAATGTTGTTTATACGGATGTATACAATTATGAATCCAGTGGAAATAACGATGCTCCGTTGAAGGAAGCGTACAAACCGGACGGTGCTGACAGCATTCTTGATGTTGTAAACAACAGTGAAGAATGGAAAGGGAATATCAGTAAGGCATATGAGTATTTATACACGGCTCTGGTTGAATACAGTGATGCTTCTTATGGTGAAAAAGTACTGAAAACTTATGCGACAGGTGTAACAAATGTTAATTACATGTACGTAGACACAAAGTCTGATAAAGTGTACACCAATATAAAAGGCATCACATCAGCAAATTATGCAAAAAAACTGGATGAACTGACTTCCAGTGATGAGCCATTTATGATGATCGCTCCGGATCTGCAGGATTGTGCCCTGGGATTTTCCAATATTGCAGACTGGACCGTATCTTACTGGCAGAGCATGATTGAGAACACGGGACTTGATGAGGAAAATTATCTCTATTTCGTTTCTGTAGATAAAGATTTTCCGGTGTTAGACAGAATCAAGCAGGAAAAACTCGTTTATGATAAATTCGAACCATGGCTGGTGCCGATCATGGTGCTTTCTGTAGTGTCATTGGTTCTGGCACTTGCAGGGCTTGTGATTCTGACGATCGGAGCCGGACGGAATAACGAGGATGAAAAAGTACATCTGAACTTTTTTGACAGATGTTACACGGAAATCGTAGCAGTAGCGGTATTTATGATATGGCTGCTGGGTACTTCTGTAATCATTCAGGCAACGGATGATGAAGAAATGCGAATGGTCTGGAAGGCGATTGGATGTGGCACTTTAGGACTCTGGTTTGGAATATGGTTCCTGATCGGATGGTTGAGTCTGGTTCGCAGGATCAAGGCAAGATCACTCTGGAGAGACAGTCTGCTGAGACATATTCTTCTTTTGATCAGAAAGATCATTTCAAAGTGTGGCAATCTGGTTATCTTTCTGAATGGCAATATGATCAGCAGAGTAAAAATAATTCTGTTGTTTGGTGTCTTTGTATTTTTGCAGTTTATATTAACCGGACTTGCACTCGAAAACGGGTCAGTGATGTCGCTCCTGTCGTTGTTTGTACTGGATATCATTACACTTTACTATCTGGTAAAAAAAGCCTGGGGAAGAGAGCGGATCATAGCTGGTCTGAAAAAGATCACAGATGGGGAACTTCAGTATAAGATTCCAACGGAAAAACTCTCCGGGGAGCAGGGGCAGGTAGCTGATTATATCAACCATATCGGAGAGGGGCTGGATGCAGCTGTAGAAAACAGCCTTAAGAATGAGCGCATGAAAACAGAGCTGATTACGAACGTCTCTCATGATATTAAGACACCGCTGACCTCGATCATCAATTATGTGGATCTTCTGAAACGTGAAAACCCGGAAGACCCTAAGATTAAGGGTTATCTGGAAGTACTGGAAAACAAGGCGCAGCGGCTTAAAGTACTGACTGAGGATGTTGTAGAAGCCTCCAAAGCAAGCACCGGAAATATCGCTCTGGAAATGACAGAGCTGAATTTTGTTGAACTGGTGCATCAGGTGATTGGGGAATTCGAGGAGAAATTTGAAGAAAGAAACCTGACGATGGTGGTTCATTTCGATGAGGAAGAAGCAATCATCTGTGCCGATGGACGCAGACTCTGGCGAGTTCTCGAGAACGTTTTTGGAAATGTATCAAAATATGCAATGGAAAACACACGAGTTTACGTAGACGTAAAAGTTGACCGCCCGAATGTGCAGCTTTCCCTCAAAAATATCTCAGCACAGCCGTTAAACATCTCCGCAGACGAACTCACCGAACGTTTCATCCGCGGCGACGTCTCCCGAAACACCGAAGGCAGCGGTCTGGGCCTGTCGATCGCGAAGGATCTCGTCCAGCTCCAGGGTGGAGAATTCAGATTGTATCTCGATGGAGATCTATTTAAGGTGACGATTGAATTTAAGATGAAATAATTGTCATAATATAAAACACAGCTTTGCTGATAGAATATTTATCAGCAGAGCTGTGTTTTTTTCTGAATCTTATACCTGTATCCGATCCGCAACTTCATTTCCGACTGCCAACCGGCGGTTATTGCTTCCGATGATCAGCCAGTCACGGCATTTCTGGATGACCTGGATAGTGCTGCCTTCTTTGATGTCCATGTTTCTCATAGTTTCGAGGATTTCCGGGACGCCGAACATCCATTTAATAGTACAGGTATCGCCTGCGTTTGTCTGTGATAAAGCCTGCATAAAAATTCCTCCTTTGGGGAAAATAGAAAAAGTTAGTGTCAGATAATTATGAATTTATTTGTTGAATTCATAATACAACTCAGAATATATGTTCGTCAATTGGAACATCTGGTAGCCAGAACTCATACAGGATAGAGCGTGCTGACAGGAGATAGTGTGTACTAAATATACAGAATTATGCATATTTATGGTATTTAGAGTACCGAAATTCCCGGTTTACAAATACAGGTAAATATGCTACTATTTCAAAAGAAGCGGAAACCAGTACAATGATATGGCAGATACTTAATCCTCGTTGTGCCAGTACAGCGGTTTCGGCAGAATATAAGCAAACTCAACGAACAAGAGAGTACATTTGCTGACCACATTACAGAGAATTCCCCAATGGAAGAGATACCATTCTGCGAATAGAAAGAATGGCGCAGAACGAAAACAATTGTTCAGTTTCCGTGGCTGAGAGGGAAGTGCAGGTGCAGATGGAAGATGGCTTGGGAGAGGTGCAGTCGAGATGAGCATCAGTGCCGGCGAGGCGATATGGCATACAGGAACTGAGATTTCAGTTATTATTCAGACTGCAACAGGACCGCCTGTTATAGCGGAAGGGTATCAGGAGTGCATCAGATCATTATTACAGAATCAGAGGGGCTGGTTTAGCAGCACAGAATCGTACCCGATAAGGTTTCTGACCGCGAGGCAGAAACGAACAGAAGTGGTAACACGGGCAGGACTCGTCTTCTCTATGAGAAGGGGTCTTTTTTTATACCCTAAGCGAAGGAGCAGCGTGTTGCGGAGCAATCCGTAGGGGATTATTATCAAAAATCATATTCAGGAGGAACTGTACAATGGACAAGCAGAAATATTATATTACAACCGCGATCGCCTATACATCCGGTAAGCCGCACATCGGCAATACCTATGAGATCGTACTGGCAGATGCGATCGCACGTTACAAGAGACAGGAAGGATACGATGTATTTTTCCAGACAGGAACTGACGAACATGGTCAGAAGATCGAACTTAAGGCAGAAGAAGCCGGAATCACACCAAAGGAATTCGTAGACAACGTATCCGGTGAGATCAAGAGAATCTGGGATCTGATGAACACTTCCTATGACAAATTCATCCGTACCACAGATGCTGACCATGAGAAACAGGTTCAGAAAATTTTTAAGAAAATGTACGCAAAAGGAGATATCTACAAGGGACATTACGAAGGAATGTACTGTACACCCTGCGAATCTTTTTTCACAGAATCACAGCTTGTAGACGGTAAATGTCCGGACTGCGGACGTCCATGCGTTCCGGCAAAAGAAGAGGCTTACTTCTTCAAAATGAGTAAATATGCAGACCGCCTGATCGAACATATCAATACACATCCGGATTTCATTCAGCCGGAATCACGCAAAAACGAGATGATGAACAATTTCCTTCTTCCGGGACTTCAGGATCTCTGCGTATCCAGAACATCCTTCAAATGGGGAATTCCGGTAGACTTCGATCCGAAGCATGTTGTTTACGTATGGCTGGATGCCCTGACAAACTATATCACAGGAATCGGATATGACTGCGAGGGTGAAAGCTCCGAACAGTTCAATAAACTGTGGCCGGCAGACCTTCATCTGATCGGAAAAGACATCATTCGTTTCCATACCATTTACTGGCCGATCTTCCTGATGTCACTTGACCTGCCACTTCCGAAACAGGTATTCGGACATCCGTGGCTGCTCCAGGGCGATGGAAAGATGAGTAAATCCAAAGGAAACGTAATTTACGCAGACGAACTCGTAGACTTCTTCGGTGTAGATGCTGTCCGTTATTTCGTACTTCACGAAATGCCATTCGAAAACGATGGTGTCATCACATGGGAGCTGATGGTAGAGAGACTGAACTCCGAGCTTGCAAACACTCTCGGAAATCTTGTAAACCGTACCATTTCCATGTCCAACAAATACTTCGGCGGTGTAGTAGAAAACAAAGGTGTCGCTGAGCCGGTTGACGAAGACCTCAAAGCATTTGCACTGGCTGTTCCGGGCAAAGTTGCTGAGAAGATGGACAAACTGCGTGTTGCAGATGCAATGACAGAAGTATTTACTCTGTTCAAACGTCTGAATAAATATATCGACGAGACCATGCCGTGGGCTCTTGCGAAAGACGAAGCAAAGAAAGATCGACTTGCAACAGTTCTTTACAACCTGGTCGAGGGAATCACCATGGGTGCAACCCTTCTGGAATCCTTTATGCCAGAGACAACAGAGCGCATCCTTGCTCAGTTAAATGCAGAAAAACGCAGCCTTGAAGACCTTAAGACATTTGGACTTTATCCGTCAGGAAACAAAGTAACCGAAAAACCGGAGATCCTGTTAGCCCGTCTCGACCTCAAAGAGGTACTTGCAAAAGTAGAAGAACTTCACCCGAAGAAAGAAGAGCCTGTTGAGGAGAAAAAAGAAGAAAATGTGGTTGATATCGAGGCAAAACCAGAGATCACATTTGACGAGTTTGAGAAACTTCAGTTCCAGGTTGGGGAGATCATTGCCTGTGAAGAAGTAAAGAAATCCCGTAAGCTTCTCTGCTTCCAGGTTAAGATCGGAAGCCAGGTGCGCCAGATCGTATCTGGAATCAAAGCTTACTACAGTGCAGAAGAAATGGTAGGAAAGAAGGTTATGGTTGTTACCAACCTGAAACCTGCAAAACTTGCAGGAATCTTAAGCGAAGGTATGATCCTCTGTGCAGAAGATGCAGACGGAAATCTGTCTCTGATGGTACCGGAAAAAGAAATGCCGGCAGGAGCAGAAATCCGCTGATAAATTAAATAACAGTATGGAATTTCAATCCCCTGTGTATCTTACAGTGAGCACAGGGGATTTTTGTTGTGCATTATACTTGCGAAGATGTGTGCTTTACGAGTATACTGTATGTCAGAAGAAAATCAGGAGGATAAAGCCATGGGAAACGGATTTTCACATTTTGACCAGAACGGGAATGCGGTAATGGTTGATGTTTCCGGAAAACAGGTTACGTACAGAACGGCTCTGGCGACAGGATATATTTCCGTCGGACCGGAGATCATGAAAGCAGTAACGGCAGGAAATATAAAAAAAGGTGATGTTCTCGGAGTGGCGAGAGTAGCCGGAATCATGGGCGTGAAAAAAACATCTGAATTGATTCCGATGTGCCATCCTCTGCCGATACAGAAATGTGCCATTGATTACGAACTGGATCAACAGAAAAATCAGATTCATGTTTTCTGCACCGTAAAGACAGAAGGAAAAACCGGTGTGGAGATGGAAGCATTGACAGGGGTGCAGGTGACCCTGCTGACTATTTATGACATGTGCAAGGCAATCGATAAGCATATGGTTATGTCAGAAATTCATCTGATCGAGAAAACAGGTGGAAAAAGCGGAGATTTCCGTTTTGAGGAGAGATAAAAGGAAATGGAGGATAATATGAAGCGTGCAGCAATTATAACAGCAAGTGATTCCGGATACAGAGGAGAGCGGGAAGATTTAAGTGGACCTGCGATTAAGGAGATCCTGGAAAGAGAAGGATACGAGGTAATTTCTATGGATATCCTTCCGGATGACCAGGTAATGCTTGCGGGAAAATTGCAGGAAATAGCAGATTCAGAGAAGGCAGAACTGATTCTGACAACAGGAGGAACCGGATTTTCAGAAAGAGATGTAACTCCGGAGGCGACCGAGGAAGTTATCGAGCGTAAGGTTCCGGGAATCCCGGAGGCAATCCGTGCATACAGCATGACGATCACGAAAAGAGCAATGCTGAGCCGCGCGACTGCAGGAATCCGTGGAAAGACACTGATCATCAATCTTCCGGGAAGTCCGAAAGCGGTTAAGGAAAGTCTGGAATATATCATTGATGCGCTGGGCCATGGAATCGAGATCCTGACTGGTGAAGCCGGTAACTGTGCGCGAAAATAATCAGGGAGAAATTGCTATGGGTAAAGTGATCGCGGTCTGCATCAGCGAAAAGAAAGGCACACAGAAACATCCGGTGCAGGAAGCAGAATTTATAGAAGACTGGGGCATTAAAAATGATGCGCATGCAGGTAAATGGCATCGTCAGGTAAGTCTTTTGTCTTATGATAAAATAGAAGCTTTTCGTGCAAGAGGCGCAGAAGTAGAAGACGGTGCGTTTGGTGAAAATCTTGTGGTGCAGGGATTTGATTTTTCATCGCTCCCGGTTGGAACCAGATTTCGCTGTGGAGAGGTCGTACTGGAAATGATGCAGATTGGTAAGGAGTGCCATCATGGCTGTGCAATCTTTCAGAAGATGGGAGACTGCATTATGCCACGTGAGGGAGTTTTTGCCAGGGTGCTTCACGGAGGAATTATCCGTGAGGGAATGGAATTTGAACAGGTTGCTGAGCGTGAACAGTAACGGGGAATTTATGATTGAGGAGCAGAATGACTGATGGAAACACATATGATTTTTGAGACGCATGCGCATTATGACGATGAGGCATTTGATCAGGACAGAGAGGTTTTACTGAATTCCATGGAAGAACATGGAATCGGACATATTGTAAATGCATGTGCTTCGATTGAGAGCCTGAAAGCAACGGAAGAGTTGATGGAAAAATATCCGTTTGTATATGGCGCGTTTGGAATTCACCCGGACGATGCAGAGAAGATGACAGAGGATACACTGAAAGAGATTTGTCGTCTGTGTCAGCTGCCAAAAGCGGTTGCAATTGGGGAGATTGGGCTGGATTATTACTGGCATAAGGAAGAACAGGAGCATGAGATTCAGAAGAAGATGTTTCTTGCGCAGATGGAAATCGCCAGGGAAGAAAAGATGCCGTTTATGATCCACAGCAGGGATGCTGCGAAGGATACGCTGGAGCTTGTGAAGGACTGTATGAAAGGTGGCATGTATGGTGGTATTATCCATTGTTTTTCTTATGGAAAAGAGATGGCAAGGGAATACCTGAATATGGGACTCTATCTTGGAATCGGCGGAGTTGTGACGTTTAAGAATGCGAAGAAGCTTAAGGAAGTTGTGGAGTATGCACCGCTGGAGCAGCTGGTGCTGGAGACGGACAGTCCTTATTTAAGTCCGGAACCGAATCGTGGAAAACGGAACAGTTCGTTGAATCTGCCGTATGTGGCGGAGATGATCGCTACGCTCAAAGGAGTCAGTGCGGAGGAAGTTATTGCTGCGACGGAAAAGAATGCAAAGCGGCTTTTGTTAAAGAAATAAATAACACCCCGGAAATGTACCAGAATGGTGCATTTCCGGGGTGCTGCTGTTTAGAACTATTCTTCATCGGAATAGTCGGACTCGTCAGAGTAATCGGACTCGTCAGAGTAATCGGACTCATCAGAGTAATCAGAATCGTCATCGGAGTCATCTGATTCATCGTAGTAGTCGGACTCATCGGAATAATCTGAGCTGCCCGAGGAGTCATCAGAGTTGTCCGAGGAGTCATCTGAGTTGTCTGAGGAGTCGTCAGAGCTGTCATCTGAAGAGCTGCTCTGGGAATCGGAAGCGCTTACAGACCAGGTATCGTCTATGTAATTACCGTCGGAATCTACCATGTCACCATCGGAGTTGAAGGAAGCATCCAGAAGGGTGGTATTGGTGGACGGGGTAACTTTCAGAGACATGATTTCCTGGAAGCGGGCCTGGAGGTTCGCAAGGGTAAAGGAATCGTCTCCAAGAACGGTACGTAATTCATGCTGGGATGCAAGTTCTTCGGTATAGTCGGAGAGCATATACGGACTGAATACGCTGTTCTCTTTATTATAATGCATAACCATTGGTTTCACTTCCGGATCGAGGATCTCGATAGAGGTTTCGCCGTCCTGGACAGTTTTCTGGATGGTGAAGCAGCCCATTCCTTCGAGTAGTGCATCAAATGACTCCTGTGTGGATACGAAGTTTCCGAGGGAATAGAAGATGAGCATACTGTGTCCTTCTTTGTCGGACATGGTTCCATATGGCTGGAGTGTGTGCGGATGACCGCCGATCACGACATCAACACCCTGCTGCATCAGGAAGGTCGCCCATTCTTTCTCGTATTCGTTTGGCATTGGTTCCAGTTCCTTGCCCCAGTGCGCAACGAAGATCAGTACATCACTGTTTTCTTTGGCTTTCTGGATCATGGAGGATACATTGTCTTTCTCGAATATGTCGATCATGTATTCTTTGCCGTCGCCGGCACCGGAGTTGTTGGTTCCGTATGTATAATCCAGGAAAGAAACTTTAATGCCGTTTACTTCGAGGACTTTAACGTTATTTGCGTCTTCTTCGGTCTCGTGAATTCCGAGAACCGGAACATCCGGATAACTTGTCTTCCAGAAGTTCAGTGTCTGTGCCATATAATCATATCCGTAATCATCGATGTGGTTGGTTGCAGATTCAATGACATCGAATCCTGCATTGATCAACGCATCACCGACTTCTGTCGGAGTGGCGAAAGAAGGATATCCGCTGACTGCATCATGATCTGTGGTGAAAACTGTTTCCTGATCGACCATGGCAATGTCGGCTGCCTGAATCTCATCTTTTACATTTTCGTAGATCTTATCGTAATTCCATGTGCCGGAATCAGATTTACCGGATTCGATCAGACTGTCATGGAACAGGTTGTCACCGACAGCAACAACAGTTGCAGTGGAAACTTCAGGAGCTTTTGCGGCAGCTTCGGTTTCTTCTTTCTGCTTCGCTGCTTCTTTTGCAGCCTGGTCAGCTGGTTTCTGGATCAGGTGATAGTCGAGCTGATGAAAAACAAGAACCAGAAGAACCATAACCACGATGGAGCAGATCAGACCGATACGTGAGTTGATTTGTTCCTTAAGGTTTACGGGGATGTTTTTGTTTTTTTTCATAATAAATTCCTTTGTTTATTTAGTGAGACCTTTTTATGTGAAAAAAGTCGTTGTATGTTCAGTTC
>CAVFJK010000139.1:0-5088 GCA_963622815.1 Ruminococcus bicirculans (ex Wegman et al. 2014)
GTCCAGGCCATTATGAACTTAATTTGTAACTGTTTAATACCCTCACAATTATCTCTGGTTACAGATCAGTCATGCTTTCTGCAGTGCTCTGATCCTCTGCTGGTAACTGTCTGTTCCAACACCCTTTACCAGTTTTATGATCTTTTCTCCGGCTTCCATGATCTTTTCAAAATCCATTCCTGTTTCAATACCCATTGAATCTAACATGAAAAGCACATCCTCGGTTGAAATGTTTCCTGTTGCCCCTTTAATATAAGGACATCCACCAAGTCCGGCCAGTGAAGTATCTATTTTATCGATTCCTGCTTCCATTGCTGCAATTACATTTGCAAGTCCCATGCCTCTTGTATTGTGCATATGAAGCATCCAGTCCATCTCCGGGAAATCTTCCCTCAGCTGCATCGTTCTCTCGTAAACCATCTTCGGTGTTCCAAGTCCTGCCGAATCAGAAAGAGAAACCTGTGTTGCTCCTGCATCTGCAAAAGCTTTTACAATGTCTTTGATCAGTTCATAAGGAAGTACACCTTCCCACTGAGATGCAAATGGTAATGAGATCGAACCTGCAAATCCCATGTTATTGTCTCTTGCGATCTGTCCGGATTCTGCAAAAGTCTTCATGGATTCCAGTGGTGATCTTCCGGCACCTGCTTTGTTGTGTTCCATGCTTGCAGATACATTTAATTTAATTTTCTGGCATCCACAGGCAGCTGCACGTCTTACGTCATCCGGGAGATATACCAGACCTCTGTATTCAACTCCATCTTTTTTATGAAGCTTCTCAAAGACCTTGTCGGTATCTTTCATCTTGTACATAGTTTCATAAGTGGAGAAAGCTCCAACTTCGATACATTTACATCCTGCATCAACTACTTCCTCAATGATTCTTACCTTTTCTTCCACTGGATAGATTTCCGGTGCTGTCTGGAATCCATCCCTTGTAACAACCTCGCAAAGCGTTACCTTTTCTGGAAAAATCTTTTTCGTCACTTTTTTGCTCCATCCTTTCCTTTTTTTCTGTCTTTTACATTATTTTTTTAACTTTTATCTGTTATGTATCGCTTATATATAACTGATACATCAGCTCGTGTAAAAAAAATTGATTTTCATTTCAGGAGAGATTTTTTATCTCTCCATTCCTGATCCTCATACTCCAATGCGGACATAACCTTCTCGCATTCTCTGGATTGCATCCTTTGTATGCTTGTGTATTACATTAACAGCTTCTTCATATTTGCCCTCATCGACCAGCTTCAGAAACTTTCTGTGCTCTTCGATCGGTATTCTGCTGTGTTCAGTTGCTACACTGTTGGATGCGGCACGATACTGGCTTCTTATATTCTCATAGAATTCTGACAATTTCTTATTGTTCATAAGATTGATCATATAGCAATGGAATTCTGAATCAATCTCGCTGTATTTTGCAAAATCGCCGTTATTCAAAGCCTCTTCCTGCTCGTCTACCTTCTTTCTTAATATCTTTTTATCATCATCAGTAAGATGAGGAATGACGATCGGAAGAACATATTGCTCAACGCATTCTCTGCTCTGATAAATATCTGTGATATCTCTCAGATCCATCCGGACTGTGAAAAAACCAACCTTTGGAACCAGTCTTAACATTCCTTCAGCATGGAGCTTTAAAAGCGCCTCTCTGGTAGGTGTATAACTGAAGTTTAATTCTTCAGCACACTTTCTCACACTGAAGAAGGTATCAGGTTCAGCTTCCAATATCAGTTCTTTCAGACGTTCATAAGCCTGTTCACTTCTTGATGCCATATCTGTTAAAACTCCTTTACTTTTGTTTGCTTCATCTGATGTATCAATAATACATCAGTTTTGTTATGTTGTAAATTGGCAGAATAGATGATATATTTTATCATTTTTTATGCAATTCTACCAACAAAAGCTGTGAACATCTTACTGACATTCACAGCTTTCATTCTAACTTATATTTCTTATCTTTGTCAAAAAATATTCAATGATGATGCATCTCATGCATTGTCCATATATTCCTGTCGAAAACTCTTATCATCCACACCTGTGTCATTTTATTCTCTTCAGTTCATACTCTCTGGTTCCAAGTCCAACCTTCTCTGCCTGCTCAAGAGTTGCTTTCCATTCAACATTTGGATTACAGTCTTTGAAATGATCGTGATGACAATGCCATCCAGGTTCTGCCAGATGTTGTCCAAGCTGACTGTTTGCAATTGGCGTAGCTTTCAGGCAGGCATCTGCACATGCCTGATCCAGTGCAACCGGATCAAAACTTGCAAACATTCCGATATCCGGAAGAATTGATGCATCATTTTCTTCATGACAGTCACAGTTCGGACTGATATCCTGAACCAGTGCAACATGAAACTGTGGGCGGCCATGACAGACTGCCTGTGCATATTCTGCCATTTTACGATCAAGGAGTTCATTTGCACTGTCGTTTTGATTGTATACAGCATCAAAACTGCACGCTCCTATACAGCGTCCGCAGCCCTTGCATTTGTCATAATCAATCACGGCTTTTTTGTTTACATAAGTAATCGCATCGCTTCCGCATTCCTTCGCGCAGCGATGACAGCCACGACAGACTTCTTTATTGATCGCCGGCTTTCCACTTGCATGCTGCTGCATTTTTCCTGCACGGCTTCCGCATCCCATACCGATATTCTTAAGTGCACCGCCAAATCCTGTCATCTCGTGTCCCTTGAAATGAGTCAGGCTGATAAAAATATCTGCATCCATGATTGCACGTCCAATAAGAGCGGTCTTACAATATTCTCCATTTACAACCGGAACTTCCACTTCATCTGTTCCTCTCAGTCCATCTCCGATAAGAATCTGACATCCTGTTGTGATCGTATTGAATCCATTCAGATTTGCACAATCCAGATGCTCCAATGCATTCTTCCTGCTTCCCGGATACAGTGTATTACAGTCTGTCAGAAACGGCTTACCACCCTGTTCTTTACACAGATCAGCAACCACTTTTGCATAATTTGGACGGAGGAAAGCCATATTTCCCAATTCGCCAAAATGCATCTTGATTGCTACAAATTTTCCATCCATATCAATGTCCCTGATACCGGCTGCAATACAGAGTTTCTTCAGCTTATCAAGCCGGCTTGTTCCTACCGGACAGCGGAAATCTGTAAAATAAACAGTAGATTTTTCCATGTTAATCCCTCCTGAAGATATTTTATCTTTACAAAAAGATATCACTTCAAGTATACTTGAAGTCAAGGAGGGATTTCCATGAAAACTTATACGATCCGTGAAATATCTGAACTTTTTTCGCTCCCGGCTTCCACGCTCCGCTATTACGAAAGTGAGGGATTACTTCCTGTTGTCGAAAAAAACGCTTCCGGACAGCGCATCTATACGCAGGAACATATTGAGCACCTCAACTGCATCAACTGTTTTAAACGCACCGGTATGACCATTCCACATCTTCGAAAATTTTTCGAATATGAGGCAGATGAAGCACGGTATATCGATGATATCATCCGTCTTGTGGAAGACCAGGAAAAAATAGTAGATGAAAAACTCAGACAGCTTCAGAAAGATTCCGCACACGTTCATCGCAAAGTAGAATACTATAAAGCAATCAAACATGCGCTGGAAAACAATCTGCCGCTGCCTGTATGGGAGGATGATTAAATTTTTTACTGCTTTTTCAAAATTAATTCTTTACACCGACTTACAGGTGCATCCGATTCCAAGGCCATCCGGGCCGATATGACAGGACAGGCCGAAGGAAAGTTTATCACACATGGCTTCCATTCCCGGGAAACTTTCTTTAATCTGATCTACCCATTCTTCTGTCACTTCATCGGTGCTGCTTGAAGCTGCCATCAGATATACGTTTCCTGCTTCATATTCTTCACGGAAGTTTGTTTCCAGTTCATGTTTCATCGCGTCAATCATAACCTTGCGGGACTTCTTCATACCGCGGCATTTCTGGTAAGTATCCAAAGTTCCTGTACTAAAATGCATAACTGGTTTAATGTTCAGGACATCTGCCGCCAGAGCTGTCACGGAACTGATTCTTCCGCCTTTTTCAGGTATTCCAGAGTGCTGAGCCCGATATAAATGGTCATTTTTTCTCTGGTTTCTTCGAGGATCACTTTACCGATCACTACGAAGCCATCAAACAGGTAACGATTATCACGAAAGACCCTGACGAAATCATTCGTGAAATCAAAGAAGATCTGAATAAGACGTGCACGATCATCAACTCCTCCGGTGTCATCGCCGGAGACAATAAGACACTGATTTGTTATGTAAATTGTAAACTATTTTGAGCTTCAGCAGATCAAAAAGATCATTTCAAAAAACAAAAGGACTTTCAGTACAGTTTCCACTATTAAAGAGATTCTGCGATAACTAAAAAATCAGGAAAATTCTTTCTAAAATTTCCCTGACTCTTTTTGTCATGTTGTTTATACTTTTTACGCTCTTACTTCTTTAGCATATTCAGATAACCATTTCTTTCTTCTGTTGGTATCTGGAGTGCATCCATCGCCTGAGCAATATTCCATCCCATACTATTCATAAGTTTTCTTATTGCTGACAGTATCGTTTTCTGTTCTACACCATCACTCAGATTACACATCTCCAACACCTCTCTTTCTAACTCCTGTTCCGGGTACAATCGCACGAAATCTGATATCGTAGGTTACCGTTCCTTCATTAATGGTACTGTCTTCTGTGCTCAATCCTGTTATCTGTCGGGATTCTGCTTCTTCATCCGGATGTACTGCAACTTCTGATATCTGTGCTTCATCTTCTATGTACCTTGAAGCAATCTCCGAAATCTCACAATCCCTGTACTCTGTCAGACAGCTCTTCATAATCCAGGCAAGGATTATTTTATTCGCAAGCAATCTTTTACATGCTCTGTCATATGCTGCCTTTTCTCCTGCGGTAGAAATCATTTTCGCTAATGTACTTTCTGTTTTCATCCACCACAAGCCTTTCATTATGAACTTTTCGTTCTAAATACATGGTAACACATAATTTCATACCTGTGTATAAAATTTTTATAAATCTTTTTTCAATGGACAGTTTTTCAGCTTTCTGTTATTATAAAAAGCA
>CAVFJK010000140.1:0-7568 GCA_963622815.1 Ruminococcus bicirculans (ex Wegman et al. 2014)
GATGGAGTTTTAGTAAAATCTGAGGGATAATTCTGGAATATATTGTGAAAAAAAAAGATTGGTGCTACAATGACAACGAAATAAAACAGAACTAAAGCAAATGTCAGGAGGAGAGATATCATGGCAATTTTAGTAACAGGCGGAGCAGGGTTTATCGGCAGTCATACAGTAGTAGAACTGCAGAGCGCAGGATATGATGTAGTTGTTCTGGATAACTTAAGCAATTCCAGTGAGAAGAGTCTGGAACGTGTGGAAAAGATCACAGGTAAGCCGGTGAAGTTTTATAAAAAAGATATTCTTGATCGTGAAGGACTGAATGAAGTTTTTGAAAAGGAAGACATTGATTCCTGTATTCATTTTGCAGGATTAAAAGCAGTAGGTGAGTCTGTAGTAAAACCATGGGAATACTATGAGAATAATATTGCGGGTACACTGACTCTTGTAGATGTAATGAGAAAACACGGTGTCAAAAATATTATTTTCTCCTCTTCAGCAACTGTATATGGAGATCCGGCAATCATCCCGATCACAGAAGAGTGCCCGAAAGGACAGTGCACAAACCCTTATGGATGGACAAAATCCATGCTGGAGCAGATTCTTACAGATATTCAGAAAGCAGATCCGGAATGGAATGTAGTACTTCTTCGTTACTTTAACCCGATCGGTGCTCATAAGAGTGGTCTGATCGGTGAGAACCCGAACGGTATTCCGAATAACCTGATGCCTTACATTACACAGGTAGCAGTTGGTAAGCTTAAAGAACTTGGCGTATTTGGAAATGACTATGATACACCGGACGGAACCGGAGTCAGAGATTACATCCATGTTGTAGACCTTGCCAGAGGACATGTAAAAGCAGTCAAGAAACTGGAAGATAATTCCGGACTTAATATTTACAACCTTGGTACAGGAAAAGGCTACAGCGTTCTTGATATCGTAAAGAATTTTGAAGCTGCAACAGGTGTAAAGATTCCTTATTCTATTAAACCTCGCCGTGCAGGTGATGTTGCAACATGCTATTCTGATGCCACAAAAGCTAAGAAAGAACTTGGCTGGGAAGCTGAATATGACATTAAAGATATGTGTGCGGATTCCTGGAACTTCCAGCAGAAGAATCCAAACGGATACGAAGACTAAATCTCAGAAGAATATACTTAAAAATCCCCGATACCATTACGGTACCGGGGATTTTTTGGAATCTGATTAAAGTTGATTGGATTAATGATATTTTTTCTCTTTTTCAAATTTCGGTTCGCAGGTAAGCTCGATTCCGAGTTTACGGAACTCCCAGATATCAACGGAAGACAACATGACAGAAGTATGTGCCTGGCAGCCGCGAAGAGAAGGAAGCTGTTCCAGTGCCTTACGTGCTTCCGGATTGTTGGCTGCACTGACAGAGAGTGCAATCAGTGTTTCGTCTGTATGAAGTCTTGGGTTTTTGCTGCCAAGGTACTGGGTCTTCAATTCCTGAATCGGGCGGATCGCTTCTGGTGAGATCACATGATTCTCATGCGGGATGCCGGCCAGTTCTTTCAGTGCATTCAGAAGAAGGGCGGAGGAAGCTCCGAGAAGGTCGGAAGTCTTTCCATAGATCATGTGTCCGTCTGGAAGTTCCAGAGCGGCAGCAGGTCCTTCTGTTTCTTTTTCTTTCTGAAGACTTGCAGGAACTACTTTACGGTCTTCAAGAGAAGCATGTGCCTGTTTCAGGAGAAGCTCGATCTTACGTACTTCTTCTTCGGTGCCGTCACCGGTAAGAAGTGCATCGCAGCTCTTATAATAACGGCGTATGATCTCCTGGCGGGAAGCTTCGCAGCAGGCTTCATCGTCAACGATACAGTTACCTGCCATGTTAACCCCCATATCTGTAGGTGATTTGTATGGGCATTCGCCCATGATCTTTTCGAACATTGCCTGCAGAACAGGGAAGATCTCTACGTCACGGTTATAGTTGACAGTAGTTTCACCATAAGCTTCCAGATGGAACGGGTCGATCATATTAACATCGTTCAGGTCAGCTGTGGCAGCTTCGTATGCCAGGTTGACCGGATGTTTCAGCGGGATATTCCAGATCGGGAATGTTTCAAATTTCGCATAACCGGCAGCAACACCGCGTTTGTATTCATGATATACCTGAGAGAGACAGGTTGCCATTTTTCCGCTTCCAGGTCCCGGAGCAGTGATAACTACCAGTGGTCTGGTCGTTTCGATGTATTCATTTTTACCATATCCTTCATCACTTACGATAAGAGGGATATTACTCGGATATCCAGGGATACTATAGTGGAAATATACTTTGATTCCGAGTTTTTCGAGACGTTTTTTGAAGTGGTCTGCACTTTCCTGACCTGCGTAGCGGGTAATGCATACGCTGCCTACATAGAGTCCGCGGCTGGTGAATTCATCGATCAGACGAAGGACATCTTCATCATAGGTGATACCAAGATCACCGCGCATTTTGTTTTTGTCAATATCTGCAGCACTGATGACAATAACGATCTCAGCCTGGTCACTGAGCTGCATGAGCATACGAAGCTTACTGTCTGGCTCGAATCCCGGAAGAACACGGGAAGCATGATAATCATCAAAGAGCTTTCCACCGAATTCCAGATAAAGCTTGTTGTCAAATTTGCTGATGCGGTCACGGATGTGTTCGGACTGCATGGTCAGATACTTGTCATTATCAAATCCAATTTTCATTTATCGTTTTCCTTTCCCATCATCACATTTAGCCGGGACAAACTTCCGGCTATCACGTTCCAAGTATACTACAAACATTCACAGTTTTCCAGTTGATTTATACAGGAAATCTCTTTATAATAAAGAAGATAACAAGAGGAGGACAAGAATGAACAATCAGATGGACAACCGGCCGGATCGTAACCGCCCGAATCGAAACAATCCTGGTAATCAGGGACCGAATAAAAACCGCCAGTCTATCCTGGCTTTTTTGATTTGTCTGCTGGTTTCACTGGTATGCTTAAGTTTTGTGACAGATATGATGAGCGACAAGTCCAGTGAGATCACCTATGATAAATTTATTGAAATGGTAGATAAGGATCAGGTAAAAGAAGTTACCCTCCAGTCAGGCGTGCTGACTGTTGTACCGAAGATTCAGAAATCCTACTATCAGAGCACAAGTTATAAAGTAAATCAGATGGAAGATACAGATTCTCTGACAAAGCGTCTGGAAGGAACAGGCATTGTATTTCATTATGAACAGCCGGATGCCATGGGAGAATTTGTTTCAACGATGATCAGTGTGCTGCTTCCGACAGTTGTTCTGTTCTTTATGCTGATGTTCCTTATGCGTCGGATGAATAAGGGCGGAAGTGGAATCATGGGTGTCGGTAAGAGTCGCGCAAAAGCCTATATTCAGAAAGAGACCGGAGTTACATTTAAGGATGTAGCCGGACAGGAGGAAGCGAAGGAATCTCTGCAGGAAGTTGTAGATTTTCTCCATAATCCGGGTAAATATACAACGATCGGTGCGAAGCTTCCGAAGGGAGCACTCCTTGTAGGACCTCCCGGAACAGGTAAGACCCTTCTTGCCAAGGCAGTAGCAGGAGAGGCAAATGTACCGTTCTTCTCACTTTCCGGTTCTGAATTTGTGGAGATGTTTGTCGGTGTTGGTGCTTCCCGAGTAAGAGATTTGTTTGAAGAAGCGAAGAAAAATGCACCGTGTATCGTATTTATTGATGAGATCGATGCCATCGGTAAGAGCCGTGATTCCAGATATGGCGGCGGTAATGATGAGCGTGAGCAGACACTGAACCAGCTGCTTGCAGAGATGGATGGTTTTGATACATCTAAGGGTCTTCTGATCCTTGCAGCTACAAACCGTCCGGAAGTACTTGACCCGGCACTTCTGCGGCCAGGTCGCTTTGACAGACGTATTATCGTGGATCGTCCGGACCTTAAGGGACGTGTTGAAATACTTAAAGTACATGCAAAAGATGTTATGCTGGATGAAACAGTAGATCTGGATGCAATTGCACTTGCTACATCAGGTGCTGTTGGTTCTGATCTTGCAAATATGATCAACGAGGCTGCGATCCTTGCAGTTAAGAACGGCAGAAGAGCAGTTTCCCAGAAAGACCTTCAGGAATCTGTAGAAGTCGTACTTGTTGGTAAAGAGAAGAAAGACCGTATCTTAAGTATGCAGGAGAGAAGAATCGTTTCCTATCATGAAGTAGGCCATGCTCTTGTAAATGCATTACAGAAAGATGCGGAGCCGGTACAGAAGATTACGATCGTTCCGAGAACCATGGGTGCACTCGGTTACGTTATGCAGGTGCCGGAAGAAGAAAAATACCTGAATACCCAGAAAGAACTGGAAGCTATGCTGGTTGGTTATCTGGGTGGCCGTGCAGCAGAAGAGATTGTCTTTGATACGGTTACTACCGGTGCTGCCAATGATATCGAGCAGGCAACAAAGGTTGCCCGTGCAATGATCACGCAGTATGGTATGTCACAGAAATTCGGTCTGATGGGACTTGCCACACAGGAAAATCAGTATCTGTCCGGACGTGCAGTACTGAACTGTGGCGATGATACAGCGACCGAGATTGACCATGAAGTAATGCAGCTGCTTCATTATTCTTATGAAGAAGCAAAGAGACTTCTTAATGAACACAGAGAAGCCCTGGATAAGATTGCTGACTATCTGATCAGACGTGAGACGATTACAGGTAAAGAATTTATGAAGATTTTCCGTGCGGTTGAGAAGGGTATTGAGATTCCGGAGAACCTTGATGATCTTCCGGATGAAGAAGTAAAGCATGTTTCAGATTGAAGAAGAGTTAAAGAAGCTTCCTGCAAAACCGGGCGTCTATCTGATGCACGATGAGCGGGATGAGATCATCTATGTGGGTAAGGCCATCAGCCTTAAGAACCGTGTGCGGCAGTACTTTCAGAGCAGCCGTAATAAGGGCGCAAAGATCGAGCAGATGGTCACACACATAGCACGATTTGAATATATCATTACGGATTCTGAACTGGAGGCCCTTGTTCTTGAGAGTAACCTGATAAAAGAACACCGGCCGAAATACAATACAATGCTGAAGGACGATAAGAGTTATCCGTTTATAAAGGTAACTGTTCAGGAGGCATATCCGAGAGTATTGTTTGCCAGGAGGATGAAGAAAGACAAGAACCGCTACTTTGGACCATATACCAGTGGCGGGGCCGTAAAAGACGTTATTGAACTGGTCCGCAAACTGTATCAGGTGCGTTCCTGCAACCGGAATCTTCCGAGAGACTGTGGGAAAGACCGTCCATGCCTGTATTATCATATGAAGCAGTGCATGGGTCCTTGCACCGGACATGCGGATCAGCGTGTCTATAAAGAGAACATCCAGAAAGTTATCCGTTTTCTGAATGGCGATTTTCAGGAGACAATTGATCAGCTCACGGAGAAAATGCAGA
Organism: Ruminococcus bicirculans (ex Wegman et al. 2014); assembly: GCA_963622815.1. Classification (GTDB taxonomy): domain Bacteria; phylum Bacillota; class Clostridia; order Lachnospirales; family Lachnospiraceae; genus Blautia_A. The sequence goes on from CAVFJK010000140.1 coordinate 5,425, forward strand.
AGGCGTCTGAAGAAATGCGCTTTGAGGATGCGGCAGAAGCACGTGACCTGATCCGCAGTATCCAGAAGATCGGAGAACGTCAGAAGATCACCGCATATGGTGAGGAAGACAGGGATATCATTGCCTGTGATATGGATGAGAGCCTGGATCTTCGTGAACAGGATGCAGTGGTACAGGTATTCTTTATGCGTGACGGTAAGCTGATCGGAAGGGATCATTTTTATCTGCGGGTTGCCCGGGGCGATACACGGTCACAGGTATTATCCAGTTTCGTGAAGCAGTTTTATGCCGGAACTCCTTTTATTCCGGGAGAGATCACGCTTCAGACAGAGATTGAAGATGCCGAGGTGATCGAGGAATGGCTGACTTCCAGAAGAAAGCAAAAGGTGCATATCGTTGTTCCTAAGAAGGGAACGAAAGAGAAGCTTGTAGAACTTGCCTGGGAGAATGCGCGTATGGTTCTGGAGAAAGACCGTGAGCGGATTAAAAGAGAAGAAGGCAGGACGATTGGTGCGGTGCATGAGGTTGAGGACTGGCTTGGACTTAAAGGGCTTAACCGTATGGAGGCATTTGATATTTCTAATATCAGTGGTTTTGAATCGGTAGGTTCCATGATCGTTTACGAGAAAGGAAAGCCGAAACGCAGTGACTATCGTAAATTTCGTATAAAATCGGTACAGGGCCCGAACGATTATGCAAGTATGGAAGAAGTGCTGACCCGAAGGTTTACACATGAGAGCAATGGCGAGTTTGACAGTTTTTCCAGAATGCCGGATCTGCTTCTGATGGATGGTGGACGAGGACAGGTGAATATTGCACTTGGCGTTCTTAATAAACTTGGGATTCAGATACCGGTCTGTGGTATGGTAAAGGATGATCATCATCGTACCAGAGGACTGTATTTTAACAATATTGAGATACCGATCGATACAAACAGTGAGGGATTTCGCCTGATCACAAGAATTCAGGATGAAGCTCACCGTTTTGCGATAGAATATCACAGATTGCTTCGCAGTAAGGAACAGGTACATTCTGTTCTGGATGATATTCCGGGAATCGGTGAACGAAGGCGAAAGGCATTGATGCGTCGTTATCGTTCGATTGAGGGAATCCGTGATGCAACAGTAGAAGACCTTGCAGAAACGGAATCTATGAATATGGGAAGTGCAAAACAGGTGTATGAATTTTTTCACCCGAATAAATAAACATTAAAGGAGAACACATTATGAAAGGTGTATTGATGACAAAGATGGTACAGGAGCTGAACCTTACAAATCTGACTCCTGAAATTGATCTGTCCGAGATGAGAATCATGACGGCGGAAATTAACCGTCCGGCGCTGCAGCTGACCGGTTATCTGGAGCATTTCGCAAATGAACGTGTTCAGATCATTGGTTATGTTGAGTACACATATCTGATGCAGCTCAGCGATGACAAGAGAATGATGAAATATGAACGTTTCATTTCAAGTAAGATCCCGTGTGTTATCTTCAGTACGATGACGAAACCGTCACAGGATATGATCGATATGGCGATCAAATATAATGTGCCGACATTTGTTACCGAGAGAACAACTTCCAGCCTGATGGCAGAGATTATCCGCTGGCTTGGTGTTCAGCTGGCTCCGTGTATTTCTATTCATGGTGTGCTCGTGGATGTTTATGGTGAGGGAATTCTGATCACAGGAGAGAGTGGAATCGGTAAGAGCGAGGCTGCACTGGAACTGATCAAACGAGGACATCGTCTTGTAAGCGATGACGTTGTGGAACTTCGTAAAGTCAGTGATGTTACCCTGGTCGGATCAGCACCGGATATTACCCGTCATTTTATTGAACTTCGAGGTATTGGTATCATTGATGTCAAGACCCTGTTCGGTGTAGAAAGTGTTAAGGATACACAGTCTGTCGATCTCGTCATTAAACTCGAAGAGTGGGATCGTGACAAAGAATATGACCGTCTTGGTCTTCATGAAGAATATACAGAATATCTTGGAAACAAGATTGTCTGCCATTCTCTTCCAATCAGACCTGGACGTAACCTGGCTGTCATTGTAGAATCTGCCGCTGTCAACCACAGACAGAAGAAGATGGGATATAATGCGGCAGAAGAACTGTACAAGCGTGTACAGGCAAACATTGCGCGTA
>CAVFJK010000140.1:7578-8550 GCA_963622815.1 Ruminococcus bicirculans (ex Wegman et al. 2014)
TAAGCGTGAAAGCTGATAAAGCAGCGTAATGCTTTTAGAATAATCAATAACTGGGAAAGGTGGAAGAAAAAATGGGTTCATATTGCTTCGGAATCGACGTAGGAGGTACAACAGTAAAATGCGGTCTTTTCCAGACAGACGGCACAATTGTTGAAAAATGGGAGATTCCTACAAGAACAGAAAATAAAGGGGAAAATATTCTTCCGGATGTGGCTGAGGCCATTAATAATAAAATTGCAGAAAAAGGAATTGATAAATCAGATGTAGAAGGTGTGGGAATCGGCATTCCCGGACCAATCAATGATGAAGGAGAAGCTGCCTGTGCAGTTAATCTTTACTGGGGATTCACTCCTGTAGCAAAGATCCTTCATGATCTGACCGGTCTGAAAGCAAAAGCAGGAAACGATGCAAACGTTGCAGCACTTGGTGAAGCATGGAAAGGTGCAGCTGCCGGATCCCGAAATGTGATCATGGTTACTCTTGGTACCGGTGTCGGCGGCGGAATCATCGTAGACGGAAAGATCGTTGCCGGAGCACATGGAGCAGGTGGTGAGATCGGACATACACTGGTGGTACGTGGTGAAGAAGAAAAATGTAACTGCGGTAATCAGGGATGTCTGGAGCAGTATGCTTCTGCGACAGGAATCGTTCGTATTGCAGGAAGAATGCTTGCAGCGTCCGAAGAGGACAGTACTCTCCGCGGCCTTCAGAATATTACTGCAAAAGATGTTCTGGATGCATTTAAAGATGGTGATAAACTTGCGGTCCGTACTATGGAATATGTAGGAGATCTTCTGGGTGGTGCACTCGCAGGATTTGCAGCAGTTACGGATCCGGAAGCAATCGTAATCGGCGGAGGTGTTTCGAAAGCGGGACAGCCACTGATCGACTGTATTCAGAAATATTACATAAAATATGCGTTCCCGTCCTGTAAAGAGATACCGATCGTTCTGGCGACTCTTGGTAATGATG
>CAVFJK010000141.1:0-5623 GCA_963622815.1 Ruminococcus bicirculans (ex Wegman et al. 2014)
CTGATAGGCAAAGTTACAGCAGAGATAATACCTGGGTGTTATAATCTGTATGAAAAACAGCTACAGGAGTGATAGAAATGGGAGAAAGACTCACAAAGAGAGACATAGAAAAAATCGAAGAGGAGATCGAGCATCGTAAACTTGTCATCCGTAAAGAAGCTATCGAGGCAGTCAAAGAGGCCCGTGCACAGGGAGACTTGAGTGAGAATTTTGAATACTATGCAGCAAAGAAACACAAGAACCAGAACGAGAGCCGTATCCGTTATCTGGAGAGAATGCTTAAGACAGCGACAGTCGTGGACGACTCATCAAAATCTGATGAGGTTGGAATGGATGATATTGTAGAAGTTGAGTTTGAAGAAGACGGTGAAGTAGAAAAGTATAAACTTGTGACTTCCATCCGTGGAAATTCCATGGAAAACCGTGTCAGCATCGAATCCCCGATCGGAAAAGCACTTAAAGGACACCGTGTCGGAGACCGCGTGCTGGTCAATGTCAATGAGAATGTAAGCTATTATCTCGTTATTAAGGCCATTGACAAGACCGGTGATGAGGATGAAAATATCCGCAGCTTCTGAAAAATGCAAAAAAAGAACTTTTTCGAGACGATTCGATTTTACAAAGATTTAACATTATACTGCTGAGAACTTTACAAGGTGTCAATATGATGAAAATATATTAAATTTATGTAAAGGAGAGCAGTATGGATTTTTTCAGTGTATTGACATTATTAGGCGGTCTTGCCCTGTTTCTGTATGGAATGCAGGTTATGGGAGATGGCCTTGCTAAAGTTTCAGGAGGAAAGCTGGAACAGATTCTTGAAAATCTGACATCGAGTAAATGGAAGGCAGTACTCCTTGGACTATGTGTGACAGCAGTTATTCAGTCATCTTCTGCAACAACAGTTATGGTGGTAGGCTTTGTAAATTCAGGAATCATGAAGCTGACGCAGGCTGTTGGTATCATCATGGGTGCCAACATCGGAACCACAGTGACTGCCTGGATCTTAAGTCTGACAGGTATCGAGAGCAGCAACTTTGTGATCAGTCTGTTAAAGCCAAGTTCTTTTTCGCCCGTTCTTGCAATGATCGGAATTATTTTACTGACTTTTACAAAAAGTTCCCGTAAAAAGGATATCGGTACGATCATGCTCGGATTTGCAGTATTGATGTTTGGTATGGAAAGCATGAGCGGAGCTGTGGAGCCACTGGCAGATGTACCGGAATTTACCGGACTTCTTCTGAAATTTTCAAATCCGGTTGCCGGAATTCTTGCAGGTACGATCCTGACTGCGATCATCCAGTCTTCATCCGCATCAGTGGGTATCCTTCAGGCACTCTGTATGACAGGTGCTGTACCGTACAGTTCTGCCTTCCCGATCATCATGGGACAGAATATCGGAACCTGCGTGACTGCGCTTCTGTCAGCGGTCGGTGCAAACAGGAATGCCAAGCGTGCGGCTATGATCCATCTGTATTTCAACCTGATCGGAACTATCGTATTTATGGTGCTGTTTTATCTGATCAATACGGTTGTGCATTTTCCGTTTATGACTCAGATGGCGACACCGGCAACGATCGCCATCACGCACAGTGTATTCAATATCACAGCAACACTTGTATGGCTTCCGTTCTCTAATTTACTTGTGAAGCTTGCCTGTCTTACCATTCGTGACGACGAGAGCGACGTAGTAAGCAGAGAAGATCAGGAATTTATGATTCTGGAGACCCGTTTCCTTGAGAAACCTGCTTTTGCAGTAGAACAGGGAAGAAATGCAGCAAGACATATGGAGAAAGACTCCAGGAAAGCACTGAGGATAGCACTGGATCAGATTTATGAATACAGTGAAGAACAGGCTGACCGTGTGAAAAAGATCGAAGCAAAAGTCGACCGCTATGAGGATGAGCTGGGAACATATCTTGTAAAGCTGAACAACAAAGATCTCTCCGAGAGAGACAGCCACAGTGTGTCAACCATGCTCCACTGTATCGGCGATTTTGAGCGTATTTCAGACCATGCGGTCAATATTATGGAATCTGCCCGTGAACTTCACGAAAAAGATCTGAATTTTTCCATGCAGGCACGAAATGAGCTGCAGGTTCTGATCGCGGCGGTGAGCAGGATCGTTGATACGGCATATCAGATTTTTGACAAGGAAGACCTGAATCTTACTGAAGACGTGGAACCGCTGGAAGAAGTCGTGGATGAACTCAGTAAAGAAATGAAACGACGTCATATTAATCGACTGCGCTCGGGAGAATGCACTATTGAAATGGGATTTATTCTTACCGATCTCCTCACAAGCCTGGAGAGGATCGCAGATCACTGTTCCAACATCAGCGTCTGTGTTACACAGGTAAGAGAGAATCTTTATGATACGCACAGTCATCTGGAAAGTATAAAAAATGAACCGGATGATTCTTATTTTAACCGTCTGGAAGAACTGCAGAAAGAATACATACTTCCGTAAGCCATATTTTTGCAGAAACCGGACAGAAAGGAAAAATTCTGAATGATCTATTGTGTGGAAGATGAAAAAAATATCAGAGAGCTTCTGATCTATACATTGGAGACAACGGGATTTTCTGCAAAAGGAATGGCAGACAGCAAAGAATTGCGGGCGGCCCTCAAAGAAGAACTGCCGGATCTGATCCTGCTGGATATCATGCTTCCGGGAGAAGACGGTTACCGAATCCTGGATCGTCTGAAAGCTTCACAGGAAACCAGAAATATCCCAGTGATCATGGTTACTGCCAAAGAAGCAGAGTATGACAAGGTAAGAGGGCTGGAAGCAGGAGCAGATGACTATATTACCAAGCCATTTGGAATGATGGAGTTTGTTGCCAGAGTCAAGGCTGTTTTAAGACGCTGTTCAAAACAGGAAGAGGAAAAGGAACTGAAATGCGGAGAGCTTAAGCTGTCTGTCGGCAGACATAAGGTCAGCTGGCGCGGAGAACAGGTGGAACTGACACGAAAGGAATTCGAACTGCTTCAGTATCTGATGGAGAACAAAGGACTGGTCATGACCAGAAACCAGATTCTCTGTCATGTGTGGGGATATGATTTTGACGGTGAGACCAGGACTGTGGATGTCCATGTGCGTACACTGCGCCAGAAGCTTGGTGATGCCGGGAATCTGATAGAAACAGTGCGTGGTGTCGGATATCGGATAGGAGCATGATATGAGAAAAAAAATACTGAACCATACCTGTATACTCGTAGTTGTCTCGGCACTTCTGACTTTTTTTGCAGCAGGACTGGTAATGTACAGTAAATATAACGAAGATCTGAAAGACAGCGTAAGGGACAGTACAAAATATGTTCAGGACGGAATAGAGAAGATGGGGGATTCTTATCTTGACAAAGCTCTTGGAGATGCCACTTCTGCCCGTATCACACTGCTTGATTCAGATGGAAATGTACTGTACGATTCTGTAGAAAACACATCAGAACTTGAAAATCACAGTAACCGTCCGGAGTTTATCGAAGCGAAAAAGGACGGATATTCAGAAACCCTGCGCTATTCAGAAACCTTATCCAAACAGAATTTTTACTGTGCGGTAAAACTGACAGATGGCGATATCCTCCGTGTGGGAAGAACGACAGACAGTGTGTTTTATACCATGCTGTCAAGCTCCGCACTTCTCGGCGGTCTTCTGCTCCTGATTCTGGCAGCGGCATTTGTGCTGGTAAGAAAACAGACAAAAGATCTGATCAAGCCGATCAACAGCCTGAACCTGGAAGAACCACTTAAGGAGGTGGCATATGAAGAACTGAGGCCGCTTCTCGAAAGAGTGGATCAGCAGAACCGTCAGATTGCCTGTCAGATGGAAGAACTGAAAGAGGCAGAAGCTATGCGAAGAGAGTTTTCCGCAAATGTTTCACACGAACTGAAGACGCCGCTTATGTCGATTTCCGGATATGCAGAGCTGATGATGAATGGTATGGTTCCGGATGAGAAGGTACCGGAATTTTCGGGAAGGATCTATAATGAGGCAAGCCGTTTGAGTGCTCTTGTGTCGGATATCATTCAGCTTTCCAGACTGGATGAAAAAAGCAATGATCTGCCTTTTGAAGCAGTTGATCTGTATGAGCTTGCAGAGGACATCATTCTGCAGCTGGACAGTGCGGCTTCAAAGAAAAATATCGCGGTATCTCTGGAAGGTACTGCTGTTGTGGTGCAGGGTGTCAGACATGTGATCTATGAAATGCTTTATAATATTACGGATAATGCAATCCGCTATACAGAGCCCGGAGGTACGGTAAAGATCTTTGCCGGAAGCGTGGAAGGACATCCATATTACAGTGTAGAGGATAACGGAATAGGTATTCCGGAGAATGAGCAGAAACGAATCTTTGAACGGTTTTACCGGGTGGATAAGAGTCATTCCCGTGCGACCGGAGGAACCGGTCTCGGACTTTCTATTGTCAAGCACGGAGCGATTCTTCATAATGCAGAGATCAGACTGGACAGTGAGCCGGGAAGAGGAACAAAAATGGAGCTGGTGTTCTGAAGAACGCCGGCTCCTTTTATGCAAAAATATCTTTTGACAGTTTATGTACAGAATGCAGACAGTCATTTATCTGATTTCAGATATCCAGTGCGGAAAGTGCATCTTCATCAGCAATGATCGTGCAGTCCGGATGGAACTGAAGGATAGAACCCGGAACTTCCGGCGTTACCGGTCCCTGTACGACCTGTCTGAGGATCGCTGCTTTATCTTTGCCGCTGACTATGACAAGAATTTTGCGGCAGCGCATGATCGTGCCTATTCCCATAGTGTAAGCCTGTTTTGGTACATCGTCTTCACTTGCAAAGAATCGTTTATTTGCCTGGATAGTGGTTTCAGTCAGATCCACACAATGTGTTTCATCTTCAAAATGATCAGAAGGCTCGTTAAAACCGATATGTCCGTCATGGCCAAGTCCAAGGATCTGAATGTCAGCCGGACCGACTTTGTGGAGCAGTTCGTTGTAGGAAGCGCAGGCTTTGGAGGCATCCGGTTCGGTACCGTCAGGGACATAAGTGTTCACATGGCTGATATTTATTTTGTGGAACAGATGGGTATTCATAAAGTAGCGGTAGCTCTGTTCATCAGAACCTGCCAGTCCTTTATATTCATCGAGATTGACAGTGGTGACTCTTGAAAAGTCCAGGTCACCGTTTTCGTACATTTCTACCAGATGCTTATATGTTCCGATCGGAGATGAGCCTGTGGCAAGACCAAGAACACTGTCCGGTTTCAGGATCACCTGTGCTGCGATCAGATTGGCTGCCTTCCGGCTGAGTTCCTGATAATTTTTTACTTTGCAGATCTGCATGTTTCCTCCTTCTTGTCCATTCTGCGGACATACATGTTTATTTATATAGTTACGAAATCTCTTATCAAGCTGGTTTCTGTGGACGTTCAGACAGGGCTTTGATAGATGTTGCGTATTCTGTAGGTGTCATACCGGACAGCTTTTTGAACTGTCTGGAAAAGTAATGGATCGAAGAATATCCAAGAAAATCAGAAATCTGGGTAAAATTCATATCATTTTCACGAATCAGCTGTTTGGCAAAATCGACTTTCATACGGGAAAAGAATTCTATGACACCACACTGATATTCTTCCCGGAAAAG
>CAVFJK010000141.1:5705-10277 GCA_963622815.1 Ruminococcus bicirculans (ex Wegman et al. 2014)
ATTTTCACGAATCAGCTGTTTGGCAAAATCGACTTTCATACGGGAAAAGAATTCAATGACTCCGCACTGATATTCTTCCCGGAAAAGCTTCTGAAGCTGGGAGCGACCGATCATATTGTCTTTGGAGATATTCTCAATCGTCAGAGACTGGCGTATATGCTGTTCCAGGTAATGAATGATGTTCCGGCAGGATTCAGAATCTGTCTGGCAGGAGTCATAAATCCCCGCGGAAGCAGAATAATGTGCGATTGTATAGCGTCGAATCATATGGATAAGAAGTTCCTCGAGATACAGAGTAAGAAGCTTCTGGGAACCAAACGGAATGGAATCCTTTTTGATCATTTTTTCCAGATATGGATTATCCAGCGGAGAAGCAAAGCAGTTCCGTGCTTCCGCAATGATGCGTCCAAGAATACTCCGTTCCGTATCGGAAAATTCAAGTATTTTATTTTCAAAGAATTTCATGCACGGGGAATCACAGGCGAAGGAGATCACGATGATATTTGGTGCAGTTTTGCCGGCAGCCTTTAAGCTGTGAAATTCATTTGGACGGTGAAAGATGACCTGACTGCGGGTAAGAGTATAGGTGCCATTGTCTGTGACGACTTCTGCAGCACCTTTATCTACACACTGGAATTCCCAGAAATCATGACGTTCGCCATCGAAACGAAAATCATTTCTGTATTCATAGTAATGAATCGTATAAATATTCTGTATTAAAAGTTCCTGATCGAGTTGAACGCTCTGATAAGCCATGGGCTCACCTCCTTGGTCAGATGGCATTCGTCATTTATAATATTGTTTCTGAGTAATATACTAATGAATTTGTCATAAATAGTCAAACCATTATTAAAATTGTGCAAAAATATAATTATATTGTGCAAATACTAATGTGAAAAAAGCAGTCATATTTAATAGAGGTTATAACAGAAAATACCAGAAACAGAAATTCTTTATTGTCATAGTTGAAATTATGTTGTACGATTTAGCTGAGTTTGATAAAACAGGAGGGAAATTTGATGAAGAAACCAGTTTTAGTAGTTATGGCGGCAGGAATGGGAAGCCGTTACGGTGGATTAAAGCAGATCGACCCAATTGACAAAGAAGGCCATATCATTATGGACTTTTCCATTTTTGATGCAGTGAGAGCCGGATTTGAAAAAGTAGTCTTTATCATAAAGAGAGAAAATAAAGAGGCGTTCCGTGAAGCGATCGGAGAGCGTCTGAGCAGACAGATCGAAGTAGCATATGTATTTCAGGAACTTGATAATCTCCCTGAGGGATATGCTGTTCCGGAAGGTCGAGTGAAACCATGGGGTACCGGACATGCAGTACTAAGCTGTATTGATGAGATTGACGGACCTTTTGCTGTTATCAATGCTGATGATTATTATGGAGTACATGCATTTAAAATGGCATATGATTTCCTGACCTCTGCACAGGAAGAGGATGACGTATATCATTATATGATGGTTGGATACCGTCTGGAAAATACTCTGACAGAGAATGGTCATGTTGCAAGAGGTGTCTGCGTGACAGATGAGGAAGGTCATCTGATCAAGATCAATGAGCGTACACATATAGAGAAACATGATGGCGGTACAGCTTATACAGAAGATGATGGCAGGACATGGACCATGCTTCCGGAGGGCAGTATTGTTTCCATGAATATGTGGGGATTTACAGACAGTATTCTGAAAGAACTGAAAGCCCGCTTTAAGCCATTCCTGGATGATGCGATCGAGAACAATCCTATGAAGGGTGAATACTTCCTTCCGTTTGTTGTGGATGAACTTCTTCAGGAAAAGAAAGCAACTGTCAAAGTCCTCAAATCCGAAGACAAATGGTATGGTGTTACGTACAAAGAAGACAAACCGATGGTAATGGCTGCAGTCCAGAAGCTGAAAGATCAGGGATTGTATCCGCAGAATTTGTGGGAGGAAGCGTAAGTGGAAAGCATCAATAATACACAGGAAGCGATTGAGGGATTCAGACTGTCGGGCGAGCTGAAAGAATGTATCCCGTATGGTAATGGACATATCAATGATACATACAGACTTACTTATGCAACTCCACAGGGAACCAGACGATATATTCTGCAGAGAATGAGCCAGAATATTTTCAAGAAGCCAGTTGAACTGATAGAGAATGTCAGTGGCGTCACTGCCTGGCTTCGAAGGAAGATCATCGAGAATGGCGGTGATCCGGAGAGAGAGACACTTACTCTGGTGAATAGTACAGAGAACCTTCCATATTATGTGGATTCCAACGGAGAATACTGGAGAGTATATCTTTTTATAGAGGGTGCTACCTGTTATGATGCTGTTAAGGATGATAATGATTTTTATCAGAGTGCAGTAGCTTTTGGACATTTCCAGAGACTGCTGGCTGATTACCCGGCAGAAACTCTACATGAGACGATCAAAGATTTTCATAATACGCCAGACCGCCTGGAGAAATTCAAAAAAGCAGTAGCAGAGGATGTCTGTGGAAGAGCCGCTTCTGTTCAGAAAGAAATTGATTTCATCCTGGAGAGGGAAGAACTGACACATGCTCTGTACGATATGCAGCTGGATGGAAGACTTCCTCTCAGAGTTACACACAATGATACCAAGCTGAACAATATCATGATCGACGATGAGACTGGCAGGGGCATCTGTGTGATCGATCTGGATACGGTTATGCCGGGACTGACAGCGAATGATTTCGGTGATTCTATCCGTTTTGGGGCAAGTACAGCCCTGGAAGATGAACAGGATTTATCTAAAGTATCCTGTGACCTTCATCTTTTTGATGTTTATGCAAAAGGTTTTATCGAGGGATGTGGAGGAGCTCTGACTAACCTTGAGATTGAAATGCTTCCAATGGGTGCGATTCTTATGACTCTTGAGAATGGAATCCGTTTCCTGACAGACCATCTGGAAGGAGATCATTATTTCCGTATTCATCGTGAAGGACACAACCTTGACAGATGCAGAACACAGCTTACTCTTGTTAAAGACATGCAGGAAAAGCTGCCGCAGATGAATGAGATTATTCAGAAATATAAAAACTGATTGCTCCAGTGAGCAAACATATGTGGATGATTCTATAGTGAAAGCTGCCGCCTGGTGGAGCACGATAAAGAAAAAGGGCGAAGGAGACACAGAGTATGGGAAAACAGTTGAGCGTAATCGAGAGCAGCCAGATTGAGTGGATGCCAGTTGATTCCCTGCAGAAAATTTTTATGAAAAAAGAGCCATTAAACTGTCCACGTCTATATAAACTGAGTGGGATGCAGGGTGAAACGATTTCTTTTCAGATGGCTTATCGGTATCGGAAACCATATTATTCCTCACAGATGATGGTGCAGGCAACTAAGAATCTCAGCGTGCGGGTGCGTGTACAGACACCGGAGGGAATCCGGGTGAAGATCAGGAAAGTAGGTTACGTTCCGTCTGCTTACCCGGCATATGGAGAATTTGATTCGGATTACCTGACCACAGAGCCGGGACTTTATCCGGATCCGTTGGAGATAATGGGTGAAACCATCCAGTTGATTCCATTTTACTGGAGAAGTCTCTGGATTGATCTGGATATCCCGCAAGGATATGAGGCGAAAAACGGAACTGTTGTTCTGCAACTGGAGTCACTGCAGGGAGAAATTATCAAAGAGACGTCAGTGGATATCCATGTGGTTTCCTGTAATTTACCGCCGTTGGATCTGATTCATACTGAATGGTTTTACAGCGATTGTCTGGCAGATTATTACAAAGTTTCGGTATTTAGCGAAGAATACTGGAAGATTGTCAGAAATTTTATGTGTACAGCTACAAAACATGGAGTTAATATGATTCTGACACCGTTGTTTACCCTTCCGCTGGATACATTGATCGGAAAAGAACGAACGACAGTGCAACTGGTGGATGTATGGAAGAGTGGAGAAACGTATACGTTTGGATTTGAAAAGCTGGAACGGTGGATTGCACTTGCGAAAGAGTGCGGATTTACCTGGTTTGAGATGGGACATCTGTTCAGTCATTGGGGGGCAAAATACGCACCGAAGGTAATGGCAGTAGAAAATGAAAAAGAAATCCGGCTGTTTGGATGGGAGACAAAAGCAGACAGTGTGGAATACAGGACATTTTTGAAAGCATTTCTGCCGGAACTTACGAAGGAACTGGAAATACAGGGAATAGCTGGACGAACGTATTTTCATATTTCGGATGAACCGAATGCGGGAAATATTGAAACCTATAAAATTGCCAGAGAGATGGTGCAAGAAGAATTGAAAGATTATCCGATTCTGGATGCATTGAGTACACTGTCGTTTTATAAAGAGGGAATTGTGCCATATCCTGTACCGACGAATGAGTATATTCATGAATTTCTGAATGAGGGATTTGAACATCCGTGGGTGTATTACTGCAGTGGAGAATATCTCGAAGTGAGCAACCGTTTCTTTGCTCTGCCATCTTACCGGAACCGAATCATTGGTGTGCAAATGTATCTGTATGGAGTCGAAGGATTTTTACATTGGGGATACAATTACTATAACAGCCAGTATTCTATCCGACACATCGACCCATATCG
>CAVFJK010000142.1:0-4585 GCA_963622815.1 Ruminococcus bicirculans (ex Wegman et al. 2014)
CAAATTCTTTCTGAGAAAAATCACCTTTCAGCACAAAATACATTGGAAGGCAAAAAATCACCAGAAGTGCGACCACTCCTATGATCGCCGCATATTTTTTCCAGTTTTTCATACTTACCTCGTATTATACAAATGCGCCGGAGCGAACTCCGGCGCGTCATTGTCTTAACTTACTTTTATAAAACTTATTTATTTCTGTAGATGATATCGTTTCTTCCCGGTCCGTTAGAAACCATTGTGATTGGGAATCCGATGTGTTCTTCTACGAATTCTACATATTTACGGCAGTTTTCCGGAAGATCTTCATATTTCTTGATTCCACGGATATCTGTCTTCCATCCCGGAAGTACTTCGAGAACCGGTTTTGCTTTTTCAAGAAGACCTGTTGTCGGGAATTCTGTAGTAACTTTACCATCAATTTCATAACCTGTGCATACCGGAATCTCATCAAGATATCCAAGTACATCAAGTACAGTAAACGCTACATCTGTAGTTCCCTGCATGCGGCAGCCATATTTAGAAGCTACACAGTCAAACCATCCCATACGTCTCGGACGGCCTGTTGTTGCGCCGTATTCTCCACCGTCTCCGCCACGTCTTCTGAGCTCGTCAGCTTCTTCTCCGAAGATTTCGGAAACAAAAGCACCTGCTCCTACTGCACTGGAGTAAGCCTTGCATACTGTGATAACTTTCTTGATCTCGTATGGCGGTACACCTGCACCGATTGCGCCATAAGCAGCCAGTGTAGAAGAAGATGTAACCATCGGATAGATTCCGTGATCCGGGTCTTTCAGGGAACCAAGCTGACCCTCAAGCAGAATCTCTTTCCCTTCTTTTAATGCATTCCACAGGAACAGAGATACATCTCCAACATACGGAGCTACCATTTCTTTATATTTCATCAGTTCATCGAAAATTTCGTTTGGATCAAGAAGCGGTTTGTGGTACAGATGCTCCAGAAGGATGTTCTTTGTTTCAACAACGCACTCTACTTTTTCTCTCAGAGAATCGTCGTGGAACAGTTCATTTACCTGGAAACCGATCTTTGCATATTTATCTGAGTAGAACGGAGCGATACCGGATTTGGTAGATCCGAAGGATTTACCTCCCAGACGCTCTTCTTCGTACTGATCAAACAGAATGTGATATGGCATCACGATCTGTGCTCTGTCGGAGATCATGATCTTCGGAGCCGGAACACCTCTTGAAACAACTTCGTTATACTCTTTAAAGAATACCGGAATATTCAGGGCAACACCGTTTCCGATCACACTTGTTGTATGGTTATAGAATACGCCAGACGGAAGTGTGTGCAGAGCAAATTTACCATAGTCGTTCACGATGGTATGTCCTGCATTGGCTCCTCCCTGGAATCTTACGATAATATCAGCTTCCTCGGCGAGCATATCAGTAATTTTACCTTTACCTTCATCTCCCCAGTTTGCTCCAACTACTGCTTTGATCATAACACTTTATCCTCCTCGTGTTTTATACGTTAATCTCTGCTGTCATACCCAGCATGTCTTTATGGGCATCCAGAACCGGCTGCACTGTCTTCGTAAGGAAGGCGGTAGTCTGTTCTTTTGCTCTTCCGACATATCGGGATGGTTCCATAGATTTACGCAGTTCATCAATTGTAAGATTGAATGCAGGATCAGCTGCGATTCTCTCAAGAAGGTCATTATCTTTACCTTCCACCTTAACGGTGCGTCCTGCTTCCATGGAAAGTTCACGGATACGTTCATGAAGTTCCTGACGGTCGCCACCGGCTTTTACTGCATCCATCATGATATTTTCTGTTGCCATGAACGGAAGTTCAGCCATCATATGTTTCTCGATAACTTTCGGATAAACAACCAGTCCGTCTACAACGTTCAGACACAGATCCAGGATACCATCGATAGCAAGGAATCCCTCCGGAATGCTGAGACGTTTATTCGCAGAGTCATCCAGAGTTCTCTCAAACCACTGTGTAGCAGAGGTGATTGCCGGATTCAGTGCGTCTACCATCACATATCTGGAAAGAGATGCGATACGTTCACTTCTCATCGGATTTCTCTTATAAGCCATTGCAGAGGAACCGATCTGAGATTTTTCAAACGGCTCTTCTACTTCTTTCAGGTGCTGCAGAAGACGGATATCGTTTGACATCTTATGTGCACTTGCTGCGATTCCTGCAAGAATGTTCAGTACTCTTGTATCTACTTTACGGGAATAGGTCTGTCCGGATACCGGATAGCAGTTCTTGAATCCCATCTTCTCCGCGATCATCGGATCAATCTTATCGATCGTCTCCTGATCTCCCTCAAACAGTTCCAGGAAGCTTGCCTGTGTTCCGGTTGTTCCTTTAGAACCAAGAAGTTTCAGCGTTCCCTGTACATATTCCAGATCCTCCAGATCCATCAGGAATTCCTGTGTCCAGAGAGTTGCACGTTTTCCGACAGTTGTCGGCTGTGCAGGCTGGAAATGTGTAAATGCAAGAGTCGGCTGATCTTTATATTTATCTGCAAATTTTGACAGTTCTGCAATTACGTTCACCAGTTTTTTCTGAACCAGTTTCAGGGCCTCAGCCATAACGATAATATCTGTATTATCTCCAACATAGCAGGATGTTGCTCCCAGATGAATGATCCCTTTTGCTTTCGGGCACTGTACACCATATGCATACACATGGGACATAACGTCATGACGTACCTGACGTTCTCTTTCTTTTGCCACATCATAGTTGATATCATCCTTGTGAGCTTTCAGTTCATCGATCTGCTCCTGAGTGATATTCAGGCCAAGCTCTTTTTCTGTTTCAGCCAGAGCGATCCACAATCTTCTCCAGGTGCGAAATTTCATATCCGGAGAAAAAATGTACTGCATTTCCTTGCTGGCATAACGCTCTGAAAGGGGACTTACGTATCTGTCTGTACTCATGTATTTACTCCTATCATCTCACTCGATTAACCGCAGGAGATATTTCACTGCGGTTAATCGGATTTCCTATCATTACGCAGAAATTATATAACATCGCATGATTAAAAGCAATCCTTTTATTCCTCTCCCTGATGAAATTTACCAAGGAATTCTTTTATTCGTACATTACTTGAGGAAAATACCTCCTGTGGGGTACCTTCCACAGCGATCACACCTTTATCCATAAAGATAACTCTGTCTGAAATATCACGTGCAAAATTCATCTCATGCGTTACGATCACCATCGTGATATGAAGATCAGCCAGAGAGCGGATTACACGAAGAACTTCTCCGGTAAGTTCCGGATCAAGTGCGGAAGTCGGCTCATCAAAGAACAGAATCTTCGGATTCAGCGCAAGTGCTCTTGCAATTGCAACTCGCTGACACTGTCCACCGGACAACTGATACGGATAGGCGTCTTCTTTATCAGAAAGTCCCATCTTTGCCAGGAGGTCTCTTGCTTCTTTATAAACCTCATCTTTATTTCTTTTCTGCACATGGATCGGTGCATCAGTAATGTTCTTCATGACCGTATAGTGCGGAAACAGGTTAAAGTTCTGGAACACCAGTCCAAAGCAGGACTGGATTTCTTTTAATTTATTTTTATTCGGCAGACAGACTTTTCCATTTTCGGTCCAGACTGTCTTATTTCCCATGTAGCTGACCTCACCATCGTCGATCAGCGTCAGCAGGGTTGCACAGCGAAGAAGTGTAGATTTACCGGAACCGGAGGAACCGATGATTGAAACAACCTCTCCTTCATTAACATGAATCGACACATCTTTCAGTACCTGAAGACCGTCGAATTCTTTTTTGATATGATTCATTTCAAGAAGACTTGTACTCAAAGCATTTCCTCCTAACGATAGTAATTCAGTTTCTTTTCAAACCATTCCATAACCCATGCAACTACGAAGTTGAAGATATAGTAGAATACTCCGGCGATCACAAACGGAATGACGGTTGTCTGAGCTGCTGCGATCTGTTTTGCAAGGGCAAACATCTCAATATAAGATACAGAATAAACAAGGGACGTATCTTTTACAAGAGTGATGACCTCGTTCGTCACAGACGGAAGCACAATCTTTACGACCTGTGGAAGTACGATTTTGAAAAATGTCTGGCTCTTATTATATCCGAGGAGCTGTGCCGCCTCGTACTGACCTGCCGGAATGGATTCGATTCCGGAACGATAGATTTCAGCAAAATATGCCGCATAGTTCAGTGAACATCCCAGGATGATCGCTGTAAACTTATAATTTCCGATATTCATTCCCCACAGATAAAATGGTCCGAAATACCACAACAGCAGCTGCAGCATCAGCGGTGTTCCTCTCATAATAGAGATATAAGCTTTAACGATCCAGCTTAATGGCTTAAATCTGCTTACCCTTCCAAAATATACCACCATGCCAAGCGGCAGGGAAAATAACAGGGTCAGAAAAAAGATCAACAGTGTCTGCCCAAACCCCGTGGTAAGCTGTTGTAACATTACCTGAAAACTCATGTACTCTCCTCCATAAACCTACAAGAGGGATGCCACCCGGAAATCCGGGAAGCATCCCATTCTGTATTCTTATTTTTTTATTGCTTTATTTTTCTTCTGTTGTATCATCTGCGGATG
>CAVFJK010000143.1:0-2392 GCA_963622815.1 Ruminococcus bicirculans (ex Wegman et al. 2014)
GAAAGGAAAATACTGATGTTAGAATGTGATTATGAAGTGAAACAGATCGATGGAGATTATGCACATCTGCAGAGAATCGACCGCCCGGAGGAGGAACTGAAGCTTGTTGCGAGAGCGCTTCTTCCAATGGAAATCTACGAGGGCTGTATCTTACATTACGAAATGATGCAGTATTCTATGAAATAAGAATTTTAGAAGAGTACAATAAAAATACGACTACTATATTTTATAGAAGCAGTAAATTTTTCGAAATAAAACCCCAGGGGAAGTACAATGGAGCAGTATTACTACAACCATATGGATAAGCAGAAGCAGGCCGCCTACCATGGTATCCTTCAGGGAATCACGAGTCTGGCGGATGAATTCCAGAGTTGAGAAGCTGGTCCGCCCGGCGCAGAATCTTTCTGAGTGGGAAAAAGAGAAATATGTACATGACTTTATCTGTCAGAATGTACATTATGATAAGCTTAAAAAGGCGTACTCCCACGAGATCATTGGTCCTCTGGGACAGGGCGTAGGTGTCTGCGAAGGCATTGCAAAAGCAGTGAAAGTTCTTCTTGATGCACTGGGAGTCTGGTGTGTGATCGCAATCTGCGGGAATAATCCGGAAAAAGGAATCAAATACCGTCATACCTGGAACATTGTCAGGATTGGCGGTACATATTACCATTTGGATGCAACATTTGATAATACACTTGGAAAGAGCGATAAAGTCGAGGATATCCGTTATGATTATTTTAATCTGGATGACAAGCAGATCTTTAAAGATCACGAACCGTTGATCGCGGCAGCACCGCACTGTACAGACCATGATCACTTTTATTACAAAGAGAAAAAGCTGTCTTTCACAAAGACGGAAGATGTGTATAAACGTTCACTTCAGGCAGCCAAAAAAGGAAAAACACTGACGTTTCACTGGAGAGGCGGCTATCTGACGAGAGAGGTTCTGAATGAACTCCTCGGATTGATCCGTAAAGCCGGTGAAGAGAAAAATAAGACGGCAGTTGTCAACGTCAACTGGCCACAGGCTGTACTGCGTCTGCATTATACAGAGGCACAGATGCAGGAATGCATCACGATGGAGGATGCGAATGAGGGAGAAAAAGAATAACACGGAAGTCTGAGTTTTTGTAATAAAGGGGAGACATATATGCTTGAGACATTTAATGTTTTACGTATCAATGAGCCTGATTTCGGATGTGAGGGTCGTCCGGACGGGATGGAAGTGAAGGATACAGTCCTTCTGAAAAGTAATTATACAGGGGAAGAAATGACGGTTAAAGAAAAAGATGCCCGGTTATATGAACTGGATATCAATGAAGGAGACAAAGTATTTCTGATTGAAGGGGAAATGAGGAAGCTCCGCTGAGAGCAGGGCTTTTTATAAGAAGTCCGGAAATAATATTTGTTTAGGTTTTGTTTAATTTTCAGCCGCTTTTTATTCAGTATTATCCGTTATGATAAACATGAATAAAAATATCATTCTGGGATATTTTTACATAAACAGCAGCAGGTATCCCGGCAGATGAATGGAAGGGAGCGGACAGATCATGAAAAAAGGAAATGTAGAAAGCACCGCGAAGAACACAGTAAAAAGGCGTATTTTTCTTTCAAATACGCTGATGATCCTGGTTACCCTGGTGCTTTTTCTTCTTATTAATATGGCAATCATAAAAATTTATGCCGAGTCCATAGAGCATGAATTTGAGGTGAGTGCAGATCAGCTTCTGGATGATGATGGTCTGGAAGATATGGTGGCGGAATGGACGGTCAAGAAGGACAGATTTATCCTGCTGTTTCTGGCAGACGGTGTGATCTGTATTCTTGCGCTTGTTGGGGTCAGTCAGGTATTTACCAGGAACCTGTCGAAACATATCATGGAGCCGCTGGATGCACTGGACGAAGGGGCCAGAAGAATGCAGGAGAACGATCTGACACAGGATATCCTGTATGTGGGTGATGCGGAATTTGAAAAAGTCTGCACGACCTTTAATAATATGCAGGGACATATTCTGGAAGAACAGGAAAAGAACCGCAGATATGAACAGGCGAGAACCGATATGATCGCGGGAATTTCCCATGATCTGCGAACACCGCTTACCGCAATCAAAGGAAGCATCAAAGCGATGCTGGATGGCGTTGCAGCGACTCCGCAGATGCAGAGAATTCTGGATAACCTTGTGGAAAACAGTGTAAAATACAGTGAGAAATCACCGGTACATGTGGAAATCTCTCTGAAATCTGAAGGCGAGAAGCTTCATCTGAAAGTTTCTGATGACGGAAGCGGTGTGGATGAAGAAAAACTACCACATATTTTTGAAGAATTTTATCGTGGAGACGAGTCCAGGAATAAAAAAGAAGGAAATGGACTTGGACTTTATATTGTAAAATA
>CAVFJK010000143.1:2402-5683 GCA_963622815.1 Ruminococcus bicirculans (ex Wegman et al. 2014)
TGTAAAATATCTGGTTGAGGCAATGAGAGGAACCGTTCACGCATATAATGATAACGGGCTTGTGATCGAGATGGAATTGCCTCTGATTCGACAGGAAATATGGCAAAAGCAGATTTTGACCGAAAGAAAGTCGATGAAAAAGGACCAGAAGAGAATGGAAATGAAGCAGAATAGAAACGAAACAGAAAGGACCGAACAGAATGGCTGACCAGAAGAGAATTCTGATTATAGAGGATGACAGTAAGAATCCGAAGATTCTGGAGACCGTCTGGGGAGCCGGATACCGGCTTAATAAGTAAGTATTATAGAATGTGTCTGGGACACAGTTATAAATAGTTTAAGATTTGTTTAGGAAATTACCTCCTGTTTGTTTAGTGTAGACAGTTATGATTGTCTCATAAGCAAACAGGAGGTTTTTGTTATGATAAAAGAAGGAGTAAATGGTTTTTGTATGGCGTTGGCAGACAGTGTTCCGGGAGTATCCGGTGGAACAGTTGCTTTTATTATGGGATTTTATGATCAGTTTATTGGTTCAATCCATAATCTGGCATTTGGCAATATGAAAGAAAAGAAAGCAGCATTCCGGTAGTCGTACGTGAAGAATCAAAATCTTTCCGCAGACCGGAAAAAGGATTTTTATTTCTTTGTATCGGAATATTTTTGGTAGTGCTGATTACCTGGCTGAATGGTAAAATAGGAATGAGCTCAGTAAATCTGGGAAGTATTTCCTTACCGCTGGCACTGAAACTTTTCTTTATAGGAATGATCGCGATATCGGCCATGTTCCTGCCGGGAATCTCAGGATCTACGATACTTCTGATCCTTGGAATGATGATCGGTTCTTTTTATGCAATCGTTATGGGACCTACGACACTGGAAATCGCACAGCCGGCACTGAGCTTTCAGAACTTTAATATCATTGCAGCCGTTATCGGTCTTGGACTGGTACTCGGCATGCATGCACTGAAAGAATGGAGTGAAGGTTATGAACATTGAACTAAAGATTCTGGACTGGTTCCAGACCCTGCACACACCGGTGCTGGACAAATTTATGACATCTGTTACAAAGCTTGGAAATGCAGGAATTTTCTGGATCATATTGACAGTCTTGTTTCTTTTGATACCGAAGATGAGAAAAACAGGTGCAGTCATGGCGGCTGCCTTGATCATAGATTTATTATTATGCAACGTATTGTTAAAAAATCTCGTGGCGCGAACCAGACCGTATGATGTAAATACAGGTGTACAGCTTCTGGTCGCAAAACTTCATGACTATTCTTTTCCGTCGGGACATACGGCAGCATCGTTTGCTTCTGTAGCTGCACTGTATTTCGCCGGGGAAAAGAAGCTCTGGAAACCGACACTGGTGATTGCCTGTCTGATCGCGGTATCGAGATTATATCTGTATGTACATTATCCAACGGATGTCCTTGGCGGTGTGGTAATCGGAATCATCGCAGGATATCTTGGATATCGGCTTGTGAGAGTCCTGGAAGATAAGTTCTCCAGAACGAAGAACGGAGGCGAACGAGATGAGCATGGCAAATATAATGTTAATCGGACTTCTGTTGATGATTTTTCAGATTCCAGGAATCATTGATAATCATTACAATCAGTAATAAGGCAGACAGTAGAAGAAGGTGAGACTATGGCATGGGTGATTATTCCGGCATATCAGCCGGGAAAAGAGTTGATTTCAATCGCAGAAGAGATGTGGGAATGTGGATGCAGACTTCTTGTTGTGGATGACGGAAGTGGAGAAGAATATGAGGCATCATTATCATCAGACAGTGTGAGAGTTTTGCTAGATTTTATCTTCAATCAGGTATAAAATGTGTATGGAGGTAACGACATGCACAAAATCAGAGTATCCATATGTTTTTATGGAAGAGTCCAGGGCGTCGGATTTCGCTACAAACTGCGGTATCTGGCAGAGAAATACAGCGTGACCGGCTGGGCGCGAAATGAGTATGACGGATCGGTCTCGACAGAATTGCAGGGACTGGAAGAAGATATTGACAAGATTCTTCAGGCACTTTACAATGACCGTTATATAGAGATTGATGATATCCGAAAACGCAGTCTTCCGGTTGATGAGGAAGAGTATGGATTCGGAGTCAGATACTAAAGGAGGACGCACGCGTGGACGAATTATACCAGGCAATTGAAGAGAAGATCAAGGCAGCAGGATATCCGAGAGAGATTTCCGGACAGGCTGTTTATGAAGATATCTGTGATCAGATTGAAGGAAAAGAGAACGGCAGTTATGTATTACTGTCCAAATTTGAAGATGATGTGATTTTTGAATATCACATTACTGTTATGGATCATGAATTTAATCTTGGAATTCTTACTATGAGACTTCCGGAAGGCGTATATGCAGCGAATTTTGATGAATGATGAAAGTTATTCAAATGACTGAGCGGGTGAAAGCCTGCTCTTTTTGTGGATAAAATAAAAATACACAGGGGGGATTACTATGTGGATCTTATTTGCAATAGGATCTTCATTTTTTGCGGGGATTACGGCGATTCTTGCAAAGTGCGGAATCCAGAAAACGGATTCTGATGTAGCGACGGCAGTCAGGACGATCGTGGTTCTTTTATTTTCCTGGCTGATGGTGCTTGTGACGGGAACACTGTCCGGGATAAAGGACATCAGTGGAAATACACTGTTGTTTCTGATTTTGTCCGGTATGGCGACCGGGGCATCCTGGCTGTGTTATTATCGGGCATTGCAGGAAGGCCCGGCGAGCGTTGTCGTCCCGATCGACAAACTGAGTATTCTTGTGACGATTGCTTTTTCCTGGATCGTTTTCCACGAGAAACTCACACGAAAAGCTGCGGTTGGGGTGGTGTTAATTACACTGGGAACGATAATTATGACGATGGTGTAGGGGCAATAGAAAATTCCTATAATATCATAACGAAATAAAGATACCCATTTATCGGATAAAGATGGTAAGATAAAGAAAAACAAAAGAGCAGGAGCTGAAAGATAATGGGACATTTTTATTTTGTAAGACATGGACAGACAGTCTGGAATGTAGAGAATAAGATTTGTGGAGCGACAGATATTGCACTGACAGAAAAAGGACACCAGCAGGCAATCGAAACGGGGCATGAGATCCTTCGCCAGGGAATTAAGGCAGATGAGATTCTTTACTCTCCACTGATGCGCGCGGCAGATACGGCAAAACATATCTCCGAGATCACCGGAATTCCGGCACGTGTAGAGCCGAGACTGATCGAGCAGAATTTTGGTAAATATGAGTCTACTGC
>CAVFJK010000143.1:5693-9506 GCA_963622815.1 Ruminococcus bicirculans (ex Wegman et al. 2014)
GCAAAACAGCAGTTTGTTACCAGATATGACGGAGGCGAATCCATGCTTCATCTGGCTCAGAGAATCTACAATCTTCTCGATGAGATCAAGGCAGAATCCGACCACAAGACCTATATCCTTGTGGCACACAACGGAATCTCCCGCGTGATCCAGTCTTATTTCTATGAAATGACGAATGAAGAATACGCAGCTTTTGGAATCAAAAACTGCGAAGTCAGAAGATTTGATTTTGAATAATAAAATTACACGAAGCTGTTGTGATTACTGAGAAATCAGTAGTGCAGCAGCTTTTTTGTTACAGAAAAAGATTCTGTAATATTCCAATAACGTAAAAACTCTGCAAAAATGTGACAAAATATTACAAATTAATCCCGTTGACAGTTGTGTAAAAGAAGTGTAGTATAAAATATGAAAAGAACATTATGGACTTTGAATGCGACATATTCACCTGAGGAAGAATCTTCCATTCTAACAGGTATGTTTCTGGCAAATCGCCAATATGTTCAGTAATTATTAATTAAGTATTGGCGGTGTTAGGGTTATTGAAATCTATTTTCTTCACATTGCCAGAAAGGAGTGCAATATGGGATATACAAAGAGAAAACTGGAGGAATTAAATGTACTGGATGATTTTATGATTAGTACATTAGCAGCGGACGATGAGGTCGGGGCGGACTTTTGCAGAGAGTTATTATCAATTTTACTACAAAGAAAAATAGGTCAGGTTAAGGTAGTAACTCAAAAAACAATTATGGCATTAAGCCCGGAATATAGAGGGATTCGGCTTGATGTAGAAGTAAATGAGGCGGTAGACAGAAGGGAAGAGAGACTGAAAGTATATGATATAGAAGCTCATTTACAGAAAGAGACAGATCTTCCACGACATAATCGTTTTTATCAAGCTAAAATAGATGGAAGATATTTAAAAAGCGGAGAAAAGAATTTTAATAATATGCCCAATCTGTATGTTATTACAATTACAGATTATGATCCTTTTGGAAAAGATTATATGGTGTATACCGTACATAATAAATGTGAAGAAGAACCGGATCTGGAATATGATGACGGATTAAAATTTTATTATTTTAATAGTGAAGGCAGTAAGGGTGGAAGTTCAGAAATCAGAGACCTATTGTTATATTTAAAAGACAGTAAGGAGAAAAACGCAGTAAATGATGATTTGAAGAAAATTCATCAATACGTAAAGACAGTCAAACTACGGCCGGAAGTGAGGGAAGAGTATATGAGATTTGATGAGATTATTGAATGGGAACGGGCAGAAGAAAGAGTGGAGACGCAGATAGAGGTGCTTATACAGATATTAGAGCAGCATGGTAAAATACCGGATAAATTGCGAGAATTTATCACAAATCAGAAGGATACAGAGGCGTTGAACAAAATGCTAAAAGTTGCCATAACTGCAAAAAATATAGAACAATTTGAAGAGAAAATGGGAATAGTGAAGAGGTAGGTAACTAGATTTATATATTGTACGGCTGATACGGTTATGCTATAATACACACTAGTATACTAGGTTAAAAGGAGTGTTTATAGTGAGTATTCATGATAAATATAAAGTATTACAGCAGAATCTGAAAGACATGGGAAGTGTGGCAGTTGCTTTTTCCAGTGGTGTAGATTCGACATTCCTTCTGAGATCAGCGCTTGAAGCACTTGGGAAAGATAAAGTGATCGCGGTGACAGCCAGCTCCTGTTCATTTCCGGAGAGAGAACTGAAAGAAGCGGCAGAATTTTGCAAAAAAAATAAAATCCGCCATATTATCTGTAAATCCGAAGAACTGGACATTGACGGATTTCGCCAGAATCCGAAGAATCGCTGTTATCTGTGCAAGCATGAACTGTTTGAGAAAATCTGGGAGATTGCAAAAGAAAACGGCATGAATGCAGTAGCCGAGGGCTCCAACATGGATGACAACGGCGACTATCGTCCGGGACTGATCGCAGTAAAAGAACTTGGCGTCAGCAGCCCGCTCCGTCAGGCAGAGCTTTATAAAGAAGAAATCCGTGAGCTGTCTAAAGAGATGGGACTTCCGACCTGGGACAAGCAGTCCTTCGCCTGTCTCTCCTCTCGTTTTGTTTACGGAGAGACCATCAGCGAGAAAAAACTTGGCATGGTAGACAAGGCAGAGGAGCTTCTTCTGGATATGGGATTCCATCAGGTACGCGTACGTATTCATGGGAATATTGCCAGAATCGAAGTCCTGCCGGATGAGATCAGTAAAATTGTAGAAGAAGAAAACAGAACCAGAATTGCAAAACAGCTTAAGGAGTACGGATTTGATTATGTGACTCTGGATCTTCAGGGTTATCGTACCGGAAGTATGAATGAAACTTTAGCGAAAGAAGAGAAGGAGATTAAGAAATAAATGTTAAATCAGTTTTCCAGAACACAACTGTTATTTGGTAAAGAGGCAATGGAGAAGCTGGCAAACTCCAGAGTTGCCGTTTTTGGAATCGGCGGAGTCGGCGGTTATACAGTAGAGGCGCTTGTACGAAGCGGCGTCGGTGCAATCGATCTTATCGATGATGATAAAGTATGTCTGACGAATCTGAACCGCCAGATCATCGCGACCAGAAGCACTGTCGGTAAATATAAAGTTGATGTCATGAAAGACCGTATTCTTGATATCAACCCAAAGGTAGAAGTTAATGTTCATAAGTGCTTTTATCTGCCGGAAACAAAAGATGAGTTTGATTTTTCTCAGTATGATTATGTGGTGGATGCAGTGGATACGGTAACTGCGAAGATTCAGCTCGTGATGGAAGCAAAAGAAGCCGGTGTTCCGATCATCAGCAGTATGGGCGCAGGAAATAAACTTGATCCGACTGCTTTCCAGGTAGCGGATATCTATAAAACTTCTGTCTGCCCGCTGGCGAAAGTTATGCGTCGTGAACTTAAGAAACGTGGAATTAAGAAACTGAAAGTTGTATATTCTCAGGAAAAACCAACCCGTCCGATCGAGGATATGTCGATCAGCTGTCGAACACATTGTATCTGCCCGCCAGGTGCGGCGCATAAATGTACTGAGCGTCGTGATATTCCGGGATCAACAGCGTTTGTTCCTTCTGTGGTAGGACTGATTATCGCCGGTGAAGTGCTGAAGGACCTTGCTGCAAAAGCGAATTAATGATAAGATAGATTTATCCAATTAATCTCGGATTTTGCACAAAAGAGAGAAATTATATGAGGAAGATGCATAAAAGTGCAGCAGCGTTGGCAATGATCATGACGATATCTATGGCAGGAAGTTCTATGGTGTATGCAGGTGAGCCTGCAAAAGAGGATACCACAAAAGAAAATCCTGCAAAAGAATCAGAAAATGAACCGGCATTATGCAATGAGGGAGAACATCAACTTGTAGAAAGTGAAGTGGTTCTGCCGACTTGTACAGAAAAGGGATATTCCATTTACAGATGTAAGGTAGATGGCTGTACTTATGAGGAAAAGAGAGATGAGACAGCACCGCTTGGACATGATATGAAAGAAGTATCTGTTCAGGAAGCGACCGCAGACAAGCCGGGAATTATCACTTATAAATGTCAGAGACAGGGCTGTGATTATACAGAACTGGCAGAAGTTCCACCAAAAGATCCGAATTCCTCTGATGAGAAAGATAATGATAAAACTTCTGAATCCGATACAAAGCCGGGAACGGATACAGATCATAAATCGGATGACGGAAAGACTGACAACTCAGAAGAAAATAAGAATCCGGACGCAGATAATAAGACTGATGCAGAAGATAAAAATGCTTCTTCGGTTAATAAAAAATCTACATCAGAAAAGCAACG
>CAVFJK010000144.1:0-4951 GCA_963622815.1 Ruminococcus bicirculans (ex Wegman et al. 2014)
TATGAAAGCAGTTCAGATCACACAATGGTGTGCCCGTTTCATCAAAGAACAGGTACAGTCGGGCGATATCTGCATCGACGCAACCATGGGAAACGGAAATGACACACTCATTCTGGAGTCCCATACAAACATGGATCACTATGCAAAGCCGGATACAGTCAGCTGTATCACTTTTAATCTCGGCTATCTCCCAGGCGGTGACCACACAAAATCTATCCATGCCAATTCCAGCATCGAGGCACTCTCTAAAAGTCTTGTTCTTCTGAAAAAAGGCGGTCTGATCTCACTCTGCATCTACAGTGGCGGAGATTCCGGATTTGAAGAACGGGATGCAGTCCTTGACTGGCTGAAAGACCTGGATTCGCATAAATATCTGGTCATCCGAAGTGACTACTATAATCGCCCGAATCATCCACCCATTCCTGTTCTGATCATTCGCCAGTGAAAAATATGTTTTTTAGTACAAAAAGACCGATGTCACGCAATTCACGCTTCATCGGTCTTCTTTCTTATTTATTCTCAGTCTGTAATCTTAATGCTCTCGATCACCGGCTGCTCATCTGCCTTGATCGTTCCATTATCATCTGTCGGATTCGCATTCTTGCAGATCTCATCTACAATATCCATGCCATCCGTAACTGTTCCAAAAGCTGCATAATCGCCATCCAGGAAAGTACTGTCGGACTGTACGATAAAGAACTGTGAACTTGCACTGTCCGGATCAGAAGATCTCGCCATGGAAATCGTTCCTCTTACATGAGAAATATCATTCTTTACACCATTGCTGGAAAATTCGCCCTTGATCGTTTCATCCGCGCCGCCGGTTCCATTTCCTTTCGGATCTCCGCCCTGCATCATGAAGCCATCCATGATACGCCAGAATGTAAGACCGTCATAGAATCCTTCCTGTGCCAGTTTTACAAAGTTTGTTACTGTGATCGGTGCAGTATCTGCATCCAGCTCTACCAGAATATCGCCATAATCACGAATACTGATATCTGCATGATGAATACCTGTCAGCTCCTGGCTCGTATCAAGAACAGCTGTTTCTGCTGCCTCTCCATCTGTACCATCGCTGAAGCCGGCATCTTCCGCTTCTTCCTCACTCGCTACTTTTACTTCTTCGGTATCTTTATCAGAAGAATCTTTATCTTCTGATTTTTCTTCTGTTGTTTCAGTTTTTGTGTCATCTGATGTCTTTGTGTTTCCGCATCCTGCAAGTGTACCTGCCGTCAGTACAACTGCAAAAAGCACTGCCAGAACTCTGGTTTTCATGATCAGTTCCTCCTGTCTTTTTGATAGTATTCACAGTGTAACACCCTCGAAACTTAAAGTCAAATCTGTGAAATTAATGTGAACAGTTATCTGTCATGAAAAAATCCTGACTTGTATCCAACGCGCAGCTCTGCTACAATAAAAAACAAAAACAGAAAGGACTTTTATCATGAAAAAAATCGCTAGTTTTACCATAGACCATATTAAACTTCAGCCTGGCATCTATGTTTCCCGTAAAGATTATCTCGGCGATCAGGTGATTACAACCTTCGATATCCGCATGACTTCTCCGAATGAAGAGCCGGTCATGAACACTGCTGAACTTCATGCAATGGAGCATCTCGCGGCTACTTTTCTTCGCAATCACGCCGAGTTCGGTCCGAAAATCATTTACTGGGGACCGATGGGATGCCGTACCGGAAATTATCTGCTGCTCGCAGGTGACTATGAATCAAAAGACATCGTGCCTCTCATGACCGAAATGTTCGAGTTCATCCGTGACTTCGAAGGCGAGATTCCGGGAGCTTCCGCTAAAGACTGTGGAAATTATCTGGACATGAATCTTGGCATGGCAAAATACCTCGCAGACAAATATCTGAAAAATGTACTTTACGACATTAAGCCGGAACGCCTGACATATCCTGAATAATAGTGATTAATCTTTTTTAATAAAAAACGCTGAACCTCTTTCGGAAGTTCAGCATTTTTTATGTTTTCTTTACTGTTTACTACTGAGCGGCTGTCGCTGTTGTATCTGCAGCGGCTGCTCCTGCCGGAGCTTCTGTAGATACATACTGTGCGTTCACGTAACCTGTCTGATCATTAATGGTTACCTCTACCCATTGTCCGTCTTCACTGACACCGGTACTGGTCAGTGCCTGTCCAACTGTTGTACCTGTGATGATCTCAGCCTCTGTACTGCAGTCTGAACGGATATTTACACCCTCAACTGTATAATAAGTTCCGCTTTGTTTTATGATATTCACACCGCTTGCTGTCTGGGCCATTTCCACTGCCGGAGTTGGTGTTGCTTCCGGTACTTCCGGAGTCGGTGTCGCTTCTGGTGTAGGTTCTGGAGTTGGTGTTGGAGTAGCTTCAATCACAGTCACAGTAGAGTCTTCTCCTCCCGTGCTGTATCCGCATCCGGATGCTACAACAGCCAGTCCGGCCAGCACGATCAGTAATCTGGATTTCTTCATAGAAATAATTTCCTCCTTTATAGCATAAGCATAACAACACTATACCCCAACTCAGGTATACTATGCAAGCCTTTTTTTATAGTCTCCACGGTCAGTCACGACTTCACATCCGATCTGTTCCATTCTTCTGTTCAGGCACATCCTGCATTCCGCCGCCTCATCGCCCGTACAGATTTTCCCATCATAAAGCATATATTTCTTTCTCACCGATACCGGAGACAGATTCGGCATCACTACATTTGCTCCGGAAAGCACACCCATCTCACGTCCCCTCGGATGTATCGTTCCAAGAGCTGTCGTTGCCGGAAGCAATACCTCTGGCAGCATCAATCTAAGCAGTGCCAGATAAAACAGCGTATCCTCCAGCGTCCCGCTCCGCTCATTACAGAATGGTGTATCCTGATGCGCAATAAACGGTCCGATTCCGACCATTTCCGGATCCAGTTCTTTCAAAAACTGAAAATCTTCAACCAGATCATCCACAGTCTGCAGTGGTGAGCCCACCATAAATCCGGCACCAGTCTGATATCCGAGTCTTTTTAAAGTACGCAGGCAGTTTTTCCTGTGCTCCCCGGACATCTCAAGCGGATGCAGTCTCATATAATGACGAGGATCTGCTGTCTCATGGCGTAGAAGATATCGGTCTGCCCCTGCTTCTCTGTATGCGCGGTAACTTTCTTCTGATTTTTCTCCAATAGAAAGTGTCAGTGCACAATCCGGATACTGTTCTTTAATTTTTTTTACGATCTCTACGATCTTTTCATCTGTAAAAAATCCATCTTCTCCGCCCTGCAGGACAAATGTACGAAAGCCAAGTTCATACCCCTGGCTGCAGCACTCCAGAATATCCTCTTCTGTTAATCTGTATCGCTGTGCATTATGATTACTTCGACGAATTCCGCAATAATAGCAGTCATTTTTACAGTAATTCGTAAATTCTATTAATCCTCTGACATAAATCTTATTTCCATATACTTCCTGCCGTACCTGATTCGCCAGTTCTCTGGCATACTGGTCGGTTTCTTCTGAACGATTCGCCAGAAGCCTGTGAAATTCTTCTGCAGTCAGCATCTGCTCCTGATGCAGTTTATCAATTAATCTTTTCATGCATTCTCTCCATCAGGTATTTACAGTTTCTTTTTTCCTCTGGCAATATATTTTCCCAGCTTTTCTTTCACAAGGTTTCCGTCTTCAACAGCAAGGTTTCCGCGAAGGAAAACTTTATCGATACCGCATTCAAGTTTAAAACCTTCAAACGGGTTATTGTCTGTATTGTATGCATGAGTCGCTGCGGAGATCACACTTTCTTTCGCTGGATCCAATACTACAATATCTGCATCACTTCCCGGTGCGATCACACCTTTCTGCGGATAAACCCCATACAGTTTTGCCGGATTTTCAGACAGAAATTTACACATCTGCTCCTGTGTGATCCGTCCTTTTTTTACGCCATAAGTATAAAGAAGCGTTCCACGTGTCTGTACCCCCGGAAGTCCTCCCGGAATCTTTGTGAAGTCATCTTTTCCAAGTGCTTTCTGTGCCAGTGTAAAACTGCACTGATCTGTCGCCACCGTCTGGATTTCTTCTTTCGCCAAAGCTTTCCACAGGCATTCCTGATCTTCCTTTTTACGGATCGGCGGTGCACAGACATAAACAGCCCCCTCGAAATCCGGTTTTGAATACACACTGTCTTCCAGAAGAAGATACTGTGGACATGTTTCTGCATATACTTCCTGTCCGTTTTCTCTCGCTTTAAGCACTTCATCCAGTGCTTTTTTATTCGTAAGATGTACCACCATCACCGGTGCATTCGCTTCTTTTGCAATAACAAGAAGACGATGGACAGCTTCTGCCTCCATAGTGTCCGGTCGAACCAGCGGATGATTTTCCGGACCCAGTCTGCCTTCTTTTTTTGCTTCCGCGATCAATGCATCGATCACTCCTGCATTTTCACAGTGCACGCCTGCAAAACATCCACATTCACCCAGCTTTTTCAGGATTTTATACATATCACAGTCATTGACGATCATTGCCGGATATGTCATATACAGTTTAAAACTGGTAATCCCATGGTCAATCATATCCTGCACTTCCTGCTCGTTCTTTTCGTTCCATTCCACGATCGACATATGGAAAGAATAATCGCAGGAACATTTATCATCGGCTTTTTTATGCCACTTATCAAGTCCTTCCTTCAGCGTATGTCCGCCTTTATCCTGTGACGCATAGTCGATGACCAGAGTTGTTCCACCAAGGATCGCAGCCTTTGTTCCTGTTTCAAAATCATCTGCTGTCACTGTTCCCGCTACTTCCAGATCAAAATGCGTATGTCCGTCTATAAATCCCGGAAAAAGAAGTTTCCCACTTACATCAATTATTTCAGCACCATCCGCCGAAAGATTCTTTCCAACCTGAATGATTTTTTCTCCCTCTGCCAGTACATCCATATAATCCTCTCCCATGTAGAGGTCAACTGT
>CAVFJK010000145.1:0-6606 GCA_963622815.1 Ruminococcus bicirculans (ex Wegman et al. 2014)
GTGTTATCCTGGATTGCATTCTCTACTTCTTCAAGGTTGAAGATGTCAACAAATGTTGTTGTGATTCCGTATGCCGGAAGTGTATGCTCCAGAAGGTTTGTGGTTCCACCGTAGATATTCTTTGCTGCTACGATGTGATCTCCATTCTGTGCAAGGTTTTCGATTGTATATGTAATTGCTGCTGCCCCGGAAGCTACTGCAAGTGCTGCGCTGCCACCTTCAAGTGCTGCGATTCTCTTTTCAAAAACATCTTCTGTCGGGTTTGTCAGACGTCCGTAGATGTTACCTGCATCTGCAAGTCCGAAACGAGCTGCTGCATGATCGCAGTTGCGGAATACATAAGAAGATGTCTGGTAGATCGGAACTGCTCTTGCATCGGTAACCGGATCCGGCTGTTCCTGTCCTACATGAAGCTGAAGTGTTTCAAATTTGAATTTTCTGTTTTCTCTTGTGATCTTTTCACCCATGAATCTGATCCTCTTTTCTGTTTTTTATTTATAACCGTTATATTATACACTACGGAGTGCTCCGTAGCAAGCTACTTTCGCACTCCTCTACTGGTGTTCCTTTACTCCGTAAACAATGCAGTTGAATAATATCTGTCACCTGTATCCGGAAGAAGTGCTACGATAGTCTTTCCTTTATTTTCCGGACGTTTTGCAAGCTCGATCGCTGCGTAGAGAGCTGCTCCTGAAGAGATACCTACGAGAACGCCTTCTTTCTTAGCAAGAAGTTTTGCTGTTGTGAAGCATACTTCATTATCAACCGGGATAATCTCGTCATATACCTGTGTATTAAGAACTTCCGGAACAAATCCTGCGCCGATACCCTGAATCTTATGCGGACCGCCTTTTCCTTCGGAAAGTACCGGAGAAGTTGCAGGCTCTACTGCTACAATTTTAACATTTGGATTCTGCTCTTTCAGGTATTCACCTGTTCCTGTAAGAGTTCCGCCTGTGCCGACACCTGCTACAAAGATGTCTACCTTTCCGTCTGTATCGTTCCAGATTTCAGGACCTGTAGTTGCTTTGTGTGCTGCCGGGTTTGCCGGATTTACAAACTGTCCCGGAATATAGCTGTTCGGGATTTCTTTTGCAAGTTCGTCTGCCTTTGCAATAGCGCCTTTCATTCCTTTAGCACCCTCTGTCAGAACCAGTTCTGCGCCGTATGCTTTCAGGATATTTCTACGTTCAATACTCATAGTCTCCGGCATGGTAAGAATGATTCTGTATCCTTTCGCTGCTGCGATGGATGCAAGACCGATTCCTGTATTTCCGGATGTTGGCTCGATGATGACAGAGCCCTCTTTCAGAAGTCCTTTTGCTTCAGCGTCTTCAATCATTGCTTTTGCGATTCTGTCTTTTACGCTTCCTGCCGGATTAAAGTATTCCAGTTTCACAAGTACAGTTGCTTCCAGTCCGAGTTCCTTCTCTACATTTGTCACTTCTACAAGTGGAGTATTTCCGATCAGTCCAAGTGTTCCTTTATAAATGTTTGCCATGGTTTTTACCGCCTTTCTTTTTTTATTTATTCGCGTCTGTTTTTATTAACATACCTCTTTGATATGTTTAGTATGTTATTCCTTTTTGCCCGAAATGTCAATAGGTTTTTGGAAAAAAATTGAACTTTTTTCGATGCTATAGTATAATTCAGAAATACGCGGAAAATAAAATTTTAGGAGAATATTTTTTATGAACCAGCAGACCGATAAAGCCATCCTGGTCGTAAGCTTCGGAACCAGCTATGAGGCTTCCCGAAAAGCTACGATAGAGAAGATTGAACTGGATATCGCTGACTCTTTTCAGGATTATCAGATCTATCGTGCATGGACCAGTAAATTTATCATTTCCATTCTGAAAAAAAGAGATAACTATACAGTTTCTACTGTAAAAGAAGCCATGGAACAGATGATCAAAGACGGAATCCGGGAACTTATCGTACAGCCGACACATATCCTGGATGGCATTGAGAATAATGTTATGAAAGAAGAAGTTCTTTCTTATAAAGAGTCTTTTGATAAAATTGCCTTTGGTACTCCTCTTCTGACTTCAACGGAGGATGAGCAGAAAGCAATCGATGCTGTGAATTCTGAGTTCTCTGAGCTTAAAGAGACAGAAGCTCTGGTACTTATGGGGCACGGAACCACCCACCAGATTAACTCTGTCTATGCGGAACTTGACAGAAACTTTAAATCTGCGGGACATTCCAATGTATTTATCGGTACGGTTGAGGCTGATCCGACAATCCAGGATCTCGTAAAAGAAGTAACTGCTTTCCATCCATCAAAGATCTACCTGACACCGTTTATGATCGTAGCGGGCGATCATGCACATAACGATATGGCAGGTGACTCTCCGGATTCCTGGGTCTGTCAGTTTAAGAAAGCCGGATTTGAAGTATATCCTGTCTTAAAGGGACTTGGTGAATATCCGGGAATCCGTGCGATGTTTGTGGAGCATGCACGCGAGGCGATCACTTCCATGTAATATTGTCATCAAAAAAAGTCTGGACATCGAGACTTATAAAATCTCGAATATCCAGACTCTTTTTATTTCTACTGACTCTTCTTACAGATTTGAATTCCAACAAGTAAAAGCACCGGGAAGACAATGGCTGCAAGAATACCCATTCTCAGATTATTTCCCACACTGCTGGATACAAAACCGGCAAGTGTCGGACCACCGGAGCATCCAAGGTCACCTGCAAGAGCAAGCAGAGCAAACATTGCCGTACCACCGCCCCGGATGGATGCCGATGCGATACTGAACGTGCCCGGCCACATGATTCCTACAGAAAATCCACAAATTGCACAGCCGACCAGACCGAGCATCGGAACCGGTACAAAAGCAATACAGAGATAAGCGATCACACAGAGAATACTGCTGTAAGTCATAAAACGTTTCAGATCGATCCTGTCTCCATATTTTCCATAAAGGAGTCTCGCAAGTCCCATTAAGACCGCAAACGCCATCGGACCAGCCAGATCACCAATCGTCTTGCTGACTTTCAGTCCTTCTTCCGCAAAAGTAGAAGCCCACTGGCTGACTGCCTGTTCACTCGCTCCTGCACACATCATCATTAACATCACGACCCAGAAGATCTTCATGGAGCAGAGTTCTTTAATAGAAAGTCCCTTCTCTCCCTCCTCATGTAGGGAATAGATCGGTGAAGTCAGAAATACGATTCCATTCAGTACCGGAATGATTGCCCAGATTCTTGCAAGGATATTCCAGTTTTCGATTCCAAAAGTACTGAAGAAGATCGTGGAAATCAATACAACTCCCACATGTCCCCAGCAATAAAATGAATGCAGAAGGCTCATTGCCTTTTCTTTATTGTCCGTCGGACATGCCTCGATAATCGGACTGATCAGAACTTCCAGAAGTCCTCCACCGACTGCATAGATGGCAACTGCGATCAGAATACCAATAAAAGGATCTGTCGTAACTTCCGGAAGGATCGTCAGTAAAAACAGACCAATTGCGGAACAGATATGCGCGATCGTTACCGATGCCTTATATCCGATCTTATCCACAAATCCTGCTGATAAAAGATCAATCAGAAGCTGGATCATAAAGTTGATCGTGATCAGCAGTGTGATCTTTGATAACGGAATCTGGTAACTTTTCTGAAATGTTACGAACAGCAATGGAACAAAGTTGTTGACGATTGCCTGTACGATATAGCCTACGAAGCAGGCATACATGGTTCTTTTGAATGGTTGCTTCATACTCTTTCTCCTGTAAACCATAAATTAATTCTGTGTCATTATACCACATCTGCATATCTATAAGAAGAGATTTCTTACGCTTCCTTTTATTATGTTCATCTGGCTCAAACATAATTGTAAACTTTTTTATTTTATAAGTTGACAATCCAAGTTCTTTCTTTTAAAATTGTAAACCATAAAGAATTTGGAGGTTTACAAATGTCAAAGACAAAAACTTTAATCTACTGCAGTCTTTTTACTGCGCTGATCGCGGTGGGAGCTTTTATCAAGATTCCGGTGCCGGTAGTTCCTTTTACTTTGCAGTATCTGTTTACGATGCTTGCAGGACTGCTGCTTGGTTCAAAGCGGGGAATGATCTCGGTCGTTGCCTATATGCTCCTTGGCCTTGCAGGGCTTCCGATCTTTTCCGAGGGCGGTGGTCTCTGGTATGTCTTTAAACCGAGCTTTGGCTACATTATCGGTTTCTGCCTCGGAACTTATGTGACAGGACGTATCGCAGAACATCTGAAGAAAAAGACGATTTTCCGCTATCTGCTCGCAAACCTTGCAGGACTTATGGTCGTCTATGCCTGCGGTATGATCTACTACTACGTGATCTGCAATTACGTGATCGATACACCAATCGGAATCTGGCCGCTCATCCTCTACTGCTTCCTTCTTGCAGTACCTGGTGACATTGCCTTAAGTATCCTTGGTGCACTTATCGCCAGACGTGTCCGTCCGGTTGTAATGCAGTATTTTTCTGAACCAAACACAATCTTATTACATACAAAGGAGACAGCAAAATGAACCCACTTACTTTAGCCCAGGAAATCATTGACGGACGCAGGATCACAAGGGAGGATGATCTTTCCTTCTTTCTCACCTGTGATCTGGATGAATTATGCGAAGGTGCAGACCGTATCCGTAAGGCCTGTATCGGAGACAAAGTAGACCTCTGTTCCATCATCAACGGACGCAGCGGCAGATGCCCTGAGGACTGTAAATACTGTGCACAGTCGGCTCACCACCACACTTCCTGCGAAGTTTACGATTTTCTTCCGGAAGAAAAGATCCTCGAAGCCTGTAAGATGAACGAATCCGAAGGTGTTGACCGCTTTTCTATCGTCACTGCCGGAAAAGCCCTGACCGGAAAAGAATTCGACCAGGCGATCCACGCCTACGAGACCATGCACAGAGAATGCAAGATCGACCTCTGCGCTTCCATGGGATTTATTTCTGCCGAACAACTCCATCGTCTTCACGAAGCCGGCGTGACCAGCTATCATCACAACATTGAAACCTCCCGCAGAAATTTCCCAAATATCTGCACCACACATACTTATGATATGAAGATCGAAACTCTCAAGAAAGTCAAAGCCGAAGGCATGTGTGCCTGCTCCGGCGGTATCATCGGCATGGGCGAGACCTGGGAAGACCGTCTCGATATGGCGATCAGTCTTGCCGAACTCGGTATCGACTCCATCCCGATCAACGCCTTGATGCCGATCCCGGGAACTCCGCTGGAACATCTTCCGGAACTTACTGAGCCGGAGATTTTGCGCACGATCGCATTCTTCCGTTATATCAACCCGGAAGCAAACATCCGCCTCGCTGCCGGACGTGCCCTTCTCACCAATGACGGTGAAACTGCATTCAAAGCCGGAGCCTCCGCTTCCATCACCGGAAACATGCTTACAACCGTTGCCTGCGCAACGATCCGAAGTGACCGCCAGATGCTCTCTGATATGGGCCGTGATGTAACTCCTGAATACTGGAAGGAAGTGTAAAACATGAGTAAAGCAATTTTTCTTACCGGAACAGGAACCGATATCGGAAAGACCTTCATTGCCGGATTGATCGTAAAAAAACTTGCACAGGCAGAGAAAAATCCGGCTTACTACAAAGCAGCCATGAGCGGAAATGACCGCAGGCCGGATGGAAGCCTGATTCCGGGAGATGCACTTTTTGTGAGGCAGATGTCAGGAATCTCTCAGCCGCTGAATGAGATGTGTCCTTATGTATACGAAAATGCCTGGTCTCCGCATCTGGCTTCCCGTGTGGAGAGAAATCCCGTTGACCTTTCTGTTGTCCGCGAAGGTTTTCTGAAAACAGCAGAAAATTATGACTACATCACTATGGAAGGAAGCGGCGGAATCCTCTGTCCGCTCTGCTTTGATGAGCGTAAGATCCAGCTTGAAGATGTGATCCGGGAATTTGAACTTTCCAGTATTCTGGTTGCCGATGCAGGACTTGGCACGATCAACAGTGTTGTTCTGACTTTCGAATATATGAAGGCGCATAACCTTCCGCTTAAAGGAATGATTTTTAATCATTATCATCCGGGAAACATCATGGAAGAAGATAATATTTTCATGTGTGAACATATGACAGGGCTTCCTGTAATCGCAAAAGTACAGGATAACGCCACAGAACTTGAGACAGATGCAGATGTGCTGAGCGCACTTTATGACGAGGTGAAGATCAAATGATATGGTATCCTTATGAACAGATGAAAACAATGAAAGAGCCTTACAAGATTCTGGATGCCGAGGGTGTGCATCTCTATACAAAAGACCAGAAACTGATCGATTCGATCTCTTCCTGGTGGTGTATGATCCACGGTTATAAACACCCGGAACTGACCGCCGCTATCAAAGAACAGGCCGACCGTTTCTGCCATGTAATGCTCGGCGGGCTTACCCATGAGCCGGTAGAAAAACTTTCTGACAGACTCCAGGAATTTCTTCCGGGCGACTTGGACTACTGCTTCTTTTCTGATTCCGGAAGCGTTGCAGTAGAAGTTTCCCTCAAGATGGCTCTCCAGTATAACACCAACCAGGGAAGAAAGCGACCGCTGGTTCTGGCTCTTGAACATGCCTATCACGGAGATACTT
>CAVFJK010000145.1:6616-8103 GCA_963622815.1 Ruminococcus bicirculans (ex Wegman et al. 2014)
GGATTATCATTTTGCTTTTGACAAAAAAGAAGGTGTTGTCCATATCCCGACAGAGATTCCGGCTCTTGAGGAAGCATTTGAACTTTACCATGACAGACTGAACAGCTTTATCGTAGAACCTCTCTTACAGGGTGCCGGCGGTATGCGGATGTATGATATTTCTTTCCTGAAACGTGCCAGAGAACTGTGTGATCAGTATGACGTGCTCCTGATCTTTGATGAAGTTGCAACAGGATTTGGGCGTACCGGAAATCGCTTTGTAGCTGACCTTGTCCTTCCGGATATCCTGGTTCTCGGAAAAGCCCTGACCGGCGGTTATATCGGACATGCTGTCACCGTTGCAAACCATAAAGTCTTTGATGCTTTTTACAGTGACGATGACCGCCTTGCCCTGATGCACGGACCGACCTTTATGGGAAATCCACTTGCCTGTGCAGTCGCACTCAAAGGAATCGAGATCTTTGAGCGGGACGACTATATGAGCAAGATCCGGCATATCGAACAGATCTCCCATCAGGAAATGGAAAATTTCTCTGACCCACGTATCAAAGAAGTCCGTATCATGGGCGGCTGTACCTGCGTGGAAGTCCACGATTCTAAGACTCTGGAAGGTTTCCAGCAGTTTGCTTATGAGCGCGGCGTCTTCTGCAGGCCTTTCTTAAACTATATGTATTCTATGGTTCCTTATGTAATCTCCGATGGGGAACTGATTCAGATTTTTGACGTAATGAAGGACTGGTTTCATTGAAACCAGCCCTTCGGTTTTTTAACAACGATTTCTTTTATTTACGAAATAATTCAGGATTCCACCACCGACAATGATCACAATGGCAACTGCCACGACTCTCTTGGCTGCCTCCTGCGGAAGCTGACTTTTTGAGCCGATCGAATCAGAATAGAAAGTCAGTATATAATCAATCTCATGCGGTGCACCCATTGCTGTAGTATCTGCGATCACCGGCATTCCTTCATCCATACTCAGCACCGGAATCTCAAAAACAGAATTCATGCCTTCTTCATTCGTCGGAAAATATTTTTCTCCATCTACGATCATATAATCGTAATTCGAACTGCTCCACTGAATCTGTGCATAAGCCTGTCCGTCTTTTACCGTAAGAATTGTCGGTGAAGTCACGCTTGCCTTGCCGCTTCCACCTTCCAGATCTACCTGAATCGAATATTCTCCATCCTCTTTATCAATATCCATACCTGCCGCCTGACAGATGCAGGAAAAAGCTCCAATCACAATAAATATGGCAGCTATCAGACTTGAAAGTTTTCTTTTCATCTCTCTACTCCATTATTCTTATCATTTTCTCATAAAACCATGATAACACAGCAAATCCCACATTGCAAACACTATACAATTCTTGTATAATTAAAAGGATATGTCTGTTACTGTGGGCAGAGCAAACAGTAACTGTGTCTGTGAATAAAATTTCACATGTAAGATAATTTATAATCATTTTTTAATGAATTCAGGAGGT
>CAVFJK010000145.1:8282-11960 GCA_963622815.1 Ruminococcus bicirculans (ex Wegman et al. 2014)
TGCCTATGACACACGATGCAAAAGAACTGGAAGAAAATCATGCAAAGGGAGCAAAAACTCTGGAGGTCTGTCTGGATCAGGGAAAAAATGTTGTTTTCCTGACGCTTGGTGATCCTTGTGTATATTCTACTTTTTCCTATCTGCAGCATCTTGTGGAAACCGATGGATATCACACAGAACTGGTAAGCGGAATCACTTCTTTCTGTGCTGCAGCAGCAAAACTGAATATTTCTCTTTCTGAGTGGAATGAACAGCTTCATATCGTTCCGGCAGTGCATCGTCTTGACAGTGAACTGACAGAGTCCGGAAACTATATCCTGATGAAATCCGGAAAGAAAATGAACCAGGTAAAGGAAATTCTCGCAAAAAGCGGCCGCGATGTTTTTATGGTTGAAAACTGCGGCATGCCGGAAGAACATATTTATCATGGTGTTGAGGAGATTCCGAATGATGCCGGCTATTATTCTCTGATCATTGCGAAGGAGCACAAATGATCGAAACAAAGAATCTTACAAAAACGTTTGATAATTTTACTGCCGTAGATTCTCTTGATCTCAAGATTGAAACCGGAGAATTCTTCGGTCTTCTCGGTCCGAACGGTGCAGGAAAAACAACAACGATCAGTCTTCTTTCTACTCTTCTGCTTCCTACGAAGGGTGAAATACTGATTGATGGTCAGAAGCTGACCCGAAACCGTCCCGACCTGAAACGCAAGATCAGTGTGATCACGCAGGAATATTCCATGCGCCAGGACATGAATATGGATGAGATCATGGAATATCAGGGACGTCTTTATTTTATGCCACGTAAAGAG
This sequence comes from Ruminococcus bicirculans (ex Wegman et al. 2014), assembly GCA_963622815.1. GTDB lineage: Bacteria > Bacillota > Clostridia > Lachnospirales > Lachnospiraceae > Blautia_A. The sequence continues at coordinate 9,097 of CAVFJK010000145.1, forward strand.
ATCAAGCGACGTACAGAAGAGCTTCTTGAATTCTGTGACCTCATTAAATTCCGTAAGCGAACCGTCCGTAAGCTTTCCGGTGGTATGAAACGTAAACTGATGGTCTGCCGTGCACTTCTGACGGATCCTGAAATTCTGCTTCTGGATGAACCGACCGCCGGTATGGATGCTCTTTCCCGCCGGCAGATGTGGAACCTTCTCCGTAAGCTGAACGGAAAGAATCTGACAATCCTTCTGACCACGCATTATATGGAAGAAGCCCAGAATCTCTGCAGCCGTGTAGCACTGATGGATCATGGTAAATTAGAAGAAGTCAATACTCCATCCGGGCTGATCGACAGTCTTGGAAGTTACGCAGTCGATGAATTTTCCGGAGACGAAACCCATAGTCATTATTTCCACAGTCGTGAAGAAGCCATTGCTTATCTTTCCGAACTCTCCGGACAGGCTTCTCTTCGTGAGACAACGCTGGAAGATGTATTTGTAGAGCGTGCCGGGCGACATCTGATGCCGTCATAAGGGAGGAGTTTGAGTTATGGGAATTATTACAATATTATGGGAAAAATGGGTAGAATTTCGAAGAGATTTTTATAAGATCACGCTGGCGGCAATGATTGCCCCGCTGATGTACCTGGTCGTTTTTGGAATGGGAATCCAGACGGTATCTCACGGAGAACCTTATCTGAACTTCCTGATTCCGGGTGTGGTATCGCTTACAACGATGAACGGGAGTTTTAATGCGATTGCACAGAATCTGAATGTACAGCGTCTCTATGAAAAGGCTTTTGATCAGGTCTTGATCTCTCCTACACCTTTATGGCAGTTTATCGCAGGCCAGATCATCGGAGGAAGTCTTCGTGGCTTTTATGCGGGAGGTGTCATTCTGGTTCTCACCATGCCGATCGACACCGGGCTGATCTTTAACGGATGGTCTTTTCTGGTCATGTTCCTGAATGGTGCAGTATTCTCTGCAATCGGCGTAGTTGTTTCTTTTCTTGCAAAGAATCATGCGGATGTTCCGCGTTTTTCGAACTACATCATTATGCCGATGGCATATCTGTGTAATACGTTTTTTTCTACGGAAAAACTGCCGGGGCTGCTTGGAAAGTTTGTTTCTGCACTTCCGCTGTCCCAGACAAGCCATATGATCCGAAGCATCTCCGCCGGAGAAGGATTTGCGATGTCAGGAATTGGAATACTTATGGCATATCTGATCGTATTTACGGCAATCGCATCGTGGTTTATCTATAAGAAGAAGAATCTTTAAAAGAGAACTGGGAATTCACGCAGTAAATATTCAGTAGAAAGAATAGTATATTCAGAGAAAAGACAGGTGAAGAGCCGCCAGCGAGGCTTTCGTAGGGAAGAACATGCTAGCTGCTGTCATCAAGCCCACTGTTTGAGCCGTCAGGCGAGTTTGGGCGACTGGCAGCAAACCAGTGCATGTTCTGAGTAGAAAACACAGCTTTGGCTCAGAACCTGTTTTTTTCTGCTGAATGACTGCGTGAAGTAATATTGGAGTCCGGCCTTCGAAGCCTTGTGGCGAGCCCAATACATGGAACCTTTTCGTGATATTTAAACATTATTCAGTAGCTAATTCAAACAGATACTTTTCAAAGCAGATTCCTTCATTGCGATCGGTGCCTTCAAGTACTGCATCGTGGATGCCTTTTGAAAGGAACTTCACAGCTTTTCGTACAGAATCCGCCGTATCCATCCCCTTCACCATTCCAGCACTAAGTACAGATGCAAACAGATCTCCAGTTCCTGAGTAGCTTCCGCCTTCTTTCACCGTACTCACCCAGGTCTGCTCTCCTTCTTTACAGATAAGATTACTGATATATTTCTCTCCCTCATCTGTCGTATGACTGATCCCCGTGATCACGGCTTCCACATTAAATTCCTGTGTAAGCAGCCTTCCCGTCGTCTCAACATACTTCATAAGATCTTCTCTGGAAAGTTCAGAAAGCCGCTGCCATTCCGTATGCATCTTTTCTCTTCCGTAGAGAAGGAGCAACGCTTCCGTGATATTCGGAGTGATCACCGCTGCCTCTCTGACAAGCATCCTCATCTTCTCACACAGTTCTTCTGTATAGATCGGATATTCCTCTCCATCATCCCCCATAACCGGGTCAACAAGAACTTTTGTCTCTTTTTTCTTAAAATTCTTTATAAACTCCACAGCTTTATCAGCCTGTAATGCATCAGCAAGAAATCCCGTATAGATTCCATCTGGATAAAACTCCATCTTCTTCCACTCTTCCATGATCTTATCCATATGATCTGTATAATCATCACAATAATAAGAAGGAAAACCCGTCTGGGCACTTAATACCGCCGTTGGAAGCGGACATGCCTGAATTCCCATGACTGAGATCACCGGAATCGCCGCTGTAAGAGAACATTTTCCCATTCCTGATAAATCATTTAATACTGCAATTTTTTTCAATCCATCGTCTCCTCATCTTGCTTTTTCTCATATTCTGATTTAGAATAGCATCTAAGTGTATATATAAAAATAACCACTTTTATTCATTTTTCAGGGGACAGTTTATGAGCTTAGCATTTCATTCCAATAAAGAAAGCCTGTATCTTCAGGTATACGAACATTATAAAAATCTGATCATGGAGCACCGCATTCCGGCCGGAAGCCGCATGCCCTCCCTCCGGAAATGTGCCACTGAACTGAAACTCAGCCGCACAACGATTGAAAATGCTTACCTGCAGCTGGCCGCAGACGGCTATATTGTTGCCCGTGCACAAAGCGGTTACTACGTAACAAATATTGCCGACCAGAATCCTGTTCCCACTGTTTCCAGACATTTAAATCTTCCGCCGATACAGTATGACTTTGACTCAAACGG
>CAVFJK010000146.1:0-2379 GCA_963622815.1 Ruminococcus bicirculans (ex Wegman et al. 2014)
TCTGTCCAGAAGGTACCATTCCAGATTCTCCGTTCCGGAATATAGCGTAAGGTAAGACTGTGGAAGGATCGTTGCTCCCATTCCTGCTGCCACAAGGCGCTTTGCAGTTTCCATGTTTCTTGTTGTGCAGCAGATCTCCGGTGCGATCCCGCCTGTCTCCAGGATCTGATCCGTTACCTGACGCAGTTTCTGTCTCTTCGCAACCATAACAAACGGAATATCCTTAAGTTTTTTCAGGTCATCTGCTACCAGACCTTGCGACTCATGAAATGGAATCCGGTTTTTCATCGTTTTCGGAACAACCAGATAAAAAGGATCTTCCGAAAAACTTTTCAACTGAACGGCATCACCGGTATCATGCTCATGCATGATACAGAAATCTACTTTTTTCTCCAGGAGCAGTTTTTCCAGTTCAGAAGAATTCCCTTCACGGATGTTTACTTTTACTTTTGGATACTGTGCGGCAAATGCCGGCAATATTGCAGGGAGCAGGCAGGTACCGAGATTCATCGGAATCCCTACGGTAACGGTTCCTTTCTTCATCTCCATGCACTCTTCCAGATCTTTTTTGTACTCACGGTATAATTCGTCTACCTGTTTCAAAGTTTCAAGAATATGCCGTCCATACTCCGTGCTTCGGACTCCTCTTCTGTTTCTGATAAAGAGCGGGCTTCCAAGATCTTTCTCAATCTGCCAGAGTTTCTGACTCAGGGAAGGCTGTGCCACAAACAGCTTTTCTGCTGCCGCTGAAATGCGTCCCTGCTCGTTCACTTCCAGAAGATAGCGGATTTCCTGTTCTGTCCAGGAATGCAGGCTGTGATATTCTTTTGTTGTCTCCAGAACTTTTTTTGCAAAGCGAATCGTTGTCTCTCCCTCCGCCGTCAGCACAAGTCCTTCTCTGGTTCGTTTAAACAAAGGAGCATCGATCTCTTCCTCCATGTTTTTGACCGTCCTTGTCAGTGTAGACGAATCTTTATGCAGTACGGCTGCTGCTTTCTGGATATTTTCTTCTCTGGCTATTGTACAAAAGTATCTTAACTGACGCTCGTTCATGATGCTCCTCCTGACTGTAAATAGTAATGTATTTCTTTTTTATCTGAGCAGGTCTCTTCTGCTGTGATAGGTGGTATGAAGTAATTTGTGGGATTTTTCGCTTAAGGGCTCTCCCAGGTATTCCTCATACAGTTTCTGTACATATATATTTTCATGTGATTTACGAATTGGAAGTTTCTTGTCTTCCTCGTAGATCGCTCTCTGGCGTTCTCTTACTTTTGCCATAGTCTTGGGTGCATTTCCACCGCCTCCGATGCAGCCGCCCTCACATGCCATTACCTCGATAAAATGATACGGGGATGTTCCGGCTTTGATCTGTTCCAGAATGCCTTCTACGTTCTTAAGGCCGTGGACGATTGCAACACGGATCTCCTGCCCCTTGATCGTAAGGGAAGCTTCACGGATTCCCTCAAGACCACGCACCTGCATGAATTCCAGTTTCTCAAGAGTCTCCCCTGTTAACACTTCGTATACAGTACGCAGTGCCGCCTCCATAACGCCGCCGGTGCTTCCAAAGATCTGTCCCGCGCCGCTTCCAAGACCGAACGGTGCATCAAATTCCTGATCTTCCAGATCCTCGAAATGGATTCCCGCGGTGCGGATCATCTTGGCAAGCTCTACCACTGTGATTGAAATGTCCACGTCCTGAAATCCGCTGTCGTGGAATTCTTTTCTCCGGCACTCAAATTTCTTCGCGGTACATGGCATCACCGATACACTGCAGATGTCCTTCGGATCGATCTTTTCTTTTTCTGCAAAAAAGGTCTTGATGACAGCTCCAAACATCTGCTGTGGGGATTTTGCACTGGAAAGATGGTCAAGCTGGTCATAGCCATAAGTCTCACAATATTTGACCCATGCCGGACAGCAGGATGTGATCAGCGGCAAAGTTCCATTTCCTTTCAGTCTCTGAAGAAATTCGGTTCCTTCCTCCATAATCGTAAGATCCGCCGAGAAATCAGAATCAAAAACTTTGTGAAAACCAATCTTTCGGAGGGCATGTACGATCTTTCCTGTTGTGACGGTGCCCGGCTTGTAACCAAGAGATTCTGCCAACGTGATACGTACAGATGGTGCAATCTGAACCGTCATATATTTACCTGCCGCAATCTGATCGTAGATCCGTTCGGTATCATCATGGACAGACAAAGCCCCGACCGGACATACCTGAATACACTGGCCACAGTTGACGCAGCTTGTGTCTGCCAGAAGTTTCCCATATGGCGGTACGACTACCGTGTCAAAACCTCTGTTTTCTTTTGCCATGACCATGACGCCCTGTTTCTGGGAACATGCTTCCACGCAACGGTTACAGAGGATACATTT
>CAVFJK010000146.1:2389-10255 GCA_963622815.1 Ruminococcus bicirculans (ex Wegman et al. 2014)
CATTTGCTCATATCTCGCACCAGTGACGGGGAGGAATCATCAAATCTTGCATCACGCACCTGCAGTTCATAACGGTTCGGACGGTTCATGTTCAGATCTTTTGCAACTTTCTGAAGTTCACAGCTTCCATTTTTGGAACATACGAGACAGTCCTGCGGATGTCTTGCAAGGATCAGTTCCATGATATTTTTTCTTGCCTTGATGACTTTTGGGGAAGCTGTTTTTACGACCATTCCTTCTGTGACCGGTGTACTGCAGGCTGCCGGAAGGAGCCTCTGTCCTTCGACCTCTACCACACAGATACGACATACCGCTTTGACCGCCTGGTCTTCATGATGACAGAGTGTCGGAATATGTACATTCAGAAGTCTCGCTGCTTCCAGAATCGTGGTTCCTTCTTTTACTTCGATCGGTTCCCCGTCTATTGTCAAATGGATCATCTTCATTCTCCTTCCTCACTGCATACCGGGCAGTAGTCTTTATCGATGTGTCTCAGGTAACAGGAATAAAAATTCTGGATACTGCTCAGGACCGGAACTGCTGTAGAATGTCCCAGACCACATAGTGCGGTCAGGCGCATTGTCTCTGCAAGGTCCTGGATCGTCTCAATATCCTTCACACTTCCTCTTCCCTGGGAGATCTTTGTGATAAGCTGGTACAGCCTTGTTCCGCCCTCTCTGCACGGTGTACATTTTCCGCAGGACTCATCACGGAAGAAATCAAGATTATTTCTTACGATATCAATGATACAGTTGCGGTCGTCCATGACCAGGATCGTTCCACAGCCAAGTCTTCCGCCTGAGTTGGAAACCTGATCGATGTCCAGTGTCATATCGATCTGTGATGCATTTATGATCGCGCCGGAAGCGCCGCCAGTCTGCACTGCCAGAAGTTCATGACCGTCTTCCATGCCGCCGCAGACTTCGTAGATGAGATCTTTGAGGTTAATCCCCATCGGAAATTCGAAGACACCTCTTCGCTTTACATTTCCACAGACCGTAAACAATTTTGTACCAGGACTGTTTTCTGTTCCCAGTGTGCGGAACCATTCCCATCCGTTCTGGAAAATCACGCTGATGTTTGCCAGTGTCTCTACGTTATTCAATACCGTCGGCTTTCCGAACAGACCTTTGATTCCCGGAAATGGCGGACGGAATCTCGGCTCGCCTCGTTTTCCCTCGATAGATTCAAACAGTGCTGTCTCCTCACCACAGACATAAGCTCCTGCACCTGAACGGAGTTTGATGTCAAAATCAAAGCCGCTGCCCTGGATATTTTCGCCCAGCATGTTCGCTTCACGGGAAGTCTTTAATGCTGCCTCCAGAATCGGTACCAGATAGGAATATTCTGCTCTCAGATAAATAAATCCTACATGTGCGTTGACTGCTTTTCCTGCGATTGCCATTCCCTCGAAGATGGAACAGGGATCAGAAGAAAGAAGGATACGGTCCTTGTTTGTTCCCGGTTCTCCCTCATCTGCATTACAGACAATGTATTTCACATCTCCCGGTGCACCATAGGCAAACTGCAGTTTCCGGTAAGTCGGGAAACCGGCTCCTCCTCGTCCACGAAGTCCTGCGTGTTCCAGTTCCTTGATGATCTGTGCTCCATCCATGGAAAGTGCTTTTTTCAGACCTTCATAACCGCCTGCTGCGATGTATTCCTGTGCATTTTCCGGTTCGATCTTTCCTCTGTTTCTCAAAAGAACTCTTTTCTCTTCCATCACTCCACCTCACCTCTGATATAGCATCTGACTACTTCTTTTACACTCTCCGGTGTGAGATTCACATACGTCTTGTCATTGATCATGATCGCCGGTGACTGCTCACAGATTCCAAGACAGGGACAGTACTCCAATGTAAAACGTTTGTCCTCTGTCGTTTCCCCCATTTTGATGTGAAGCAGGTCTTCCAGTGCACGGACGATCTCTTTTGCGCCTTTGACGTGGCACGGTGCGCTCTTGCACATGCGGATGATGTATTTTCCTCTCGGCTTCACAGAAAGCATTGCGTAGAATGTGATAAAGCTGTAAACCTGTGTCTGCGGAATGTCCATCTCGCGCGCGATCACCGCCGCAACCGAAGCAGAAAAGGCTGTGACGATCTTCTGTGTCTGGATGACGACTTTCATCAGCATCTCCGGTCTCCCCTTGTATCTGGAAGCAATTTCTGCGATCTGTACGAGCTGTGACGATGGTGTTTTGTAACTGTAAACTTCTTCGTTACTCATATAAAAATACCTCCCTTATCCGGCAGCCTGCCGTTTCCTGATAACTTAAGTATAAGAAAGGATTCCTGCATCGTCTAATATGTAAAGTGCGGATTTGCGCATAGGTTTTATGCATTGCATGTGATTTATTTCACATAGAATGAAAAAAACAGATAATAGAAAACCGCCCCAAAAATGGGCGGCAAATCTATCATTTTTGCTCCTTTTTGAACCACACAGGCTCATAGAGATTTTTCAGTGTTTTTACCATCACATCTTTTTCTGCCTCACGGACATAAACATCATATTTTCCTTCAATGCTGCCAAATGTGATGACTTCATCAATATTCAGGATCGCCTTGAGATTTTCCAGCATATGTTCTCTCGTCGCTTCCTTTGTGTAGATCTTGAGATTTGCATAACCCGGATGTACCACAGAATCATGAAATGCCACCCGGAAATCTGTGATCCACGGCTGCTGCATCAGTTTTTCATAAAGTTTCTCTGTAATCTCTTTTTTCTCGATCAGATACAGGTAAACAACATTTTCATAAACCGGCTGCGTCCTCTGCACATAGTTTCGATAAGGGGACTTCCGTCTTCTCTCATAAACTTTTTTGTGCACGTCACTCTCGATCCTGTCGTAATAGATGACCAGAAGATCATCCACCACACAGTTTGTAAAATACCAGATTCCTTCTTTGTCCAGAAAACTGCTGAGTATTTTTGCCTGATTTTCGGACATCTGGTATTTCATCAGATAAGAATTCTCGTTCAGATCATAAAGTACAGCTCCATCCATGGCGATAATTGGAAGTTTCAGATTGATACCCGGAAGAGATTCCCTCACAGTCGCCGGTGTCCGGTTGGTCGATACGGTAAAGTTTGCGCCGGATGCGATCAGGCGGTTCAGCTCTACCTTGCTGTATGCCGACATCTTATCTTCCCGGTTCAGAATCGTGTCATCAATGCCTGAGACAAACAAAACATCGTTCCTTCTGCTTCTCGGCAGATGCGCCGAATTCACGACAAATGCGATTCCAACACCAATCAGCGTATCCAGTACTCTGTTAAACACAAACAGGAACGGGTTTGCATCCGTCATATGCATGACTGTGATGCTTAAAAACACCACACAGGAAAAATAAGCTGCGTTCCTACAGTTCAATACAAGTGTCGAATAAATGACCACGCCTGTAAAAAGCGAGATCAACATATATCCTGCAAAACTTCCCTTGAGTATTCCATCAAACGCATAGAGCTGGATCAGAATGATCACCAGTCCCCAGAATGCTCCGACAAATGTTCCTGTCACTCTTTTTCTTGCAGTCTCTGTCATGCTGTCCTGATATGGCTGAATACACTGCAGCACCGCAAGTGCGGAATAAAACGGGATTCCTTCTTTGTTTCTGAGATAAAATACGACGAAACAGCAGGCAACTGCCACAACCGAACGAATGATCCGCTGTCCCACTTTTGGAAACTGCAGTCTGTTTTTCTTTTCTCTTCCCATCTGCATATCCTCCATAATCGTAAAGTTTCTCAAATAAGAAGTGGCTTTACATATTCTTAGAAAGTCTCTCCAGGTAGTAGAGAAACAGGCTTGCCGCCAGAATATCAGCCGCGCCTCCCGGGCTTAAATTTTTCTGAATGCAGACTTTATTCAGTTCCTCAATCTTTCGGATTCCTGTTTCAAAGAATGCCCCGCCCTGTCTGCTGATTTCTGCCGCCTGTTCTTTCAGCCACTGCATCTCATGGTAAGATCCTCTGCTCCACACATTGGTATCATTTAATTCTGACATAATTGCCAGAAGTACCTGTATATTGGAACGATTGGTATCCATTCCCATCATCCGTGTACTGCGAAGCACCGGCATTGCTGTTCTGGAAATGATCGGGAATCCCTTTTGTGCCTCTCCCCGGATTCCTTTCTCACCATATTTCTGATAAAGGATTTCTCCATGGGTGACCGGCTTTCGCTCTGCCATTCGCTGAAATTCTTCTTCCAATGACCCAGCCGTCATCGATGCTGCTTTCCTGAGAATTTTATCTGTCTCAAAACTCGCTTCTCTCTGGTAGCAGTTTCCGGCTGCCGCTGCAAGAATTCCCATCGTAAAGATCAGTCCTTTATGAGTATTTACTCCATCCGTACTGTCATACATGGCATGTTCTGCCTGAATACCAATCTTACGAATTTCTTCAAACAGTCGTTCTTCTTTCCCGATCCAGTGGTATCCCCGGTAAAACATTCTCGAAATATAAGGAGTGATCGCCTCCGCACTTCTTTCAAACATATGAACATTCATATCCTGATGAGCACCGGTATCGTGACGGTCTACCAGTCCCGGCTTTGGTGTTGTGTACACCTCGCCCATCAGAGCACTGTAAATGCAGCATTCCAGCTCTATCGCTGTGATCATTCTGCTTTTCTGTTCTGCGTACATCATCGGCCTTCCTCCTTTATCTTCAAATTTTATCAAAATCTTTATGATACTGATTTTCTGACAGATATTCCGTTATGCCTGTTCTACATAATCATCGATCACTTCAAAGCGTTCTCTCTCTGCCTTTTTCTCTTTAAGCTCATCCACGATCTTTCTTCCCGGGATTTCTCTCATTCTGAGAATATAAGATCCGAAGATACTGGCTGTAGCGTAATTTTTTACTGTTCCTGTCATGATTGTTTCCTCCTCTCGTATCAATCTTCTGTGAAAGTAAACGATTTTACCTGGCGTACGACGTCCATAATTGTACCGTCACGGCCTTCGATGATACCTACGACTCTGTCACCGAACTGAACTGGCTCAGGCTCGCCTGTGATGGAGTATGCGATATCACGAAGTTCTTCGATCGTACGAAGAGGAACGCACTTCGCTTCTTTTAATGCATCCAGAAGATCCTGTCTTGCCGGGTTGACTGCTACACCGTAGTCTGTGACAACAATATCTACGGATTCACCCGGTGTGGTGACTGTGGTTACTTTGGAACAGATCGCCGGGATACGTCCCTGTACCAGTGGAGAAATTACGATGGTACATTTTGCGCCCTGCGCTGCATCCGGATGACCGCCCTGTGCACCGGTAATGACACCGTCAGAGCCTACCACTACGTTACAGTTAAAGTCTACGTCAACTTCAAGAGCCGCAAGAACAACATAGTCCAGTTTGTTTACGAAAGCACCTTTGTTAAACGGGTTTGCATAAGCACCTGCACTGATCCTGTGGTGGTTCGGGCGTTTTACGGATTCTACTGCAGAAGTATCGAAATCCTGGGTATCCAGAAGTTTTCCTACAAGACCTTCGTCAAGAAGATCGCACATTCCTTTGGACATTCCGCCGACTGCAAATCCCATCTTGATTCCGCGTTCTTTCATGATTTTGCCAAGAGATGCTGCAGATGCGATAGAAGCTCCGCCGACACCTGTCTGATAGGCAAATCCATCTTTGAAGTATGGTGTGTTTACAACAACCTGTGTTTGTACAGTAGTCAGCCATCATCAGTTTACGTACATCTGTAGTCGGTTTTGCTGCACCAGAAGCAATCTTTTCCGGAATACCAATCTGGTCAACAACGCAGACATAATCTACTTTTGTCATGTTAATGTCTGCCGGATAGTTCGGGAACGGTACGAGACAGTCTGTTACTGCAACGACTTTGTTTGCATGGTTTCCATCTACGAAGGAGTAGGAAAGCACACCACAGTCGCTCTTTCCGCCGACACCTTTGCAGTTACCGTAATCATCACAGGTCGGTGCACCGATGAAGGAAATATCGATCACTGTCTCACCTGTCTGGATTGCACGGATACGTCCGCCGTGGGAACGCATGATTGCAAGTCCTTTGAGTTTACCCTGTGAGATTGCTTCACCGATCTTTCCACGTACACCGGAAGACTGAATGTTTGTGATCGTTCCGTCCTCGATCATCGGAACGAGTGCGTCATGTGCTTTACCAAGGGAACTTGCACAGATCGTAACGTCCTTGATTCCCATGTTATGTACTTCCTGCATGACCATGTTTACAACGAGGTCGCCATCACGGAAATGATGATGGAATCCAAGTGTCATTCCGTCATGTGCACCACATTTTACGAGTGCTTCATGGATGGAACCTACCATTTTGCTGGTGTCATGGTTCATAACGACCTTTGTGATCGGTCCCTGTTTTTTGAATTCTGTATTGTCTTTGTAATAATTTCCCTGAAAAACTTCTTTGCCGGTCTGTTTCAGAATTTCCTCCGGGATTTCTCTGCCTACTTTATTTAACATTTTATAAATCCCCCTCATACACGCCAGATGCTTTTGCCAGTTCAATAGTTCTCTTTGCTCCGTCATAGAAAGCGATATCGATCATCTTTCCGTCTACAGTAAATACGCCAATTCCTTTTGCTTTCTTGTCATCGATCTCTTTGACAACTTTTTCTGCAAAGATGATGTCTTTCTGCTTTGGAGTATAAATATCATGTACGATCTCAATCTGTCTCGGGTTGATGATGGATTTTCCATCGAATCCCATCAGGTGGATGGCTTCTACATCCTTGCGGAAACCGTCCATATCATCCAGATTTGTATAAACAGTATCAAAACACTGCACGCCTGCTGCTCTTGCTGCAATGACCATGTTCTGTCTTGCACCCATCAGCTCGATACCAGTTCCTGTGATATGAGTCTGAAGGTCTTTGGTGTAATCACCACCGGAAAGAGCGATACCGAAAAGGCGGTCAGATGCTTCGCAGATATCCAGGGCTTTCATGATACCTCTGGCAGATTCCAGAGCTGCCATGATAAGAACGCTTCCCTCTTCTCTTCCAAATTCTTTCTCTGCTGCGATGACTGCTTCTTCTACTACATGTACATCCTGTGCACTCTCTGTTTTCGGAATACGGATAGAATCGCATCCACCAGCTACTGCGCAGCGGATATCTTCTTTCCAGTATGGAGAATCCAGTCCATTAATACGTACAACACGCTCTACTCCACGGTAATCGATCTCTCTCAGTGCATGGAACAGGGAATATCTTGCAGCGTCTTTTTCTTTCTCTGCAACGGCATCCTCAAGATCCAGCATGATCGAGCCCGGTTTATAGATATATGGGTCTTTGATAAGTCCCGGTTTCTGACAGTTCAGAAACATCATGGTTCTTCTTAGTCTTTTTTTGTTTGGATTGCTCATCGAATCGCACCTCCCCATGGAAGATTTTCTGTCTGCTCTGCTCCGCGGAACAGGGCTCCTTCTACTCTTGCTTTGAGTGTACAGTCAAGAGCACCTTTGTCTACGATACTGATCTTGACATCCTGGACATCCAGACGTTTCAGAGTGTCCATCACGGTACGGCGGATGCTGTTTCCGAACTGATTGATCACTACACTATCCAGATCAAATTCAATTCCCGCACCTTCTGCATTTGGTTCTACCGTTACCATTGCATCACTGGATTCCAGAGTTCCGGCAACTGCATTCTTTGTAATTTTCACGGCTTTCTTCCTCCTCTTTCTATTGAAATCTTTGCTGAAATTTTTTCTTGATTTCTCTTTCTGTAATTATCATAAATCATCCGGAGGCATTTGTATAATTGTCAAAAAGAATGTAAATATAACTTTTCGGAATTACTGTTTTTTGTCCTTTCAAGGTACAAAAAGAGGCACTGCACAGATCACA
>CAVFJK010000147.1:0-4411 GCA_963622815.1 Ruminococcus bicirculans (ex Wegman et al. 2014)
TGGGAAAAAACTACTATGGGAAGAGAAAGAAAATAAATTTATTCGTCACCCCTGATAACTTGTGAAAAACTGGAAATCCGGTGATTTCTGTGCTAGAATATAAGGAGTTTTGTATCTTATTAAATAAAAGAAGTTTAGAAGTTTGAAAACCAGTTACGAATGATCCGAAAGGAGAAAAAATATGAGTCTTGCAGTGGTTACACTGAAAAAAGGAGAAGGCCGCCTTCTGAAATCCGGCGGAATGTGGATATTTGATAATGAAATTGCTACGATCATGGGGAGTTTTGTGAACGGAGATATTGTCCTGATCCATGATTTTGACGGATATCCTCTTGGAAGAGGCTTTATTAATACGAATTCAAAGATTACAGTCAGATTACTGACGAGAGATGAAAATCAGAAAATCGATGACCGATTCCTTGAGAAACGTGTACGCGATGCGTGGGAATACCGAAAAAAGGTAACCGATACATCCAGCTGCCGTCTGATCTTCGGCGAAGCGGATTTTCTTCCGGGACTTGTTGTAGATAAATTCGAGGATGTTCTGGTCGTGCAGTCACTGGCACTTGGAATTGACCGTCTGAAAAATACGATTCTGGAACTGCTGAAAAAAGTTCTGGCAGAAGACGGAATCCAGATTCGCGGCATGTATGAGAGAAGCGATGCGAAAGTCCGTAAACAGGAAGGCATGGAGCTGTATAAAGGCTTTATCGGACCGGAATTCCCGACTTTGGTTGAAATCGTTGAAAACGGTGTAAAATATCAGGTAGATATCAAAGACGGACAGAAGACCGGATTTTTCCTGGATCAGAAATATAACCGTCTTGCAATCCAAAAGCTCTGCAGAGATGCAAGAGTATTGGACTGCTTTACTCATACCGGTTCTTTTGCACTGAATGCAGGAATTGCGGGCGCAAAAGAAGTTACCGGCGTTGATGCATCCCAGCTGGCCGTTGACCAGGCAACGAAGAATGCAAAATTAAATGGACTGGATGATAAAGTTAAATTTATCTGTGAAGATGTATTCGAATTACTTCCGAAACTTGAGGAAGAAGGAGAAAAATACGATGTGGTCATCCTGGACCCGCCGGCATTCACAAAATCACGCAGTTCCGTCAAAAACGCAGTTAAGGGTTACCGTGAGATCAATCTTCGTGGACTGAAGCTGGTAAAAGACGGTGGTTTCCTGGCAACCTGTTCCTGTTCCCATTTTATGGAATATGAACTGTTTACAAAGACGATCGGACAGGCTGCAAAGAGCGCGCATAAGAGACTTCGCCAGGTGGAATACAGAACGCAGGCACCGGATCATCCGATCCTCTGGGCATCTGATGAATCTTATTACCTGAAATTCTATATTTTCCAGGTATGCGATGAGAAATAAAGAAGTTGAATGAATAGAAAGAAGGGCTTAAATGAGAGACAAACTCAATAAATTTATGCAGGGACGCTATGGAGTGGATCAGTTCGCACGTTTTACGCTGGGGATTGCACTGGTGGCAATCATTATATCCATCTTTTTCCCGGGTGGAAACAGAATCGGAGCATTGTTTGACACGATTGGCCTTCTGTTGCTCCTGTATACATATTATCGTATGCTGTCGCGGGACATTCAGAAAAGATATGCAGAAAATGAAAAGTATCTTTCTGCAACAGCAAAATTCAGACAGCGTTTTAACCGTGAGAAAAATATGATGAATCAGAGAAAAACACATCATATTTATTCCTGTCCGGGCTGTGGTCAGAAGATCCGTATTCCAAGAGGAAAAGGTAAGATTGAGATTGAATGTCCGAAGTGTCATACGAAATTTATAAAAAGAAGCTGATAAATCAGAAAGAGAGGTACATTTATGTTTGGTTATGTAGTGATGAATAAACCGGAAATAAAATTTAAAGATTTTGATATGTACCGCTCTTTTTACTGTGGATTATGCAGGGAACTGAGAGGACGTTACGGGATATCCGGTCAGATCACACTGAGTTATGATATGACATTTGTGATCGTTCTTCTCAGTGCACTTTATGAGCCTCCGACAAAAAAGGGAACGACCAGATGCATTGTCCATCCCGTTCGGAAACAGCCGGTCCGTAAAAATGCCATAACAGAATATGGTGCGGATATGAATATTTTCCTCACCTATTATAAGTGTAAGGATGACTGGAACGATGAGAAAAAAATCTTAAGCCTTACTTATGGGAAACTTCTGGAGAATAAAGAACGCAGAAGCGAGCAGCAGTGGAAAAAAAAGATTGATGTGATCGTTTCCTGTCTGAATGAATTGTCAGAGATGGAAAAAGTAAATGAGACCGATGTGGACCGTGTCTCCGGATGCTTCGGAAGGATCATGGCGGAGATCTTTGCATACAGAGAAGATGTATGGGCGCCGACTCTTCGACGGATGGGATTTTATCTTGGCAAGTTCATTTATCTGATGGATGCGTATGATGACGTTGAAGAAGACGTAAAAAAAGGAAATTACAATCCTTTTGCAAAAGATTATATAATAAAAGGGTTTGATGACAGGATAAAGAATATGCTGTTGATGATGATGGCAGAAACATGTCGGGAATTTGAAAAACTTCCTATTATAAAATATGCAGATATCCTGCGGAATATTCTGTATTCCGGAGTGTGGTGCAGATTTGAGAGTATATCGCAGAAGCGAAGGGAAGAGCGGGAGAAAGAAGATGTTTGATCCATACAGTGTGCTGGGTGTTTCAAGAGATGCATCGGATGAGGAGATAAAGAAGGCATATCGTAAGCTGAGCCGTAAATATCATCCGGATGCAAATATCAACAACCCGAATAAAGCACAGGCAGAAGAAAAATTTAAAGAAGTTCAGCAGGCATACGAACAGATCATGAAAGAGAAGGAGTATGGTTCTGCCGGCGGTTATAATTCTTACGGCGGCTTTGGCGGATTTGGAAACCAGAGTCAGAATACCTACCAGGATGAGGATGCAGTACGCAGACAGGCTGCAGCAAACTATATTCAGAGCGGACACTATAAAGAAGCGATGAATGTTCTTTCGTCATTACAGCAGAAAAATGGTCAGTGGTACTATCTTTCCGCAATGGCAAATATGGGACTCGGAAATAATGTGAATGCACTGAATGATGCAAGAAGTGCGGTGAATATAGAGCCGGATAATATGCAGTACCGGATGCTTCTCCAGAGACTGGAAGGCGGAGGAACCTGGTATCAGGAACAGCAGAATCCGTTCGGCGGCATGCCGAGTGAGGGTGGCGATTATTGTATGAAGCTGTGTCTGATGAATATGGCATGTAATCTGTGCTGTCCGGGCAGTGGAATGTTCTGCTGCTGAGAAGAATTGTCAATAATGAAAATAAACAAAAAACCTTCTGGAATAGGAATATTTCGGAAGGTTTTTTATAAAAAAATTGACAATTGCCGATTAGGATATTATCATAATGAGTGTGCTGTCATGCTAAAGTGATATAGCGGAAAAGGGCAGCATACTGGAGTTTAATGACAGGAGGAAATCACAATGAGTATTCGTATTGGTATTTTAGGATATGGTAACCTTGGAAGAGGTGTAGAGTGCGCGATCAAGCATAATCCGGATATGGAACTGGTGGCAGTTTTCACACGCCGTGATCCGAAAACTGTAAAGATCCTTACAGAGACCGCTTCCGTTTACCATGTAGATGAAGCAGAAAAAATGAAAGATAAGATCGATGTTATGATCCTTTGCGGCGGAAGTGCTACAGACCTGCCGGTTCAGACACCGAAATATGCACAGTGGTTCAACGTTGTAGACAGCTTTGATACACATGCCAGAGTACCGAAACATTTTGCAAATGTTGATAAGGCAGCATCTGAGAGCAATCATGTAGGAATCATTTCTGTTGGCTGGGATCCGGGAATGTTCTCCCTGAACAGAATGTATGCGAACGCAATCCTTACAAACGGTAAAGATTATACATTCTGGGGAAAAGGCGTAAGCCAGGGACATTCCGATGCAATCCGCAGAATCGACGGAGTGAAAGACGGAAAACAGTATACGATTCCGGTAGAAGCTGCACTGGAAGCTGTTCGTAACGGAGAGAATCCGGAACTGACAACAAGACAGAAACATACAAGAGAATGCTTCGTAGTAGCAGAAGAGGGCGCTGATCTTGCACGTATCGAAAACGAGATCAAGACAATGCCGAACTACTTCGATGAATATGACACAACTGTACACTTCATTTCTGAAGAAGAACTGAAACGTGACCACAGCGGAATCCCGCACGGTGGATTTGTTATCCGTACAGGAAAGACAGGATGGAATGATGAGAACAGCCATGTGATCGAATACAGCCTGAAACTGGATTCCAACCCGGAATTCACATCTTCTGTAATCGTTGCATATGCAAGAGCTGCATATCGTATGAGCCAGGAAGGAC
>CAVFJK010000148.1:0-4100 GCA_963622815.1 Ruminococcus bicirculans (ex Wegman et al. 2014)
ATGCAAGGAACTATAAACAACGCAGAATTGCTGAATGCAATCCCACCGGTTCCGCACAGAAACATACCGCACCACGGCCACAGAGTTTTTTCTTTTTTGTATACAGCCAGACAGAAGCCAAAGATCAACGTCATATACAGATAGGCGATAACCGCCTTTCCTTCATAAGTCCTGTATGCAAAATACTGGGAAACGCCTCCGATACTGTAAGAAAAGAGCAGTACCATATCTGCCAGCACGACAAATACTGTTTTTTCTGCCTCTTTTTTCTTAAAAAAGCTATCCGCACACTGATATAATCCCATTTCAAATAAAAGAACCATAGCAATCGTAAAACTCCACTTGCGTTCCATAAGCGGGTGGATATTCAGTACCTGATAGACAATTGCACTCTGCAGAGTATCTGTATTCATGATATAAAACTGTTCCGGTTTATCCAGAACTTTTCCCAAATAAGGATTTACCCGATCCAGCGTATTAGAATATACAGATGCCACCGGAAGCCCAATATAATTATTGGAATCATAATTTGACAGCGTATTCGTATTAAATCCCAGGAATACAGCAAGTCCTACTGCTGCTGCAAGCAAGATCAGCAAAGATATATTTTTCTTTGTATCACCCGGTATTCCTCTGATACTTTCCAGCAGTACACTTCTCTTTTTCCAGATGATATAAAAAAAGAGAAGAAGCATCAGGCAGCCCCACACCACTGTCAGCTGTTTCAGAGAACAGCACAGATATTTCATTGGAAATGCCACAATTTCAAATAACGTATAGTAAAGCAGGAATCCGGTAATACACATCACCGGAAATTTTCCTGACTGAAACTTCTTTGGAACCAGTGCCCCAAACATCCAGAACACAACCAGATATCCCACTGCAAGTAACGTACCCATCACCATATTCGTCATGAATTTTCGTCTTTTCCTTTCTTGTTCAGAATGCCCATAGCAATTTTTTCCGGTGTGATCGGAAGCTCACATACACGTACTCCGGTTGCATTATAAATTGCCTCTGCAATTGCCGGACACGGTGTATCAATGACAAGTTCACCGATGGATTTTGCTCCAAAAGGACCGCTCTCTTCATAACTGCTTCTGAAATCCACGCGGATCTTTCCGATATCCATTCTGGTCGGAATCTTGTACTGCATAAAGGAATTATTACGTATCTTACCTTTATCCGTATACTGCACATCCTCAAAAAGTGCCATACCGATTCCCTGTGCAATACCGCCCTCAGTCTGTACACGCGCAAGGTTCGGATTGATCGGAGTACCGCAGTCAACAACTGCCACATAATCCAGGACATCAACATTTCCTGTCTCTGTATCAACTTCTACTTCTGCCATACCAACCATAAACGGAGGCGGAGAAAGCGGAGAAGAATGCTGTTTGACAACCTGAAGCTCTATATTATTAAAGAAGGTTCCCTTTAATGCAACCTGTTCCAGAGAAACTTTCTTTCCCTCTGTCTCTTCCTCATCAATATATACATAAGAACCGTCAAATGCAACTTTATCCACTTCCGTCTCAAGCATTCCCGCCCCGACTTCACAGATTTTTTTCTTTAATTCTTCACAGGCCTTCATAACAGCGACACCTGTCGTATAAGTCGTAGAGGATGCATAAGACCCTGAATCATACGGTGAAATATCAGTATCCACACTGAAAACCACAATATTTTCCATCGGTGTCTCAAGACAGTCTGCTGCAATCTGCGCCATGATCGTATCACAGCCGGTTCCCATATCCGTACATCCAAGTGCCAGTGTATATGATCCGTCTTCATTCAGTTTAATATCCGCACCACCGACATCTACACCAGCGATAGACGATCCCTGCATGGCCATTGCCACACCGACTCCACGAATTTTTCCATTTCCCATGTCACGGCACGGATATTTAGAATCCCAGTCCATCATCTCTTTTGCTCTTGCCATACACTGATCCATTGTACAGCTCTGTGCATAAGGGACATCCGGATAACCCGGCAACGGACCGCCTTCTATTGGCATATTCAGTTCTTTAATCTTCACCGGATCCATCCCCATCATATGTGCCAGCTGGTTCACTGTGGATTCTACAGCAAAGATTCCCTGTGTTGCGCCATAACCTCGATAGGCACCTGCTGCCTGAACATTTGTATAAACAACATCAAATGCAAAACGATACGCCTCAGTATGGCGATAAAGACCAATGGATTTGTGTCCGCTTAAGCCCACTGTTGTAGAACTATGCTCGCCATAAGCACCGGTATTGGAAAGTGTATATACATCCAATGCCTTAATGATTCCATTTTCATCCGCACCTGCACGGACTGTAATCTCCATCTCATGACGCGGAGAAGAACAGATCATGGATTCATATCTCGAAAAAACGATTTTAGACGGACGACCAGTCTTCCAGGTAACGATTGCCGGATAAATTTCACTGACAGAAGTCTGCTTCGCGCCAAATCCACCGCCAATTCTCGGTTTAATGACACGAACTTTTGACGACGGAATATCCAGTGCTCTTCCGACAATTCGTCTTACATGAAATGGAATCTGTGTCGAAGAAAGTACGATCAGTCTTCCAAAATGGTCCATATAACATGCCGTACGGAAAGTTTCCATCATCGTCTGCTGATTTGCCTTTGTGTGGTAAGTACGCTCTATCGTATACTTGCACTCACTTAAAACCTTATCCACATCGCCATGTTCTTCCAGTGCGTTTGCACACAGATTTCTCTTATTATCTCCTCCGAGCGGAATCTTAAGCTTCCAGTCCTCCTCAGGATGAACCAGAGTCGGATTATCTTTCGCTTTATGAATATCCAGAACCGGAGTCTCTACACGATATTTTACTTTAATCCTCTTAAGTGCAAGATCAACTGCCGCTTCTGTCTCCCCTGCTACGATTGCCACCGTATCTCCGATAAAACGGACATGCTGGTCAATGATCAACCGGTCGTCCGGACTCATTTCCGGTGCTGTCTGACCTGCCAGCGTAAAGCGTTTCTGCGGAACATCTTTATAGGTAAGGATACATGCAATACCTGCGACTTTCATCGCATTATCTGTCTTAATCTCCTCCACCCATGCATTTGCATGCGGGCTGTGCAAAATTTTAACGATCAGACAGTCCTTTGGTGCCAGATCATCGGTATATACAGGTTTTCCTGTTACCAGTGCCATTGCATCTGTTTTGCGTACAGGCTGATTTACATATTTCATCTTTATGCGTCCTCCTGTGCTTTTTTGTATTTCAAGAATTTAAGAATACTCGTAGTCTGTGAAACAAATCCGGAACATCTGCATAAATTCCCGGCAAGATATTCTTTGATCTGTTCTTCTGTCGGCTCCTTGATTTCGCGGAGCATTGCAAATACATTCATGATAAAACCCGGATTACAGAATCCACACTGTTCCGCGCCTTCATCTGCCAGAAAGGTTCCGAATTCCTGTGCCTCACTCTGCATTCCTTCCAATGTTACCACCTTTTTTCCGTCAATCCGTGCAGCAAGTGTGGAACATGAAAGAACCGGTCTGTCATCTATAAGCACTGTACATAAGCCACAATTTGCTGTTTCACAGCCTCTTTTAACACTGAAACAGCCTTTGTCACGCAGAAAATCGATCAGAAGTATTCCCGGTTCAATTTCTTCCTGACGCAGTGTTCCATTCAGCCAGAATTTAATATTCATCCTTCATTCCTCCTACTGCTTCCCAGGTTCTTCTTGTCAGTACTTTTACCAGAAGTATCCGGTATTCTGCTGAGCCACGCATATTACCTGACGTAGTCACATGTTCTGCCGCATACTCGGCAAACGCTTCAATCGCTTCTTTACGCTGTTTGTTTGACATATGTTTAAAATTTTTAAGGATCTGTTTCTCATCATCTACAACGATCGCACGTCCCGGTCTTGCACCGATCACAGTTCTTGTTTCCTCGCCGATCAGTGATGCCGTACATGTCAGTACTGGAAAATCTGTCTTTGTGTTTCGCTGACTCATATAACAGACAAATAATGGCTGTTTACGCACAATAATATTTACAAGAATATCATTGTCTTTTTTACGGTCTACAAACTCTGTCAGTGGAATTCTGCCTGCA
>CAVFJK010000149.1:0-8755 GCA_963622815.1 Ruminococcus bicirculans (ex Wegman et al. 2014)
TTCTGACGCTCTTTCTGCTCCAACAGTCCCATCAGCCCCTGAATTTTCATTCCCATAAAATTCATCTGCAACGCAAGCAGACCGATTTCATCATAATTTACAGGTTTCAGTTTCCGTTCAAAATGTCCTTCTTCGAAATTTTTCATACCCTGCACGATCACATCTGCATTTCGGGTGATCGTTCTGGAAAATACGCAAGAAATCACACCAGACAATAACAGAAACACAAGCATAACTTTGATTATCGCTCCATAAATTGGCGCAACCCCCTGCAAAAGTCTCGAAAACGGCATAAAGCAGGCAAGTCTCCAGCTATTATCCTGTGTCTTCAGTGCAATCGTCAGATAGGAATCCTCCTCTTTTTCTTCATAATCTGTATAAACATAAAAAGAACCATTGTTATAATCAAGAATCTGATTCAGTTCCTCTGTATCAAATACCTGCTGTGCATTTTTGAGAAACTCTCCCTGTGCATTTGCGACGACTACTTCTTCGTTTTTCAGATAATCTGATGTTGTTCCTATAAACTGAAAGAAATCATCTGTCAGAGCAATACACAGAGTGCCGCGATCCTGATAATCAATCACAATTTTTCGTGCAAAATATGCCTGCCCGTCATACACCATCCAGGTTGTCGGAGAAGCAGTCGTCAGTTTTTGTGACAGAAAGTTCAAAATCTTTTCTTCTTCCAGTGCTTTCTTTTTCTTCAGCCCATTTTTATAATACTCGTATATAATCCCACTTTCAGGACGCAAGAGTGCGTACTTCGTGTAATCATACAAAGTATTTCTCTGTAACACGGCAGTTGAAAGACTGTCCTTATATTTTGACATCCCACTTTTTGCTTCAGCAACACTCATATTCAGAATCTTATTGATCTTACCTGTTTCACACATCTGATAAGAAACATCCCTGACTGCCTCTATTCTTTCATCCAGATTCAGTCCCATCTGTTTCACCAGATTTGTCACAGTTACTTCCGCATTTTCTATGACTGCATTTTTAGCTATGCGATAGCTGTACAAACCAATTCCGAAACAGCAGAGAACAACGATCACAAGCAACGACAACCCCATTTTGGTCCGTATTTTCATGTCGCTCATTTTCTTTCGGATAAGTCTGAGCATAAGCCCCACATCTGTTTTTCCCACAAACTCACTTCCCACTTTTTTTCTATCGTATCACACATTTTTACAAAATGAAAAGCCAAAAATATAAGCTTTGTTAATCTGCCTGCACCTTTTTCTTTCGATATTTACTGACTTTAAACATTACTGTGAACAGTAATCCTTAAATTTATTGAACGACAAATTTAAACTTTTCTTTCTCTCACCAAAATTATATAATAGAAGCAACTATTGATTAACTTACTTCAGGCGGTTTTATTTATGAAACACAAAAAATCTTCCGGTATTTTCAGCCGGATCAAGGTACAGCATCAGCTTTATATTATATTTTTTATCGCAATTTTTATCCCGGTTCTGCTGCTGGGTAATTATCTTCTGTATAATTCAAGGACGCTCCTTGCGGACCACTACAGAGAGCAGTCCCACTCTGACAATCTACGTGTCAAATCCCTTCTTCTGGATCTGACTTCGAATGTCTATAATAAGTCCCGGCAGCTTGCCGATGACAAAGATCTGATCAGTCTTCTCAGCACAGATTTTGAGAACAGCCGGGAGGGACAGCTTGCCGCGGAATCTTACAACGATTTCCAATATACACTGTCAGAAGATGCTTCTCTTCAGGGAATTTCCGTGTATACATACAATACTTCCATCCCTGATACAGAGTACATCCACCCTGTTACAAATGCTGTTCAACAGGAATCCTGGTATCGTCAGGCTGCAGGCAGTGTCACACCGTTCTGGACTGTAGAATCCCAGACAGACCGTTTTAACCGCACGACTCCGCTGCTCACACTGCACACACGCATCTTTCTTCCACAAAAAAGCAGTTTCGCTATCCTGAATGTTTCTGTCAGCAACAACCATATTAAAAACCGGATTGAAAACAGTTCTCTTAAAACTGTCGTATGGCTGAACGAAAATGCACAGTTCTACCAGAGTGGTTCCCGTACGATCACGACACTGCCGGAAGCATACGAACCAGGACCATCCGGATATTATCTCGGAACCCTGAAATTCAAAAATAATACAGTGATCGGCTGTATTTCCGCACTGTCTACCAGTTACTCCGAAGACATTTTTTATGTTGCTTCGCTGGATTACAATGCCTATCCATATATGAACCGGATCAGTCTGATTCATATTGCACTTATCCTGCTGATTTTGGTTCCGACCAGTGCTTTCGTTCTGATTTATTCCAGATATTTCAGTCGTCGTGTTGTTACGCTTCGTGAAACCATGCACGATGTCAGTATGGGGAATTATGAGATTGCCGATACCTTTTCCGGGACAGACGAAATTTCCGAAGCTTTTAAAGACCTCAATGTTATGGTCCAGGATATCCGTAATATGGAAGCCTCCGCATACCAGGCAGAAATCCGTACACAGGAACTTGCCAACCAGCAGCAACAGATGGAATTCAAGATGCTTTCCAGTCAGATCAACCCGCATTTCCTGTACAACACGCTGGAAACAATCCGTATGCGCGCGCTCAAAGCAGGAAACCGTGAAGTCGCAAACGCAGTCAAACTGCTCGGCAAATCCATGCGTTATGTCTTAAGCAATACAACCACTTCCTTCACCACACTGGAAAAAGAGCTGGATTACATCAGTACCTATCTTGCAATACAGAAACTGCGCTTCCATGACCGCGTAAATTACACCCTGAAAACAGCTCCCGATCTGAATCTGGCAGAATTTCAGATCATGCCGCTGCTCCTGCAGCCAATTGTCGAAAATGCTGTTCTGCACGGTCTGGAAGAAGTGGAAGAAAACGGAAAGATCATCATTCATATTTTTGCACTACAGGAAATATTACACATTGAAGTATTTGATAACGGTTGTGGCATGACCCCAGAAGAAATAGAATACATGAAACAAAATATTTATCACCACCCGAAAGAATCCTCCAAAAGCATCGGCTTATACAATATCAACCAGCGTATACAGCTGTGCTATGGTTCTGATTACGGGCTTACTGTCAGAAGTAAAAAGAATTACGGAACGCTCATCACCATGACGATTCCGGCTCAGAAATATAGAAAGGAGTCCTGAAAAAATGAAGTTATTTATAGCAGATGATGAAATAGATGTACGTGAAGGACTGCGTTATATTCTGGACTGGTCTGAGCTTGGATTTTATATCTGTGGAGAAGGAAAAAACGGTGCGGATACGCTGAAACAGATTCTGATTTCCCGTCCGGATGTTGTCCTTATGGATATTCGTATGCCAAAGCTCTCCGGACTGGAAGTCATTAAACAGGCAAAAGAACAGGGTTTCCAAGGAAAGTTCATCATTCTCAGCGGCTACTCAGATTTCTCCTACGCACAGGAAGCAATTAAATATGGTGTTACCTGTTACCTCACAAAGCCAATCGATGAAGATGAACTGGAAAAAGCAGTCCTGGAGGCCAAAAATGCTCTCACAGAGGAACAGAATGCACAGAAAAAGCTGGTAGAATATCGTTCCAAAGCCAGAGATTCTATTCTGCAGGATATCCTTCTGAATAAAGCAGATTACACCTATCTTGACTATCATGATATAGCTCTGGAAGCCTCCATTTATCAGGTTGTGATCTACACAAATTATAATCAGGAATCCTTTCAGACTACCTGGAATTTTGCGGATGTTCTGCGTCTTGCCAACAAAAATCATAACTCTCTGGACTATATCAGACTGGAAAATATGAATGTTATTTTGCTGAAAGGTAACTTCGCCCTGAACCGTTTTCAGGAACTTTTGAACCGCTATATCAGTCAGCCGCAGAAGGGTTCTCCACTGGATTCTCTGTTCCTCACTTACGGCCATCCGGTATATACAGTCGAACAGATCCATGCCTCCTTCCATGACGCATCTGAACTCATGAAACGAAGATTTTTCTGCAGCCCAAACCAGCATGTACTGGGATTTACGGAACTTCCGGAAAACACTGAGACCGGTACTCAGACACATGCCATGCACGATACATATTCAGAACGAATTGCAAATTACATCCAGTCCGGCAATCTTCACATGCTGATGGAAGTACTCGATGAGCTGAAAAATGACCTGTATTTTACAGATGTAGAAGTACCTGTTCTGAAACATTATCTTGCAGATATCATGATTCAGGTCAAATCCATCATCACACATACTTATGGTATCGCAGACCTGCCGATTCCGAACAATGCAGCCATCATCAGTACCATCGAAGAGCAGTATTATCTGTATGAGATTCTCCAGTTCTTCACGGTACAGTTTGAAATGTACATGAACGCGATCGACTCACCAAGCCGCGAAAGTGTCATGGATGGAATTCTGAATTACATCCATCACAACTATCAGGAAAACCTGAAACTCGGCTTGATTGCAGAGCTTTTTGGATACAACAGTTCTTATCTGGGAAAAGTTTTCAGTAAGACAACCGGAAAGAATTTCAACTCCTATGTAGACGAAGTAAGGATTGAAAATTCCAAGAAACTTCTCGAAGAGCATGACTATAAAGTCTATGAGATCGCACAGCGCGTCGGCTACACAAACGTTGATTATTTCCATAAGAAATTCAAGAAATATACCGGCATGAGCCCCGCAGAATACCGCAGGGAACAGTCCGTTATCGATCAATAATGTTCAAAAAAATGACTGAGGAGCGGATCCCCAGTCATTTTTATATATGATAAAACAATCAGATTTATGCTGCCTCATCTGCTTCCGGTGTCTCTGTTGCGGCTTCTGTCGCTTCCGGAGTTTCTGTTGTCTCTTCATCTGCTGCTGTATCATCGGAATTTGAATTGTTGTAGTCTTCTACAGTTTTCTCTCTTGCTGCTGCCTGATCTTTTGCATTCTGCATATCAACTTTGAGAACATCCTCATATCCAAGACCTTTTACAGTATCCTGCATGTTTTTAAGGATTGCATTGAATTCATCTTCGTCAGATGCAAATACCATCTGCCAGGAGCTGTCAACAATTGTTGTCTTGCACTGATTTCTCAAAGTTGTAATATCAGAGGATTCCTCCGGCTGTGTATAGGAAGTACCTGCTGCTACAGAAAGAGCATTTTTGTTTTCCAGATATTCAATCGTTGTCTGTGCCCCCTCCGCCCAGTCTTTCCAGGAAGTGTCGAGTTCTGTATTATTCTTTTCCAGAACGGAAGACCACATGGTTTCCATGTATGGTTCATTTGTATTCGGGTCTGTGTCAACAAGTGCTACGGCCTTGAAGTTCAGTGCAGATACACCGTCTTTCCAGGAACCGCCACCCCATTCGTCCGGTACAGTTACATCATTGCTTGGAAGTGCTTTTTCGCCGAACTCTGTGAGAACCGGTTTGTCGCCATCCATTTCCCATGTAAGTCCTTCCGGACCTGCTGCACCATTTGCCTGCCCTGCACACTCTACACCTTCCGGAGAGTACAGCCAGTCAATAAACTCAGCAAGTCTTTCCGGCTCTTTTGCCTGGCTTCCGATACTGATAACAACCTTCGCATTGCCTTCTGAATAGCATCCTGCTGTATATGGTGCAGAATCTTCAATGAACGCCGGCATGAATCCCTTGCCCGCTTCTTTGTGCTCGGTTGTGTTGTAGTAGGACGAACCCTGATAAGACCAGAGAGAAGTAAGAATCTGTCCGTCACGGTATTTATCAGAAAGAATATCATAGTTCTGTGTCGTGGATTCCGGATCGACCAGACCTTCCTGATTTGCTTCAAAGAGGAATTTCAATGCTCTTACATAGATTCCATCGCTGTCAGTGATATCCTGGAAATCACTTCCATCTGCTTTTGCAAGAACGAATCCTGTACCGGTATCGTTATATCCATAGAGGGAGCAGAAGTTCTTTGCTGCTACCATGGAGCTTCCATCCCAGTCTTTGAAGAGAGACAGTGCATAAGTCTTTTTGCCGGAATCACTTTCCGGAATCTGCTCCTGCAGCTGCTTCATAATCGGAAGCCAGTCTTCCAGTGTCTTAATCTCCGGGCATCCAAGTGCTTCATATGCATCCCATCTCATATAAGCGGCAACCATCGGCTCGATGCCGTCAGCAGAAACTTCCGGTGACTGACTGGAAATTTCACTCGGGATTCCCCATACGCCATCCTGTCCGGCATTTTCGTTTGCTTTTGTGATCGCATCACTGTAATTTTTCATGACGTCTTTATCTTTGAGAAGGTCTGTCATATCCATCAGAAGTCCGGCCTTTACCATATCTTTGAAACGGCCGTTTTCTGTACTGGAAATGATGATATCTCCGAGATTTCCTGCTGCGGATCTTGTCTGGAACAAAGTATCTCCGCCACCTGCTACGTTCGGCGCAATAATATTCAGTTCAATGTTGAATTTATCTTTGACGATCTTGCCGAACCATCCGGACTGGATTCCCTGATAGTTTGCCTGATCATCATATACATCTACGGTCAGAAGTTCATCGGAACTTCCAGAATCACTGCTGTCAGATGTACTTGCAGTCTCTTTGGAACTGCTGTCGCTTCCACCACATCCGGTCAGCACAGTGGTTGCTGCCAGTGCAGCACAGAGCAGAATGCCTACTACTTTTTTCTTCATCAAAATGTCCTCCTTAACCTTTTACAGAACCGATCATGATACCAGATACGAAGAATCTCTGGAAAATCGGATATACAAACAAAATTGGTAATACAACAATGACTGATACCGTCATTCGAATAGAAGTCGGTGTCTGCTGTGATGCAAGCATGGCTGCGGAAACAGTTCCGGTATTACGAACCATGGCCGCAAGAGAACTTGCCTGATTGATATAAGTGTACAACAGATACTGCAAAGAATAAAGCTTCTGATCTGTAATATAGATCAAAGTATCCTGGAAGGAGTTCCACTGTGCAACAGCCGCCCAGATTGCTACGGTAGCAAGGATTGGTTTTGCTGTCGGAAGAATAATCTTCCAGAAAATCGTCAGGATTCCGGCTCCATCGATCTCAGCGGCTTCCTGAAGAGATTTCGGCATGGATTCTACGTATGTTTTAACCATGATAATGCTGAATGGCTGTACGATCGCAGGTAAGATATATACCCAGAAAGTATTGGTCAGATGCAGGGTACGCATGGTGATAAACATTGGGATGATACCTGCATTGAAGTACATGGTAATCACGAAAAAACGATACCAGAATTTCCTGTGCCAGAGTTCTTCCTGTGTGAAAAGGAATCCAAGAAAAGCTGATGCCAATACTGCGCAGACTGTACCAATGACCGTTCTTGCCACAGAGATCAATGCTGCCATCGGCAAACCATTCAAGGACAATACCTGAATATAGTTTCCGAGGTGGATTCCTTTCGGAAGGAAATTGATGACTCCGTTTGCACTTAATTCGTTGTTACTGATCGTATTGATGATCATATAATAAAACGGATAGGCGCAGATCAGTGTGATGATAATAAACACCAGATAATTAATCGTACTGAATGCAACGTCTCCGCCTTTTAACTTTTTACGTTTCTTTTTTACTACGGCTTCCACTTCTTTTCCTCCCTTCTTATATAATAGATGAACCACGGGTTTTCTTAGAAACAAAGTTTACGATTGCAAGCAATGTCACGCTGACAATACTCTTCAGCATACTGATCGCAGTTGCAAGTGACAGGCTGCTTCCCGTCATACCAATGTTGTAAACATACAGGTCAAGTACCTGGATATGTTCTTTATTAAATGCATTCTGGAATACATAATACTGGTCCATTCCATTGTTCAGGAAGTTTGCTACGGACATCATCAGAAGTACGAAGAATGTCGGTGCAAGTGCCGGTACAGTGATATTTTTGATCAGCTGGAAACGGTTTGCACCGTCTACTTTTGCTGCTTCATAAAGCTCCTGATCAATTCCGGCGATTGCCGCCAGATACATGATCGCGCCCCATCCAAGACCTTTCCACATGCTCCATAATGTCATCCACAGATATGTATGCGCATCGCTGTCCAGAAATTTGATCGGTGTTGTGATGATTCCCATATTCTGTAAAACAGTATTTACCATACCACTGTCTGTAAATAAACTGAATGCTACAGAATAAACAAGAACCCAGCTGATAAAGTTCGGCAGTGTAGTCAGAGTCTGTACCAGATTCTTGAACCATTTACATTTGATCTCATTCAGAAAAATAGCAAATGCCGCCGGCAGAATAGATGTCGCAATACCAAGTAAACTCATGGCAAATGTATTCTTCATTACCTGAATCATCTGAGCGACCTGTGTCTTATTTGCAAATAATGTTTTAAACCATTTTAACCCTACAAACTCACACTGTGACAGGCTGAGTGGCGGTTTGTAATCATAGAAGGAATAAATCCATCCATGAAGTGGGAAATAAGAAAACAGGAAACACAAAATGATAAACGGTATCAGGCAATAGAACAATCTGCGGCTCTGGGCTGCATTTCGCTTTGTTTTGCTTACCGCTTGTTTTTTCATTTTACTCTCTCCTTCTTTTTTAATTGTGCTGCAGCTTCTCTTTAAGTCGCACTCATTGTAGCATTCTCTCTATATAAGAAGATACCGACCAAATCAGAGGGTAAATATAGGAAAAATCCTGTCTTTTTTACGTGCAGGTCGAAGAAATCTATTTTTGAATGTATTTTACCTCTATTTTTATCTGTAGTTTTTTGCCTGATTCCCC
>CAVFJK010000150.1:0-4806 GCA_963622815.1 Ruminococcus bicirculans (ex Wegman et al. 2014)
GTTTTTATTGGTCTATGAACCTCAGACTATTATAACCGACTCCATGTGGATTATCAAGGGTGAGTTTATGAAGTTTTTATATTTTTCTGCATTTTGCTTAACACTTTTTGGAAATATTGCACATTTCTGTCTATCATCCATCAATCTCCAATTGTTTTGTCAGATATCGACCGACAATTTTCGAAAAGTTCGCAATATCCCGGATGTACGCAAAATCCTTTCCAAATATCTTTTTCTCGGTTGCAAGATCCTTTTCTTCTCCCGCAAACACCCCCAATACACTGACTTCCAGATTACGAAGCCTGCGTACTTCTGTCGCAGTATCTGCGATTGCTGCCTTTCCCTGATAAGGCTCCGGATTTCTGGCATTCGGCCGGTTTATGATTACATCATACGGACGACCGTCACTTAAGATGATCATGATCTTCTTTTCTTCTTCCCGCTGAAGGAGTTCATATCCGGCAGTCCGGATGGCAAGTCCGTCACGGTTATTGGAAGATGTCACGTAATTAAAGATATTTTCGTTTTCTGTCCGCGGATCGTCATATCTGCGGAACCGATGCATGATCGTGTAATCCCAGAAGGTACAGAAACTCATCACACGATGCGGGATATCAACATTACTCAGTGCCTCACTGATAATATAAGCCTGCAGTGCCACCTCGCCCTGTCGTTTCATCTGTGATCCGCTCGCATCGATCAGGACATCCACAACAAAATCCGATGCCTCACCCTTCAGTTCCTGCTGGAACAATTTTGCATCATTGGTACGTCCGATACGCCATAGTCTGGACGGCACGATCATTCCCCTGTCGGAAAGTACCATCTGCGATTCACTTCGAAGGACCAGAGATTTCTGAAGCGTTTCCGTCAGAACTGCAATGTTATGCTTTACGATCCGGTGCTTATCATGATACAGCCAGACATTCTTGTTTCGCAGACGTTTTGCATATTCATACTGGTAGTTTCTTTTTGCCGGATTTTTCAGGATTCCTTCTGTAAAATACAGACTGCAGTCACTGTGTACCCCTCTGCACATCTGATAATTAATCTTCTTCTCTTCCGCCTCACTCAGATACGTTCTGCCGAAATTCAGTTCTACATAAGTATAGGCTTTTTCGAGCATCTCCGGAGTGATCACTTTAACTGCACGTTTCTTCTGACGCTTCTCTTCCATCTCTTCGGTAACCGCCGAATTCTCCAGTCCGGAAACAGAATTCGTCAGCTGCTCAACATAACTTTCCAGAGCCTCTTCATACATTTCTTCAGAAAGAAAATCTTCCCAGGAATACTCCGTAAGGTCTTCCATCGTCACAGAAAGGACCTGCTCCAGAGTACCATGCTGAGCTGGAAATGTTGGATCGATCAAAAGATTATAAAGTTCATCGATCACCCGGATCAGTTCCATCGTATCCTGACTCTCCCCTGCCCTCTCGATCAGATTCATAAATGGCTGCAATTTCCGTTCCACATGATAATCCCCACCGGTCAGTCTCCTTCGAAGAACTGCAAGTTTAAATCTGCCTACAAGATCTCCCGGTGATGGCATTTTTTCAAATTCCTGATCCAGGATATCTTCAATACACTTCTTCTGCATATCACGGATGCCCGGGCGTTCTTCACAGATCTTATCTCCAATCGCCTCTTCGATACAGAGCTGTGCCACAAATGTCAGTTCCTGCTCTCCTGCCTGGAGAAATATTTTTTTAACGAGATAAAGCCCGAGCATATCCTTATCATAATATCTGGCAAGCGCGCCCTGCTTGATTCCGTCATACAGGGCAATTGCCTTTGATCTGAGAAAAAGTGATATGTCAGGCTTCATATCCAGTTTATAATCACCGCTCACTGTCCACAACAGATTGCGGATCCTGTTTTCCAGTTCCAGACGATAATCGTCAATCTCAACCAGCTCTGCATTATGCTTCATATACATCATCCCTGGTCCAATCCGATGGAATTCTGGTGCTTACGACATCTTCTACGATTTCTTTTTCGAATACATCAAACGTCTTATTGACGATACCCATACGAACAGCTTTCGCCGGAGCAAGTCCGACATCAACGATCTTCATTGCAGCAAGCAGTCCTCGAAGATCCAGCGCTTTTGTTGAGATCTCGCTGTTCAATGCCTTCAGCTGCAGATCCAGAAACAAGCCTGTAAACTGCTCGATTGCATGTTCCTTTGCCTTTGGGAACATTTGTTGAAAAATAAAGCCCAGTGTTTCTTCTGTCTGAGCCGGCATATCGATCACAAGAAATCTGGATACCAGCGCCTCGTTTAATTCTTTTGTACCGGCATATCCATAGTTCATCGTACCGATAAACCTTGCAGCCGGATGAAGATCGATCTTGTCATATCCCGGAACATCAATGGAACGGCGGTAATCCAGCGTCGCATGAAGGACAGAGACAGCATCATTTTTCGCCATGTTGATCTCATCGAGGATACCAAATCCACCATACTCCGCACAGCGATAGATACTACCCTTACGAAGCTTTACTTCGTTATCCTCAAATGTATCCGTTCCAATCAGATCTCCACTGTTCGTATTGACGTGAAACGAAATATTATAGGACGGACGGTTAAAAATATACGCAAGATTCTCTGCAAGGATATTCTTTCCGGTTGCTTTCGGACCGGTCAGGAGCAGATTCTGCCCCTGCAGGATACCTGCAATTGCCATCTCCAGGATATCTTTTCCATAAAAAGGAATCGACGGTTTTATAATTCGGTTTTTTACTTCATCAGAAACAGGATATTTCTCCCTGAATTCTATAATTTTGTCTATGAAAGAGGAGCAGACCCCCTGCTCCTCCAGAAATTTTAATTCTTCCACTTAAGTTACTCCTTTGAAGATCAAACTTCAAAAATCAGATCGCCATAAGAAGGCATCGGCCACATTTCCTTATCAACGAGCATTTCCAGCTTGTCAACCGGTGTACGCAGCTCTTCCATTGCTTTCGTTACAACGTCTTTACAGTATACTGCACGTTCTCTTCCTTCCGGAATCTGTGGAACCTTTGCAACCACTTCGGAAAGCTCCTTCATGGCTCCACTTGTTTCTCCCAAAAGTGCAGAGCATTTCTCAAGAAGTTCTGTCTGTACACTTACATCGATCGGACCTGCTGCCTTCACTGCATTGATGGAATCGGCCAGCACGGTTGTATATTTAATTACAGCCGGAATGATCTGTTTTGTCGCAATATCGATCATGGTCTTTGCTTCAATGTTGACTGCTTTTGCATAGATCTCATACTGGATCTCCGCACGGGACTCCAGCTCGGTTCTGGTGAATACATGAAATTTCTCAAACAGATTTACTGCTTTTTCTGTAGTAAGTGCCGGAATCGCATCTACCATAGTCGGCAGGTTCGGAAGTCCACGGCGGGCAGCCTCTTCAGCCCATTCCGGTGCATAGCCGTTGCCATTGAATACAATACGCTGATGATCGATCGCATATTCCTTGATCAGATCATGCACTGCCATATCAAAATCTTCTGCCACTTCCAGACGGTCACATGCTTCTTTAAATGCCTCTGCTGTAATTGTATTCAGGACTACGTTACACTCAGAGATAGAATCTCTGGATCCAACCATACGAAATTCGAATTTATTTCCGGTAAATGCAAACGGTGATGTACGGTTACGGTCAGTTGCATCTTTCATGAAATCAGGCAGAGTCTTAACACCTGTTTCCAGAATGCTGCCTTTCTTGCTATGTGTTGCTGTTCCGGTGCTGATGAGCTGATCCAGAACATCCCCAAGCTGTTCTCCGAGGAATACAGAGATAACAGCCGGTGGAGCTTCATTTCCGCCAAGTCTCTGATCGTTTCCGACGTCGGCTGCGGATTCACGAAGCAGGTCTGCATGTGTATCTACCGCTTTCAGGATACAGGTCAGTACCAGAAGGAACTGGATGTTCTCATGCGGGGTCTTTCCAGGATCAAGAAGATTGATTCCATCATCTGTAGTAAGGGACCAGTTATTATGTTTACCGGAGCCGTTCACTCCTGCAAATGGTTTCTCATGAAGCAGGCAGCGCATACCATGACGGCTGGCTACTTTCTTAAGGATGCGCATCATGATCTGGTTATGGTCTGCCGCGATATTTACCGGGGCATAGATCGGAGCAAGTTCATGCTGTGCCGGAGCAACTTCATTATGCTGAGTCTTTGCTGTTACGCCAAGTTTCCAGC
Source organism: Ruminococcus bicirculans (ex Wegman et al. 2014) (assembly GCA_963622815.1). Classification (GTDB taxonomy): domain Bacteria; phylum Bacillota; class Clostridia; order Lachnospirales; family Lachnospiraceae; genus Blautia_A. The sequence continues at coordinate 4,201 of CAVFJK010000150.1, forward strand.
ACTCTTCATTTACTTCTTTCATATATGCAGAGATTCTCTGACGGATGGTTCCCAGATAGTGGTCATCCATCTCCTGACCTTTCGGCGGCATAGCTCCGAACAGAGTTCTTCCTGTGTATGTAAGGTCTTTTCTCTGCAGCCATTTTTCTTTATCAACCAGGAAATATTCCTGCTCTGCGCCTACAGACGGAGTTACTTTCTTTGAAGTTGTATTTCCAAACAGGCGAAGAAGACGTAAAGACTGCGTATTGATTGCTTCCATGGAACGAAGAAGCGGAGTCTTCTGATCCAGTGCCTCTCCTGTATAAGAGCAGAATGCAGTCGGAATACATAAAGTACCGCCCGCTGCATCATGACGTACAAACGCCGGTGATGTGCAGTCCCAGGCTGTATAACCTCTTGCCTCGAATGTTGCACGAAGTCCGCCTGACGGGAAAGAAGACGCATCAGATTCGCCCTTGATCAGTTCCTTACCGGAAAAACTCATCAGAACTTTTCCATTTTCCTTCGGTGCTGTGATAAATGCATCATGCTTTTCTGCAGTTACTCCTGTCAGCGGCTGAAACCAGTGACTGTAGTGCGTTGCACCTTTTTCGATTGCCCATT
>CAVFJK010000151.1:0-1404 GCA_963622815.1 Ruminococcus bicirculans (ex Wegman et al. 2014)
GATAGAAAGCACACTGTCTGTCTCTCTTCCATAACAGCACCCCGCCAGCAGACATCCGACTCTTCCAAATCCCTGTGCAAGCGCCACAGACGGCATCACAAGATCAAAATATTTCCAGAAATCCACCTGCTTCATTCGGCAGTACAGGCAGCCCGCCAGAATACCTCCGATAATTCCACCGTACACAACAAATCCATCAGACAGTGTATCCAGAAGATATCCCGGATCGGACATGATCGTCTTCCATTCCGTGATCCAGAATAAAAGTTTTGCACAGAACAGACCGCCCAGCAGACACCAGATCACAAGGGAAAACACATGATCCCTGTCCAGCTTCTGACGCTTTGCTCTGTAATCCGTAACGATCCATGCCGCAATCACACCCAGTGCGATCATAAAGCCATAACCATATACCGTCAGCGATCCAATCGTAAAAAGTTCATTTTTCATAGATTCTGTCTCACTTTCCCTGAAATCTCCGGCAGCATGTCCGTCCAGAGTTCCAGAAGTTCCCGATTCGCGCTGTCATTCAATGAATCCTTCTCACATGCATCCGGATCACATTCCCCACAGATATCCATTCCAAGGATCCGCTGTCGTTTCAGCACGGTTTCCAGAAAGCTCCGCAGATCTTCAAATTTCATGTCTCCCTGGCTCCATGTCGTAGCGGCATCTTCCATACATAAGACATCTTTATCTACAGATATATACAGCGGAAGGTCCACACACAGATTCTCAAAAAATGCTTTCTTTTCCTCCAACCCCATGGTTGCCAGCCTCTCTCTGGATAAAAACTGTACTTTCTGTTGAAATTCCGGTTCCACCTGTGCATAAGCTTCTTCATCCGGTCCAACAAGAACCACCTCTTTCAGCATCGGCAGTTCTTCCAGCGATGCAGCAATCCATCCTCCACAGGACAGAAGTCCTTCAAAAGCCGGAAGCTGCATATCTGTATGATTATCAAATACCAGAAGACGAAATGGTATCTGGATCTTCTTAAGCCACAAAAGACTCACATAATGATAATTTCCTGAATCAATAAAATGTATGCCATTTCCTGCATACGCTTTTATTTCTTCCTCTATCCGGCTTCGTGCTTCGTCATCGCAATAGCAGTTGCTTCCCGGAAGATCCTGTACCTCCACCCAGGATATCTCCTCCTGCAAATACGCAGGGCTCCGGTAAAACTGCTGATCCTTATAGATTCCGGAAAAATTCATGATTACAATTTCATTTTTTATCATAGAGGTATCTTACCATGAAAACACAAAAAAAGGAACCGGTGTCCGAAAACACCGATTCCTCTTGATCGTCTTATTATAATCAGCTAAGCCGTGATTCTCAGGCTTTTCCAACGGATCCGAAAAGTTCCATTTTTTCTTTAACAGTAGCTTTGATTGCTTC
>CAVFJK010000151.1:1414-7288 GCA_963622815.1 Ruminococcus bicirculans (ex Wegman et al. 2014)
TTACGTGGGTCAAATCCTTTACCCTGCTGATCTTTTCCTTCTTCGATATATTTACGTGTAGCTGCTGCGAAGGAAAGCTGGCACTCTGTATTAACGTTGATCTTGGATACACCAAGGTCGATTGCTTTTTTGATCATGTCTGCCGGGATACCTGTACCACCGTGAAGTACGAGCGGCATATCTCCTGTCAGCTGCTGGATAGCATCCAGTGTCTCAAAGCTCAGGCCTTTCCAGTTAGCCGGATATTTTCCGTGGATGTTACCGATACCAGCTGCAAGGAAGTCGATACCAAGGTCTGCAACCATCTTGCATTCCTGAGGATCAGCACATTCGCCCATACCTACAACACCGTCTTCTTCACCGCCGATGGAACCAACTTCTGCTTCCAGAGACATTCCGTGTTCAGCAACAATCTTAACCAGTTCTTTTGTTTTTGCTACGTTCTCTTCGATCGGATAATGGGAACCATCAAACATGATAGATGTGAATCCAGCTTCTACACATTTCAGGCATCCTTCATAGCTGCCGTGATCCAGGTGAAGTGCAACCGGAACTGTAATATTCAGTTCTTCGATCATTCCTTTAACCATACCAACAACTGTTTTATAACCTGTCATGTATTTTCCGGCACCTTCGGATACACCCAGGATAACCGGGGAGTCGAGTTCCTGTGCTGTAAGCAGGATTGCTTTTGTCCACTCAAGGTTGTTGATGTTGAACTGACCTACTGCATAGTGACCAGCTTTTGCTTTTTTCAACATTTCTGAAGCGTTTACTAACATGATAAATTCCTCCTAATCTTTTTGGGCGGTATTACCAAACCCAAATTATAGGTCTAGTTTAACAGATTTAACCTGTTTCGTCTACCATAATCGTGCAAAAAAACTGTATACATTGTTATTTTTTTCACGAACCCGTACTTCTGTGATATTCCCGGGTAAGTCTGGTGAGTACTTCGTCCATATTTTCTTTATTCACGGTTGTCTCCGGTGTTTTTGAAAATTCCTGAAGTCTTGTCCTGATATCCTGCAGAATTTCCTTTTTCGCACCTATTGATTTTACCATTTTTTCATATTCCGCCGGTGTCCTTGTCATCCCGAAAGCAATCAGGTAAGACTCCAGTGACGCCCGGCTTCTGCTTCCTTCATATGCTTTTCGGAAGCAGTCTATCGCTTTTTCCATCTGTAAAAGATAGCTGTAGGCACATCCCAGATTATGGTACACACTCTCGGTAAGGCCTTCCCGGATATCCTCAAGGTTCTCCCTTTCCAGAAGTTTCTGATAAACCTGGATCGCATGCACATACATTTTATTTTCCATCAGTGCATCTGCTTTCTGTTTTTCACGCATCGCAGGTGCTTCCCCATTCATCTTCTGAAGGCGGACATTCAGTTCCTTCAGTTCTTCGTAAGTCAGATAATTGATCTCTTTAAAAACCGGATAAACAATGTCCTCTGCACTTGCAAACTTTCCGATCTTGGAACGCAGTTTCGCAGCCAGCGCCGGAACTTCAAGTTCCTCCTGAATCCAGCTGCACAGTCCTTCATTCATGATCGTCTGGTCAACCAGATACAGATTATGGTACAGATAATAACAGAGTTCTTCAATGGAATACACATTTGTACTGATGTTTTCTATAAAATAAGGCAGCTTTGCCCGCTTTGTCTGACACAGTATATATCCGCTCACTTTGTTTCCTCCTGCCATCTGGTCGTTTCTGTCCACTCTTTACCGCTTGATGGGAACATTTCTCCGAAACCAAGGTCTTTCACTGTAACTCTGCATTCAGCCTGCGAAATATACTGCAGTGCCACGCTGAGTCTTGTTGTCCGCTCCGGTCTTTCCGGCAGTCCCGGCAGTGCCATCGCAATTCGTTTCTTTTTTGCTTCTCCCATTGTATCGACAATAAAGACAAGCTCTTTTACACCGTCAAGGATGAGTTCTATACAGGCATTGCTCTCGTACCAGTTTCTTCCTGATTCGATCAGTGGATAATAAGCCGGTGCTCCCATGACGCGCAGCTCCATTCCGATATCTGAAAGCACCAGAGAGCTGCTCATATAACGATAATCTTTCAGATCATGGTTTATAAACCGCTCAGCTCCTGCAGCGCATGCTCCTCTTGCAAACAGATTGTTTCCATAAAAGACTTTCCGGTGCTGGTAGCACAGCAGTTTCACAGATTTCTGTGCCCATTCCTGGTCAAATCCCTCTCCATTGATCTGAATACTGGAATATAATTCTTTACCAAGAGTATTCTTGATAAATGTATAAAATTCTGCATCACGCTCTTCGACATTCTCGCTCAAAGTTGTTGTAACAGGCTCTTCCAGCCGTACCAGCACCGGTTTTGTTCCGGAATTCATGGACATCCGACGGAAACTTACTTTCTGATGATCAAAACTGTACCAGGCTACACTTCTGTTCCATGTCTCGATCTTCTGTGTCATGACATAGTAATAAAAACTCTCTTCATAATCCAGAAGAATCGTCCGCGCTTCCGGTATCCCCAGTTCTCTGCAGGCTTTCTGCAGATTTTCCACCTGCACTGTATTTAGTGTCTCCATGGCGATCGACAGACTGCGGATATTTTTTTCCACATCTGCGATCCCCAGAAGTTTCACTATTTCATGTAAGAAACAGGAAAGAAGCTCCCATGGTTCTTTTTGTTCACCGGCTACTGTTACCGGCTCCTCCTTCGCGGATATCTCATAAAGATCGCCCACCATAAATCCGCCTTTTTCTCTCGCAAAATACTCTGCTTCCAGACCGGCACAATAAGTTTTCCGGTCGGCACGCAGACAGAGACAGGTCGGCATCTCAAGCTGGCTGCTTCCCACTTTTACAGGAAGAGAGCGTGGTTCTTCCGCCTTGCGGTCATAATAACAGATCTGAGAATATTCTTTTCCAAAGTCAATTCCTATTATCAAGTCTCTTGTTTCATTCATTTTCCGCTTTCCTTCTCTAGCTTTTTAACTTTCCCTTTTTAACTCTCTTTATCTATGGTAAACATGTTCTTTACATATTGTTCCTGTCTGAGATAATCTTTCAGACTGTCTGTCACTTCTTTTGTTTTATCCAGTCTTCTTGCCGACAGGATCTGATTCAGCATCTGATACTTACTTCCGGAAGCACCTTCTATCTTTTGCATCGTCACTACCCGTTCCTGCGTTTTCTTCGTATCTTCTCCCTGGTCGATCTGGAAATAATACTGAAGCGTCTCACCATAGAACAAAGTAAATGTCCGTACAAAGATTCCCTGATACATTTCCTTCAGAGGTTCACATTTATATTCGCACTCTGTTCCAAGTCCGGTGTCCAGCCTGTAGAACAGAGTGACTTTTGCTCCCGGTGCCGCATGGCATTCCACAAATGTTTTATCGTCCAGCTGATATGGGCTTAAAAGTTCCGGCGACAGTTTACGGAAAAATGCAAATTTCAGATTTTCTTTTGCACACTCTTCCAGTATGCTCTGCGCGATTCCCACATATTCCGGTTTTGGATCTTTTTCTCTGGAAATTTCCTGCAGAAGTGCCAGTCTGCAGATGATGTTCACCGGCCATTTATTGCTGTATGCATATTCCAGTCTGCTTCTGATAAACGGGCTCATCGTATATTCTCTGACAAATACACCGTAAGAAGCCAGAGTAAGATACGCTCCTGTGATCCGTTCTTTTCCGGATTGTCTCACATAAGATTCCAGTACGGCTTCACCTTCTTTGCGATAATCTTCTGTAAAGACAAGAAGACTCAGGATTCGCTCTTCCAGATCATACGTATCCATATCAAATCCTCTGGCACTCTTCCAGATAGAAAGCAGTTCATCCATCGGTCCGAAACGATACAGCATCAGATAATGCAAGATTACTTCATCATACTTTCCTTTACGATAAACCTCAGATGCAAGAGCCAGAAGTTCATCGTCCTCCGCCATATCACTCTTAAGGATCATGCGGCTGGTCATTTTAAGCAGGCAGCTCAGATCCAGTCCCTCATATCCAAATTCTTCCACAATCACCATCGCCTGACGGAACATTCGTCTCGTGATCAGTACTTCAAGAAGTGTCGTACGGTCAACCAGTGCATACTGACGGAAATCCAGTTTTTCAAGATACTGGTCCAGTTTCTGGTCATGCACATTCGCCGCATAATAATCCAGGATCTGTTTTCTCACGGAATTCCGGTACTCCTCCGTACAGTCTTCCAGTTCTGCCAGACTCTGGAAATATGCAAGATTCTCTGCATCAAGCGTTGCAGTCTCACAGTAATGCAGAAGAAGCCCCTTTTCTCTCACTCCAAGGTTCAGAAGTTCTGTTACTGCAGTACTTTCATCTGTAAGCTTCGTAAGATTATACGGAACCGTAGAAACATAGCGGCGCTGCTTATCATCCTGGAACAGGATCACGGCATCATCCGTATAGATTCTCGGATAGGCAATTCCTTTATTGCACGGATAAACCTCTTCTTTTTCCAGCTGACTGTGACGCACGATCACCTGACGTACCTTACTGTCGTCGCAGTACAGACGGCAGGTAAACAGCTTCGGAGCGATCATCTCTCCGTCTTCGGTACTTACCGGATCAAACAGAAATTCCTGATACAGGATTGCATAGTTCTCATCAAGCTGTCCCTCTCTAAGCTTGCGATAAGCAAACCGTTCCATATTATCCCTGTAATTTTCGTAGGTTTTCGGGTCTTTCTCTTTAAATGCGATCACGCTCGCATATACATAAGCCTTTCGTGAATCTCCCAGTGAATTATCATTATAGGCAAAATACATCAGAAGCGGCTTTGGCAGCTGTCTTCTGTATGTAATATCCATGGTTTCCACGTAATACTCGAACAGTCTTGTAATACGTAATCCTCTGCTCACCGCAAGTGAAAACCATTTAAAATACATCGGTTTACGCGGCTCGCCTTTCATAATATATTTACAGATTGCTTCCAGAACATCATCGGTCGCAAATTTCTCATAGCCTGCTGAAAGTGCCCGATAAAGACTTCCGTAAAAATGTTTCTCATATCCGGACAGATATGCCAGACGCATCACCAGTTCTTCGGTAAGCATGTCATGTTTTCCTGCATAACAGAATACCTGCATCCAGAATGGTGTAAGACGATGAAGCAGAGAAACATCCTCACTGATCATCTTCCATGCTTCTATATAAAGAAGCGGACTTGTACAACCTTTTTCATAAAGCTCTTCCATCATGAACAGTACTTTTGAAGGAGTGGCGCGATATGTACTGTCCAGCTGGAGCAGCAGCCACAGAAGCTGGAAACTGTCTTCTTTCTGTCGGAAAAAGTTCTGCAGTTTCCAGACAGCCTGTCCACGGTCCTTATAAAGACCTGTTATTGTACAGAGATACAGATAGATTCCCGCGGTTTCCAGTTCATCCCTGGTGAACTCCTTACCATGGAAATTCTTGAGGATTTTTTTTGCCACATCATCTTTTCCGTCAAGGTGGGCCATATAAGCTTCCAGGAACTGATATTCCGGATACTCGCAGCTTGCTTCCCGCAGCTGATTCAACTCATAACCGGAATTTTCTTTCCAGGTCTGAAAATCCGTCCTGCCTTCCTGGTATTCCAGATAATCCCTCACCAGTGCAAGTTTATGTCTCTTTTCTTCTCTGTTTACATCAATGTGGATACGCGAACTCCGAGATGCCAGGACATGATATCGGAGTTCCTGATACGGGCTCCTTACGATAACCTCACCTATGTGATTTTCTTTCTCTAATTTATCCGCATGTACAAGATAACTGATCTGTACACTGCTTCCGATAAAGTCTTCATCTGTAACCACATGACGCTGTGGCTCCAGGAATTCTCCCCTTGTCTCAATCTCAAGTCTTAAATGTCCCCAGCCGC
>CAVFJK010000152.1:0-1494 GCA_963622815.1 Ruminococcus bicirculans (ex Wegman et al. 2014)
GTCTGCGCACTTTCTGACGTGTCATCTCGAGAATATGAAGCGGCGTGATATCGACTGCCTTGCACTTGACCGGATCTTTTCGTAAATGTTTCTGAAGAACATGAAAAAGCTCATCCTGATGCTCCAGATTCTGCATATTGATAAAATCAATCAGAATGATTCCGGAAAGATTGCGCAATCGTATCTGACGTGCAATCTCGGCAGCTGCTTCCAGATTGATCTTGCGGTAAGTCTCCTCTGCTTTTTTCTTTCCGGTATATTTTCCGCTGTTTACATCGATTGAAACAAAAGCCTCCGTCTGCTGGATGACAAGAAAACCACCGCTTTTGAGCCAGATTTTTTCACGGCAAACTTCATTAATCGCACCCTCCAGACTGTAAAGCTTATATAATGGAAGCAGTTTATCCTGATATAATTTCAGTATTTCCAGTTTATCCGGTTGGAATTCACTGAGATACTCGGAAATTTTTTCATGAATAGCGGGAATATCTGTAACAATCTCATCAAGATCCCGTGTATAGATATCCCGGACAGCTGCCAGATAAAAGGATTCTGATTCATATAAAAGACTGTAGCAGGTGCGGTTTCGCCCGTGAACAGCTATTTTTTCATACTGCTTTTTCAGAAAATCCAGTTCGTGGAGAAATTCTTCTTTGGTAGCTTCGGCGGCGTTGGTGCGGGCAATAAGACCGTAGCCACGGTCAGGGAGATTTCGTTCTTCTTCCAGCCATTTATTCAGGAGACTGCTCTCTTCTTTAGAAAGTTTGTTGGAGAAGCCTATTTTGCGGTTGCCGGTGGTGAGGACAAGATATTTGCCGGAAAAGTTCAGGTTTGCGGTCAGTGCAGGAAGTTTTCCTTTCATGGCTTCGCGGTTGATCTGAACCAGAAGCTGGTCGCCAGGACGCAAAGGCTGATCTGGTTTTCGTCCGTCTGTGAAAATGGCATTCTCGCACTGGTTCAACGGCAGATAGCCATTTACGGAATCGCTTAAACGGACAAAAGCCGCCTGGATATTGGCGGCAATGTTTTCGACTTGTCCTACGTAAATATTGTTAAGAGTATTTTTCTTTCCGGATGGCTCCAGACGAAGTTCTACGACTTTCTGGTCCCTGACGACTGCACAGACGGTACAGAGAACTTCGTTAAGGAGCATTTCTGTAATGATCAGCTTATTCAACTTCTTCACCTAATGCTTCCATAGAAACGAGTTTCAGATGTTCTTCATCACCTTTGTTGGCATAAATCTCGCGGCGTTCGATCATATATGCAAACGGAAGCGGCTCCTCGCCCATCCAGCGAAGGAAGGTATCCATGACAAGTTCCGGTTTTGTGTAGTTGGAGCTTGCAGAAGCAAGCTGCATGAAAACGCCTTCTCCGTCAAGATGCATCTCATAAATATATGGACGGATGTCTATGGTCTTTTCGCTGCGCTTTGTCTTTTTGGTTACGATAATCTCTTTCTGGGAAAGGAATCCTTCCAGCTTTTCTCTCCAG
>CAVFJK010000152.1:1590-4828 GCA_963622815.1 Ruminococcus bicirculans (ex Wegman et al. 2014)
GTACAAAGTAGTCGGCTGCTGCCACCAGAGCCATGGCTGTGCTTGCCTTGCCGTCCTCTACCTGACGGGCAGAACATACCGAAACGCCGTCCACCATGACTGCATTCAGACGTTCTTCGATTTCTTTTGTCGGAACGGTGTCTATCAGTTCCATATCAAAATATTCTCCGAGGCTGGTAGTACCTACACCAAGTGGTGCTGCAAAGGACATGATCATATGCGGGCTGTATCCGCCGGAAAAAGCAACCGGCAGTTCTGCACGGCGGATCGCTTTCTGGAAATAACGCATGGTATCCAGATGTCCGACAAATTTCATATGGCCGGTTTTTGCAAATTTAATTCTTACTTTCACAGCACACACCTCCTTTGTATTTTAGAACACCGCAGCCGGAACATTTCTGACGGCAGTTTGGTGTTACAGTTTCTGCTTTTGCCTGCGCCCATTCACGGATCAGGAATTTCTTGGTCACGCCTGCGTCAATGAAATCCCATGGAAGGATCTCGTCGGTGCTGCGCTCACGGAGCGTATAGAACTCAATATCTACACCGGTCTCCTTGAATGATTCTTTCCAGATATCGTAATGAAAGCTTTCGGACCAGGCATCATAAAGAGCACCCTTTTCATATGCTTTGAGAATAACCTTGGAGCAGCGTCTGTCACCTCTTGCAAGGAAACCTTCCAGAACAGTGACATCCGGCTCATGCCAGTTGTAGCGGATACTTCTCTGGTTTAACTGCGCACGGATTTCACTCTTGACTACTTTTGCTTTCTCAATAAAATCTTCTTCGCGGAACATCGGAGCCCACTGGAATGGAGTGAACGGCTTCGGTACGAAGAAGGAAGTGCTGACATTGATCTGAACTTTTCCTTTTCTCTGTTCTTTCGGAACGGTTTCATAATAAGTTTCTGCAATCTTCTGTGCCAGATGAGCAATGCCCTTCATGTCGTCCTCTGTCTCAGTAGGAAGGCCAAGCATGAAATAAAGTTTTACCTGATTCCAGCCGCCCTTAAAGGCCTCGCTGGCACCGTGCAGGATATTTTCTTCGGTAAGTCCTTTATTGATAACGTTACGAAGTCTTTGGGAACCTGCCTCCGGAGCAAAAGTCAGACTGCTCTTCTTGACATCCTGTACCTTGCTCATAACATCCAGGGCGAAGGCATCGATTCGAAGGGATGGCAGAGAAATATTAACCGCCTCCTCGCGGAACTCATCGATCAGGAAATTTACGATCTCTTTCAGATGACTGTAATCACTGGAACTCAAAGAGCTTAAGGAAATTTCCTCATGTCCTGTTTTCTGAAGCATGGTCCTTGCTGAGCTTTTCAGCTTTTCTACATCACGTTCTCTTGTCGGGCGGTAGATCATACCTGCCTGACAGAAACGGCATCCTCGAATACAGCCTCGCTGGATTTCCAGAGTTACACGGTCCTGTGTCGCCTTGATATGCGGAACGACTGGCGCTTCGAGATTGTTGTAATCCTTATCCATGTCAATGATGAGCTGTTTTTCTACTTTTTCCGGTACGCCTTCGCGTGTTGGATGGAAAGATTTAATCGTACCATCTTCTTTATAAGTAACTTCATAGAGAGACGGCACGTAGATTCCCGGAATCTGTGCAGCTTTCAGAAGGAAATCCTGCCTGCTGCCGCCGGCTTTCTTATTTGTCTTATATGCGTCAAACAGAGCGTCATAGACTGTCTCTCCCTCTCCGATATAAAAGAGGTCAAAAAACTCTGCCAGTGGCTCCGGATTATACGCACAGGCACCACCACCGATTACGATTGGATCATTCTCCTCGCGTTCCGCTGACAAAAGTGCGATCCCGCTGAGGTCCAGAAGCTGGAGCACGTTTGTATAACACATCTCATATCCAAGAGTGATTCCAAGGAAATCAAACTCCTTCACCGGGTCCTGAGACTCCAGCGTAAAGAGTGGAATCTTCTCCTCACGCATGATCTTGTCCAGATCCGTCCATGGAGAAAAAAGACGCTCACACCATACGTCGTCTCTTTTATTAAACATATCATATAAGATCATCATGCCAAGATTTGACATACCGATCTCGTACACATCCGGGAACGCCATCGCAAACCGGATATCTATATCGCCTTTGTTCTTCATAACTGCATTGACCTCCCCGCCGATATAACGCGCAGCTTTGTCGATCTGCAGGAGTATTTCATCGCGTAATGCTAGTTTTCTCATAGTTTTCCTTTCGAAGGTTCATATATAACAGGTTACATGAAGAAATATTCTGTCTCTGTTTACAGGTAGTATCCGAGACATAAGGAAATTTCTTCACAGTATTCCTATTATATATGGTTTACATGGGGAATTCAAGCAAAAAAGAGACTATTCAGGGGTGACGAATAAATTTATTTTCTTTCTCTTCCCATAGTAGTTTTTTCCCATTTTTTCAGTTATCCACTTTTTTATTTTTTTCACACTACTTATACACATCGTATAATCGGACGTATCCCTTCTTCTCTCCCATCATTTGTCACTGACCTTTCTGAAAAGTTCAGGGAAACTCCGTCAGGCAGGGTCTATGTTCCAATTTCTGACACAGAAGCAACCGTAACATACTACCTGATCTGCAAAATTGAAAACAAAAAAATGTTCCAGTCATTGTTCCAGGAATTGTAATTCGGGGATAAGCGAATATTTGAAAACGGCCACCCTTTTGGATGACCGTTTCTTATCTATGATCTATATTAATCTCGTATAAAATTCGTAAATACCATCGGTTCCTGTTTTGGCACAGAGATTCCCATCTTCAATGCAACATTTTTACAATGCAGGAAAAATGCCATATTGTTTCCAAGCACCCGCATTACCTGCATTCCCTCCAGATCCTGTTTTATTTGTTCCGGAGTTGCACCATGTACCATATTCCAGTATCTTGAAGTGATGATCGGCATCTGCATCAGACCAAAATATTTATTCATCTGATCCCATGTTGCTGTGGTACCGGCTCTTCTTGCTGACATGACTGCCGCTGCTGGTTTCAGGAGAAAACGATTTCCGCCTCCATTAAGGTCCGCATAAAAAACTCTATCCATAAAAGATGTAATTCCTCCACAGGCTCCACCCCAGTGGACAGGTGTTCCGAATACAAATCCGTCATAATCTCCGGCAATTTCCAGAAACTCATTTACACTGTCATGAAATACACATTTATCCTATATTATTCACAGCTGTGCCGTGTGAACTGGCTGAAAGCCATATAATTACTG
>CAVFJK010000153.1:0-13842 GCA_963622815.1 Ruminococcus bicirculans (ex Wegman et al. 2014)
TCTTGCACCTCAGTATACAAAATATGTTGAGAAATCAAGAAAATCCGCGGATGTTAATAATATGGATGAACTTGTAAAAGCCATTCATGTGTATGCTGTAGATAATGCAATTGTTCAGACTGGTGATACAGCAACTACAATTACAATCAAATTAACAGATAATGGTGTGCAGGGAGAAAGTGCTGATTTTGCCAATACTTCTACAGAGGCAAAAGCATTTAATGAGTATGTACCAAACTGGAAAAAGATTGTAAAAAAATCTAAACAGTGGGGAACAAAGTCAGATGATCCTACAGTTAAACTTTCTATCGATAAAGATGGTGGGGTAACTGTAACATCCACTACACCATCCGACTTTGAAACATATGGTAAAACCTCAGCAGAATAAGTTAAAAGTGATGTAGAACAAATTATGTGTTTGTTCTCGCTCGAAGCCGTGTTATTGTTCAACCTTTTGATGAATGCATAACAATTCTTTTGTTTGAAATCGAATACGACTGTCCGATGAAATACTAAAAGTAAGGAGACAGAAGTATGTTTAAGCTTTTAAACAAAAAGAAAAATAACAAAGGTTTTACACTGGTAGAACTGGTAATCGTAGTTGCTATCCTTGCAATCCTGGTAGGACTTCTTGCACCTCAGTATACAAAATATGTTGAGAAATCAAGAAAATCCGCGGATGTTGACAATATGAACGAAATGGTAAAAGCTGTTCAGGTTTATGCCGTTGATCAGGGAACTAAAGCTGGAGGAAATAAAGAAACTACTGGAAGCATTACATTATCTGCCACAGGTGTCACAGTTACAGATAAGGATACTGTAAATAAGCCTATTGAAAATGCATTAAAAGAGTATGTTCCTAACTATGAAAATATTGCATTAAAATCGAAACAGTGGGGCACTACAGATCCGAAAGCTGAATTTACAATTGATGCAGACGGTGGTGTAAAAGTAACACTTACACCAACAACTTTTGCTGAATATTCTGAAAGTAAAAAGGTAACTGAATAATCCCCCTGAAAGGAATTCCCTATGCTTCTTTTCCTTGACATTATCCCGTACATCGTAATCTTTATATTCGGAATTGTGATCGGCAGCTTCCTGAATGTCTGTATCTACAGGCTTCCGCTGCATGAATCCATCATTACGGCTCCCTCCCACTGCATGACCTGTGGGGGGAAGCTGCGGTGGTATGACATGGTTCCGGTATTCAGCTGGATCGTACTGGGAGGTAAATGTCGTAATTGTAAAACTAAAATTTCTGCGCAGTACCCGATCATAGAGGCCCTCAATGGTATTCTTTATGTACTGGTATGTGTGGTCAATGGACTGACATGGGTCAGCCTGTTGTATTGCTTAATGGTGTCAGCGCTGCTGACCCTTAGTCTTATTGACTGGCGCACTTATGAAATTCCCTTTGGAATCAATGTATTTTTGCTTCTTATTGGAGTCGCAGCCACCTGGCTCGACAGAGGTAATCTCATTTCCCACCTGATCGGTCTGATTTGTGTGAGTGCTTTCCTGGAAATCCTGTTTCTGGTAAGCGGTGGCAGAGCGATCGGCGGCGGTGATGTGAAGCTGATGGCAGCCTGCGGACTGATCCTTGGCTGGAAGCTTATCATTCTTGCTTTTCTGCTTGGATGCATCATTGGTTCTGTGGTACATGTGATCCGCATTAAGGTGAGCGGTGTCGGCCATATGCTGGCAATGGGACCGTATCTTTCGGCGGGCATCTTTATTGCCGCACTGTGGGGAAATTCATGGATCAGCTGGTATCTCGGACTACTTGGTCTGTGACAGCTGCTTTATAACTGAAAACGAAAGTTACTGTAAATGGAAACGGATCATTTTGTTTTCAGTTATAAAAATATGTATTCTGCGATCGTTGCGAATGAAGCAGACAGCGACATTCCATAAGATGACGGAAGTCATATTTTTGTAACTGAATGCCGATCATAACCGACAAAATGGAGGAAACCGGATAATGGCAAAATTCTTAAACATAGAAATCGATACAGCACAGCTGCGTGTGACTGAGGTGGACGGACGTGGACAGCATATTTATCGCTGCTTCGTGATTCCTGTACCGCCGGGGGCAGTGGATGACGGACAGATACGAGACACCAGAAGCCTTGGTAATCTACTGAAAACAGAACTGGCAGCACATGAGATTAAGACGAAGAAAACATTCTTTGTGTCAGGTTCTTCGAGGATCGCCAGCAGAGAAGTACGCATTCCATATGTGAAGAAGGATAGGATACAGAGTATCATTCAGGAAAATGCGACAGATTATTTCCCGATCGATATCTCAAATTATGTAATCTCATACAGTATCATCGATGTGGAAAATTCCGAGCAGGAAGGTATCGGAATGGTAAGGCAGTATCATCTGATGGTCTATGCGGCACCGACCGCGGTCTCTGCAGCACTCAGTGAAATGGCTGATGTTGCCGGTCTTAGCATGGTCGGGATCGGATATACCGGAGACAGCGTTTATTCCGCAGTGAAGAATACCTTTGCGGACGGCATACACATGCTGATCAAGATGGAATGTGATTTCACGAGCATCATTATTGTCAAAGACGGTGATCTCGCATTGCAGAGAAATATCAATTACGGTGTGGACAGTGTCATCGAGACTGTACGGTCGTTCCCGGTATTTGGTGAAGACCTGACACAGCCGGAGGCGATCAATGTGCTTTACACCGAAAGATGTGTGCATGATACGCTGAACTCGGAGGGTCATACAGATACTGATCCGGAGGTTGAGCGGCTGGAGAATGCCAAAGCCGAAGTGACCGAAAGCTTCCGTTACATGATCGGAAATATTTCCAGGATCATGGATTACTATATTTCCCGAAATACCGATGTCTCTTTTACTTCCGTTCAGATCTGCGGTCTTGGTGCAGGCATGAAGGGAGTCAGGAGACTGCTCTCAAATGAGCTGGGACAGAATATCGAGATCGTTTATGCCCTGAAAGGCTGTGTGCATCCGGATTTTCCGGAGCAAGAGGGACTTTACCTGTATGCTTCGACCTTTGCGGGAATGCGTTCCGGTCTGAATCTGATGGAAAAAACTACCCGAAAAAAGAAGGAGAACAAAGAATCCTTAAGAGGTGCCGTCCTGATCTGTTCTGTTGGAGTGATCGCAGGTGCGGTACTGACCGGTGCAGGTGTGGCAAGCCATCTCTATCAGCAGCATCTTAAGGATCACCTGAATGAGCGGATCAGTGAAGAAAGTTCTGTTGAGCAGATCTACAATACATATACCAGTGCGAAAGCAAATTATGAAAATTACGAAAAAATGTATGGATATACCAATACACCGAATGAAGGGCTGAAAACCTTCCTCGAGGAGATGGAGCAGAAGATGCCGTCTGATATTGTTGTTGACACCTTCAGTTCGACGGGGACGCAGGTAAGCTTTTCAATGAGAGTTTCGGGCAAATCCGCGGCTGCGAATACTCTGATGCAGCTTCGTACCTTCGAAAGCCTTTCCACAGTTACCACTACAGGACTGGACGAGGGAGATGACGGTACCGTATCCATGAGCGTGATCTGTACCTATGCAGATCCGGCCCCACTGGATGATACGACAGAATAAGGAGGCACAGGGACCATGAATTTGTCGATGCGTGACAAAAAATTACTGCTGATGTTTATCGGCATTCTTGTATTTTTTCTGGGATGGTTCTTCGGATACCGTCCGCAGATGGAGGCAGCAGCTCAGATAGAGGAAGCAAATGCACCGCTGGAACAGCGTCTGCAGGAGCTGCTTGACCTCGCAGCAGATAAGGATTTCTATGTGAGTGAAACAGCGTCCATTCAGGAAAAAATCAGTGATTATACAGCAAAATTCCCGGCAGACATAAGACCGGAAGATGGAATCGTACTTGCCCGCAACATGGAAAATGATCTCGGATTCCAGATCACAAATGTCGGACTTGGTGAGAAAGAATTCATTGCATCTGTTGACGGAAGCACGGAAGAAGAGCTTTCACAGACCGATGATCAGACATTGTCCGAGCAGGCAAACGAGCAGACACAGCAGCAGATCGACGATATCGAGGGCACAGACAGCAAGGCAGAGGAAGAGCTGCAGGATGCTTCTGATGCAGCTGTGGCAGATCAGAGCAGTGCTTCAGCGACTCCGGTTCTCTACCGCACCCGGGTGACACTGCAGTTCAGCGGCACATACGCAGGTCTGAAGGAAGCAGTGACCTATATTGCAGAGCAGACCGGAAGAATGACGCTTGATGATGTAAGTGCATCTTATGATACCTCTACAGGAAATCTGACCGGTACGATCATTGTAAATATGTTCTCGATGAGCGGAACAGATAATACATACTCAGAGCCGGATGCAGGTGAAACCACATACGGAACAGACAATATTTTCGGAACGATCGAGCAGACCGCCCAGAGTACAGATGGTGAGGAAGCTGCCGCAGAAGAGACAACAGACGGACAGAGTACAGAACAGTCCGCAGATGGCAGTGACAGTCAGAACACAGATGGTCAGGAAGGGGCAGAAACGCAGAATGAGACTGCAGCTGCTGAAGAGCAGGCACAGTAATGAATAGGTGTGTATGTTAGAGGGGAATTATTAAGCCCCTCTATCTGTCTATATAAAGATCGTTTGTAACTGCGAGGGTACTGAACAGTTAAGATCGTTTGTAACTATATTCGAGAGGAGCAGCAGGATGAAGAAGAATGAGGACAGCCGTCCGGTATATAAAATTTATACAGATCAGGAAGAAATGCCGGTCTGCCGCCGCAATGCCGGAATGAGTATGATCGAGATCATCATTGCAGTTGCGATCTTTGCGATCACGGCAGCAGTTCTCCTTCAGGCATTTGTGATCTCCGGTCGGATCAACCGTAAGTCCGGCACATATCTGGAGGCGACTACAGTTGCTCAGAATATCATGGAAGAGATCAAGGCAAAAAGCTTCGAGGAGGTTTCACTGGCATTTAATTATCCGGTGGACAGTGTGAAAAACACGACCAGACTTACCTTTCTGAATTCACAGAGATCCAGGATAGAGACCGGCAGTCTCGGGATCAGCGAAGTGATCCGCACAACGGACAAAGCAGACAGCAGCAGATCCAGTTACGATCCGGTTGTCAGATACAGGGAAGACCTTGATGAATCCAAAGTGACCGCCTCCGTTATTTCAAAAGACGGTGGAAAAACATATGAATTCAATCCGCGAACATCAGGAGAAAACGCTTCAAAATATTATTTTGAGCTGACAAATATAGAGAATGACAAAGAGAGTTTTGACGCACTGGTCACCTTTGACGGAAGCAAAACATCCGGATACAAGAAGAAAACATCCACGAATACGGAAACAGGCAAGAATGATTATGAAATGCCGAACATATCCAAAATTGACAGCAAGACAAATGCACTGCTGATCGAAGAACAGGATGTGAACAAAGATAACCTCGCACAGCAGATGACACAGTGGTTTAACAGTAGTTTTACGGGCAAAACGGAAGCAGAAATACAGAGAATTCGAGATGATATTTATACCCATTCCGTCAAGACACTGACAATTCGTGTAGAAGAAAACAACGGTACGGTAAAGGCAGTGGCATCCCGTACACTGGATCCGTGGAAGTGGATCAATGAAAAGTACTCATCCTATCTGAATAATGAATATACTACGTCTGACAAACAGAAAGAAAGCATTATAGATACCGGAGAAACTACCTTTTACAGCTCCGATGCAGGTGAAAATCTGAAAAACATCTTTGTTTTTTATTATCCGAACTATAATTCGACCAGCAGTGTCAATCCATACGATCAGATCGTCTTTGACAACAGCATCAATTATGAACTTAATCTCTATGTCAGCAAGCAGGCTGATGAAGACGGGACAGATACAGAAAGTAAGCCGACCCATGATCAGGAAAGCAGATACCGTATGGCACTGACGATCAAAGAAAATCCGGCTGAGCGAGGAAAGACAAACTGGAACACAAACCCGGGACTCTACCGCGCAGTGACAAAACTCCGCACAAATCTTGATTATGATATCAGCGGAACAGAAGCAGGAGGGGATCAGACTTCATCAAGATTGAAGATCAATCAGATGACACTGACGTATCAGGCGGTGAATACCAGTGGAGCCAGTGGACTGAAGGTCAGCGGAAATTCTGCAAAGAAGATTCTGGACTGTAACAGTCTGGATGACAGAGAAAGCGAAGACCGCATTTATACCGTAAAGGTAGATGTCTACAAAGCAGGTGCTGCTGCAAAGAACTTTCCGGACAGTGACCTGATCGCATCTCTGGAGGGTTCAAAAGAAGATTAGTAACTGTGAGTGTACTGAACAGTTACGATCAGTTGCAAAATCACAGCGACGATTAATTTTTTCGGGAGAGTTATCATGAAAGACCGTAAAGACAACAACAGAGGATTTTCCCTCTTTACAGTTCTGATCGCAGTTTCCTTTGTAGCGATACTGGGAATGCTGATCCTTTATATTGCGATTTCAAATTTTAACATGAAGATCACGGGACTGAAGGGAAAAGATGCTTTTTATACAGCAGAGCGTGCACTGGAGGAGATCCGTACAGGACTTCAGGAGGACGTGGGCGAAGCCATGTCCACAGCCTATACACAGGTTCTGGAGTCATACAGTAAAGAAAGCTCGCAGGATGCGACGATGGACGAACAGCGCCAGAAGCAGTTTGAGGAGTTATTTCTTAAAGCATTGCAAAAAAGACTGGCAGCATCTGATAAGGATACTAAGCAGTACAGTCTGAAAAAGCTTATCAGTTATGTGGATATTCTGAATGATACCTCTGTATTTGATGAGAGTAAAGAATCCCTTGTCATCACAAATCCTTCAGGCAGCAGTCCTGAAATGAGTGTAAACAAATCTTCTGATACAGCAGATGAGAAGGGCAGTGTGCTTCTCAAAAATCTTAAGGTGATCTATGTTGATTCAAAGGGCCGTGCAGCGATCATCGAGACAGATATCCGCCTCGATGTGCCGGATGTACAGTTCCCGACACCGTCCACACTTCCGGACCTGATGAACATGATCGTTGTGGCTGATGCCGGAATCGTCTGTGAGGGAGATATGACCAGTACATCCACAATTCAGGGAAGTATTTATGCAGGGCTTCTTCCCAAGAGTAAAGTCGGAGAGACAGATACAGCAGACGGAGCACGTTCCGCACACAGTATTTATGTACAGAAAAATGCGACACTTAATATCGAATCCGGAGATAAAGTAGTATGTGCCGGTAAGATTAATGTAGGTAATGGAAGCAGCTTTTCAAGTGCTTCGGGCGTGAACCTCTGGGCGAAGGGGCTGGACGTAGATTCCGGCAAAGAAGTAAAGCTGGAGGGCACGACATATTTTGCAGATGACCTTACGGTTTCGGGAAAGAACAATAACATAATGATCGCAGGAAATTATTACGGATTCGGTTCGGTCACATCAGCACTGAATGCTGCATGTTATTTCAAGGCAATCTATGAAGAAAATGGAAATACCGGGGCTGATCTCAGCAGTGCGATTGTTATCAATGGCAAGAATACAACACTGGATCTTTCGAATGTGCAGAAGCTGATGCTCGCAGGCAAAAACTATATCGCAAGCTCAAAAGTAAAAGGTACAAAAACAAATGCAAGTGATGTTATGACAGGTGAGAGCATTACGGTAAAAGGTACACAGCTTGCATACCTGCTCCCGTCCGAACTGCTTGGAACGAGTGGAAGCTTTACGAATCCGATGGATGCGAATACATATCAGAGCTCATTTAGTGGAATCAGTGATACAAATAACATACTGATTCAGATGGACATACCGGTGGAAGCCTGGGGCGGAAAAACGCTTCGCGAACTTGGAGTTGACCAGAATAAGCCGGTTCAGACAGTTTTTTACAATGAGCCGGGCGGAACAAGCTATGTGTATTTTTATCTGAATTTTACAAGTGAGGCAAATGCGGCAGCATTCCTTCAGAATTACCTGACAGTAAATCAGGATGCAAAAGAAAATATGGATAAGTACCTTTCCTTCTATTTCAGTGGAGACGAGAATGGAATCAGCGTGAAGGATGCAGATTCCTATCTCCGTTATGTAACAGGAGGAAATGTCCTGACCTATGACGGAAGTACAGATACCAGTTCCCTTCAGGCAGCAACAGATACGGATGCAGCGGCTGACAGTAAGCTGGTACAGGAGCAGATCGGATATCAGAACAGCTGGTATGCACTGAACAGAAAGATGATCTCCAGCTATGATCTGCTTAATACAAGCGTTGATGAAGGATGGGAAAAAAACGGAACTAAGGTTACACATAATGAGACAGACAGCAGTAGAAGTGTGTATGATAACCTGGTCAACGAGCAGAAGATGGTTGAATTCGTTAGAGGTAATGCTAATGCTGGCGATTTAAAATATGTCTTTACCGCCAGTCCAGAAGATGGCAGCCTTCAGGCAATCATGTACCACAATGGCGGAAGCTGTACTCTCAGAGATGGAAATACTACCGTGAATGGTACAGGTGAGACTCTTGAAATTGATCAAACTCTGGCAGAGAATCTCCGGCTGGTAGTTTGTACCGGAGATGTTGTGATCGAGGAAGGCGTAAGCTTTAAGGGAATTATTATGACAAAAGGAACCCTGACACTAAAAGCAGGAGCTTCTCTGGAATCCTCCCCACTGGAGGCTGCGAAGGTATTCCAGTCACAGATCAATAATGCGAGTGATACAGAAAAAGCAGTAAAAGCACAGGATTTCTTCTGGGATGGAGATAAATATGTCCTTGGAAATTCTACATCAACAAAGTCTGATGACAGCAGCTCAGATTCCTACAGTGCTGCAGACTGTGTAAGCTATGAAAACTGGAGAAAAGAGTAAAGAGAGGTGAGAAGGATGGAAAAAACACGCGATATAAGAAATAAAGGTTTCACGCTTGTGGAGCTGATTATTGTAGTGGCGATTTTTACGATTCTTCTGGGTATTGCCATTCCTTCTCTGGATTCTATACTGGGATTTCGGGTAAACCGTGCCGCGAATTCCATCACAGCGGCACTGGACAGGACGAAGACAGAAGCGTCCAACCGCCTTGTAGGTGAGATGATGCTGGAGAAAAAATCCGACGGATATTATATCAGCTATTATCTCGACAGAGGAAAAGTCGAGAGTACATCCAATGTAAAACAGGATCAGCCGGAAAAAATCGCTCCGGCGAGAACCATTATCACTTATACCGATTCAGACAGTATGGAACATGTCATGGCAGAGGGAGACAGTCTGATCATCACCTACGACCGGGCAACAGGGGCATTCCTGCCGATTCAGGATAGTGTGATCTCGCAGGATGAGATTTTAAGTGATCTTGGGGCAGGTAAAGATGTTCCATTAAAAAGAGATGGTGCTTACTGTACTTCAATTACGATAAAAGGTGGTCGAAGATACAAGACGATCAGCCTGATAAAGGATACCGGAAAGTATACTGTTACATCCGGATGGAATTAGAAGAGATTACCGGATGGCTTTTGCCGGAAGAAAAGTAACGATTGTGACGGAGGTTGGTACTCTATGCGAAAGACAGAAGAAAGACGGAAGAATAATAACCGAGGCTTTACACTGATCGAGCTGATCATCACGGTGGCGATCATTGCGATATTTTCCGGTGTGATCCTGACATTCATAGGTACCGGTTCAAATACATACCGGAGCACATCGAACAGTGCGAAGGCGCAGATGGAGGCACAGGAGACAGCGGACAGCCTCGAAGACCTGATTATCGATGCAAATTACAGTATTGATTATCAAAGTGCCTCAGGCGGAGCTATCACAAATGATATAGACGGAGACTCCGGTACAGGGGACAAAGTCCTTATCATATGTAATAAGAGCAATTCAGGAGACACAGGTTCGGGAGACAGTGGTTCAGCCGGTTATAGATATGATTTCCTGTACTGGAGCAGCTCGGAACAGAAAATCTATTACAGCCAGAATACGAGGGACAGTGTGCCATCTGGACCATCGGGCAGTGTCCTGGCAGAAGGGATTACAGATTTTCAGGCAGATGTATCAAAGGCTGCCTCAGATAAGATTGTCCGTTTCCAGTTAGGCATAAAAAGAGGAACAAAAGAGATTAAGACACTTCACAGCGTAACCCTCAGAAATACAGTAAAAATACAGTAAAAGTACAGAACAGTTCTACAGATGCAGGAGGACAGATATAGCATGAGAATAAAACACAGGAAAATTTTCATTTCCGGTACGGCAGTTGTGGCGGCAGGTGTACTGGGAATCGGGACACTGATCCAGACAAGCCTGTCGGTGCAGGCTTCGGCAGAGATGATGCCGGGTATAGAGACGATCGTGGATGAAAATTCCAGTGAGAAGCCGTTCCGGATACTGGAGCTGGTGAATAACAGCGCGGACGCGGAGATCGGATATTATGTTTCCGGTCAGGAACCATATATTAAGCTGTATACATGGCAGTATCAGGATGAAAACGGAGATACACAGACCATGCATTTTTCAAGTCTTGAAGAGGGACTGAAAAAACTGCCGACTGCAAAACTGAGACAGGAGTTTGCTTCGAATGTGCGGCTGAATTCAGACGGCCATATTGATACGTCTGCTTCAACGGGGATTCGCTCTGCAAGTGGATTTTCCGGCGATGATGTTCCGGTCTCTTATTCCAATTATGAAGAAAAATATTTCCTGTCATCATCGGAGAGTGAAAGCGATTGGACAAGGATTGACTTTACAGATCCGACCGGAAATAAATCCCGAACCGACGAAGTTGAGGTCAATGGCCAGTACGAGGAAAATGCATCACATACCGGTGATTACACAAAGGGCGAACAGGAATATTATCCGATCACGGGAAAGACAGTAGATAGTTCGAAAGAATTATACCGCGAAAATATCCAGAATTTTTATTTTTCCGAAAGTGATGAAGACAGCCGTGGTTCATATGATCTGGATTTTGAATCGGTGACAAATCAGACAATAAATGACAATCTTGCAGCAGGGGAGAATAATACACTTGCAAAAGAATATGATCCGGATAACGGATATTTCGGACTGTATGAAAACGTATATGAAGATCTTACGTCGGTAATTGTAGCGAATATTCAAAATAATACCTATACATTTCCGGGTGAAAACACGACAAGGGATGAGTCGGCAGTTAGAAAGATATACGGTAACAGTACTTCTCAGATTGCAGAGACACCGGACTTCTCCGCTGGCGATGTGGGAGACAGTGAGAGTATAAATACTGCATCAGGTACAGAAGAAGAATCAACACAGGCAGAATTTGGATCAGACACTTCCTCGCAGAGTGCTGCCTCGGATGTGCAGACAGGCAGTGATGTCAGCTTTGAAAACAGTTTTTCTGACAGTACTGTAGATGCAGCTTCCGATACAGACAGCGATGAGTGGGATGTATCAGAGAGTGGAGCAGATTCAGCGGATTCGGGAGCGGATTCGGGTTCAGATTTTGGTTCCGACTTTGCTGATGAGGAAACAGATGAAGCTACTGTCAGCACAGAGGATGCCGGAACAGGCGATGCTGTGGATGTGGTGGACGATTTCAGCAATGATGGCTCAGGCGGCGGAAGCGAGATCGCAGATACAGGCGATGGCTCAGGCAACAGCACCGGAGATGTTTCAGAGGGCGAAACAACTTCTACTGATGAAACGGTTGGAAGCACAGAGCTGGCGAACAGTATAGCGAATGTTCGAAGTAGAGACACAGTTACTGATGAAAATGGTAAAGAGGTTTCTCCTGATACTACAGGCGAAAATCCGGAAAGCCAGTCAAATCCATATATCTATGTCAGCGAACAGATCAATGTTTTTCCATATTATAAATATACAAAGCTTGGTACACTTGCGTATGTGAAGCAGAAGCAGACGGAGATAGAAGGCAATACTGAAAGAAATGATGGTGACATCGTGCTGGAAAATGACCAGTATTATTACTATATGGTAACAGCTGATGGAACAGCGGTAAAATATCCCCTTACAGTAGTGACAGGACGTCAGCCGGTTTCCTATCAGGATATCCAGAAGATTCCGGAAAGCCTTGGATATGATTATTACTATCGTGTCAGTGCTGTATACTTCTGCTGTCAGGAGAGTACTGACCAGAGTACCGGATATAAATTCACCGGATGGTATTATGTCAATTATCAGGATCAGTCAAATATATATATTAAGACTGATGATACAAATATTGCTACTTATTATATTTCTGATGCCAGCTATACACTGACACCGGGTACAGGAGATTATGACTTTGTGCCGGATGAGAGTGCAGATGCGCAGAAGGTCCAGGTAGACCATATATATTATAAAGGCGGTTATACAAATAACGACTGGTTTAAGAAATATGTATTCCACCTTGAGCCAAAGGCATCCACCGATGATGAAGACGGAGAATTTGAAAACTTCAATATTCAGGTTGATACGATGAATGCTGGTTCAGCCGGAAGTTCTCTCGAGGCTGTTTATGCAGAGCCATCCAAATCAGAGAGTTCAGATACAGATGCAGCAGGCCAGGCTGATGACAGCGAAATTTCAGTGGATGACAGTACAGAAGAAGATGTAGATTCTGTTGGGGAGAATGGGTCAGATACAACACAGAGCGATACGGAAGCAGAATTTTCGGATGACACAGATGTTACAGAAACCGGAAGTGAGAGCAGTATACAGGATGCGGATGATAGTGCCGAAAACAATGATGAAGCAGATGTTGACGCACAGGCAGATATCAGCATAGAGGAAGAAAGTACCGATTCCGCCGGAGATGGTGTTTCCACGGATGATGCAGGTACGTTAGAGGATGCTCTTTCAGAATATGACCTGATCTATGTAAATGGTAAATTGAGCACTGAGATGGCAAAAGCCCTTGAAGATGCAGTTACCACAAACACCATCCCATGCATCATCAACAATGCAAAAGATGGTGTGGCGAATTCACTGAGTGAAAGCATGCGGACAGATTTTGTCAAAGATACATCAGCAGATACAGACGGACATTACGTCAATAAATATGTGTATTTTTTCAAAAATAACCTTGACGAAGATACCACGGTGCAGTTACAGCTTCTGAACGTAAATTTCCATACAAACTTCAATGACAACGCAAATCAAGACGACAACTACGAAGCATCCGAGAAAGCCCTGGGATTCGAGGAAATCCTGAAGTACATAGAAAGCGAGAATAAATACCGTGCACTGGGCGGAACGAATGATACCTCCCAGAGCAGCGACAGCTCCGCAGATGTGTCTGATGGAAATACAGATGTCAGCACAGATGGAAGTTCGACCGATGCCACAAACGATACACTCGATCCCCTGAGTCGTGAAATCTCCCAGGCAAGAGCGATAGAGTATATCATAAACTATAAATATAAGAGAGTGATTAAAGGGAAAGAACAGATCAACGTACTTGAGATCACACCAGATAAACTGTCATCAGCGGATCTGTCAAATGACGATATACTGTCATGGGTAAATGGAAAGGCGAGAGATACAATAAGTGTCTGCTGTTATCATAATGGAAATGGAAAAGATAAGCTGGAGGATGGTAATAACAATACATACTGGGACTTTGCATGGCAAAATACAGATACGGATTATAAGCATGACAATGGTGGAGTACATTATATTGAGGCAACCTTTACAGAACCAGAAGAGATAACAGGATTTTCTTATACACCCAGAAACGATTTAAATAATAATACGGACGGATGTAAAAATGGAGTTCTGAAAACATACACAGCGGAGCTCACATTCAATGATGGAACTACAAAAACTTTTAGCGCAAATGTTAGTATTACAG
>CAVFJK010000153.1:13853-16834 GCA_963622815.1 Ruminococcus bicirculans (ex Wegman et al. 2014)
TCAAGTTTGCTGAAACATATCATTCAGTAAAAAAAATGAAAATATCATTTACTGATACGGAGAAAAATTCGTCACAGAACATGGCATCCTGTGCAGAATTCAGTGTTCTGTATGGAAATCCGTCAGATGATAATAAAGTCAATGCATCAGCTGTGATAACCAGGATGACGGCATCGGAGTTTGTCGGTCATATTGATGATATTGGCTCAGAATATGACCTGATCTATATCAGCGACCGTAATGAGTACAATAACACAGATAATCTTATTACAGGTGCCGGCAAACTTCGATATACGCATGTGGGAGAAGGAAAACTGTTACAGTGGCCTTCCAGTGGAAAGCCCACTGAGGTTCTTCTGAGCAAGTTGCTTGGCATTCTGGATATTGATTATTACAGGAACTATGATGGTACACGGTGGGAAGGAAAAATTTGGAATTATAATGGCGGCGTGGTTGAAGATGGCAACCGATTTGAATCATATAGAAAATATAGTGAAAAGGGGGCCGGATACTATCGAGGTTCTGGAAACGATATAACAAAACAGCAGTATACAGAGCTTATGAATTTTGTAAAAAGCGGATATCCGGTCGTTTTGGGAAATGGACTTGTAAGCGAAAGCAGTGTTGACTTTTCTGAGGTGGGTGCATCCTCATGGTATTATCAGTTTCTGACAGATGCCCTGAAATATGATAATGTGATGACACGTGATCAGGCAGGAACAGACAGTGCTCTGGAATTTTATATGAATCTTGCAAAACCGCAGATAGAATTTGACGAGAAACCAGTAGAGGTAGAACGTGCAGCGGGTACTGATGGCCAAAAAGGTACTGAAAATGACGGTAAGAAGTATGGATATATAACCGATGGCCAGTTGAAATATGTCTTTAAGATTACAAATAATTCTGATGTTGCTCCGGCGTCGACCACTTATGATTGTCGACTTTATATGGATCTGAATTTTGATGGAAATATGTCCGAAAAGGAAAATCAGCAGAAATATATTGAGATTCAGGATGAATCAGGAAATGTTCTTTCCAGAAATTCAGAAGGGCAGTATGAGCTGAAAATTGGTAAAAAGTATACGCTGATCAGAAAGATACCATCAGATTATTATAAGGTAATCAACTGGAAGCTTGTGCTCAGCAGTAACAGAAATTCATATATTCATGT
Organism: Ruminococcus bicirculans (ex Wegman et al. 2014); assembly: GCA_963622815.1. GTDB lineage: Bacteria > Bacillota > Clostridia > Lachnospirales > Lachnospiraceae > Blautia_A. The sequence goes on from CAVFJK010000153.1 coordinate 15,025, forward strand.
GTCTGAGACGGGTTATGCAAAACAGCAGAAGAAAGATGGAAAGCAGCAGATCAATGTTCTTCAGTTGGTACCGGACAGTTATAATTCAGCTGGTCAGCAAAAAAAGAATGCATGTACATGGAATCTTGCGAATGATCTGGAAAGTGATACAACATTAAAAAAACTGTTGTCTGAAGTTTCTGATTTCGATTTAAAAATCGAGCAGCTTATGGTGTCGGACATAGGAAATATGACATATGAAGATATGAAAAACAAGCTTGACAGCCAGCAGATGTTGATTATTGGTTTTGCCGATGTATATCAGGATATACCGAATGAAAATGGGCAGGTGAAGGCTATACTGGAATATATCCAGTCAGGTCGAAGTGTTATTTTTTCGCATGATACGACTTCTTATGTGAATTATGATAAAACTAAGATGAATAATGATATTGGAACTTATACTGCAGATGATACAAATCCACTGAAAGTATATGGAGATAGTTATTTAACGCGACAGGATGTAGCTAATGTTACCTGGGGTCTTTCGCTGAATTCAACTCTCCGTTCTGTGGTAGGCATGGATCGTTATGGTGTGACTTCAGATGAAAATATTACAACAGCAGATGGAAATACCACCACTGTGGGAGCACTGACCAGAAAGGGAAAGGTGCTGTTGGATGGTACGGTAAATCTTGAAACATTGATGGAACTTGCAGGAGACGTGGCCTATACAGACAACAGTAAGTCAGAAACATATGTACAGACACAGGGATACTCTAACGGTGTAATAGAGAATACGATTTCATCTCATTCAACTACAGCTACAAAGGTGAACGAGGGGGCGATCACAGAGTATCCGTTCAAGCTTGGAAATATCAACGTTTCAGAAACCCATGGTCAGTATTATCAGCTTGCGCTGGAGAGAGATGATGATAAGGACGGCTGCAATGATGTGGTAGTCTGGTACTGTCTGAGTGGCAGTGCCTATGATAATTCTCCAAACGATGTCCGTAACAATTATTACTTCTACAGTAAGGGAAATGTTATTTATACAGGAGCCGGACACAGTGCCGTAAATCAGGAGGATGAGATTAAGCTCTTCATCAATGCGATTGTTGCCGCTGCCAATGTTTCAGCAGTGGATCCGGATGTAAACTTTGTCAGTGAACTGAACCCTGCTGCGCAGGTTGAAACTTCCAGATATTATGCAACAGACCAGGCTAATTGGACAAACACTTCATCCGAAGGAAATCTGCTGGAAAAAGATATGCAGTTCTATCTGAATATCAAGGATTATAATATGGTCAGTGCAAGCCTTTCATCTGAAAATGAGGGGACTGAAAATATGACAGTACAGTTCTTCGTAGACAAGGATGGAACGCAGTCCGGCACTCCGAATGAATCCAGCCTGGAAAATATAACCAATAAAATTGCTGGTCTGACTACTTATGGAACAGGAGCAGTGATCAATATATCTGGTAACAGTTTTTCCATTGGGAATAATGCATATGCCTTTACAGTTAGAGACATTGAGCAATATCTGAAAACCGACTCCTCCGATGCATACAGACAGAACTGCAAAATTTATGCAAAAGTAACCAGTAAAGTTACTCTGTATGGACAGGAGTACACCAAAACAAAATGGGCGTCCATCGACCTGAAACAGCGTCAGCTTTTCGAAATGGATTAAATAAAATAATACGCATGAAACGTATTCATGCAAAATAAAATTCTCATTCGTTCGTAAGAGATTTCAGGAGAAGTCTTTGGGGCGGATGAGATTTTTTTGTTTTTTTAAAAGAAAAGGTTATTTATATTGCTATATGAT
>CAVFJK010000154.1:0-4349 GCA_963622815.1 Ruminococcus bicirculans (ex Wegman et al. 2014)
TGTTCCCTTTTTATATAAGTATTCTTATGGCATTCAAATCTAAAAAAGAAAGCGTAAAGAATCTTCTCGCATTTCCAACAACGATTCACTGGGAAAACTTTGCTGATGCAATGAAAAAAGCCAATATTTTGCAATCTATGAAAAACAGTATTATCCTGACTGTCGGAGCAGTTGTACTGACACTGATTGTTGCTTCCATGGCAGGATATGCGATTGGAAGACAGTATCATAAAAAAACATTTCGACTTTATGAAACATTGCTTATGGCAGCGATGATGATTCCATTCCAGACACTGATGATTCCAATCTACAAAATGTATAAGAGTATGAATCTTCTGAATTCTATTCCGGGTGCAATTATCATGATCGGGGCCTGCAATATGCCGTTTGCGGTCATGCTGTTCATTGGTTTTGTACGTACAATTCCAATTGAGCTGGAGGAGGCAGCGATGCTGGAAGGATGCAGCAAGGCAAAAATCTTTTTTAAGATTATTTTTCCTTTACTGAAGCCGATCACAGTTACGATTGCGGTGCTGGATTCTCTCTGGACATGGAATGAATTTAATGTTTCTCTGCTTTTATTACAGAAAAAAGCGGTCAAGACGATTCCGATTCAGCAGTATGTGTTCTTTGGAGAACATTCTGCGAATTATAATATGGCGTTTGCAGCAGCGGTTATCAGTATGATTCCGATTGTAATTTTCTTCATTATTGCACAGAAGCATATCGTCGCAGGTATGACAGCAGGTGCTGTGAAAGGTTAAGGGGATAAGAATATGGAGAAGATTTTTGATCGAAATACCCTTATGGGGGAAATCCGAAATTATCCGGAATTTCAATTGTTAAAAAAACATATGAATATTGAAGGAAAAGATGAAGAAACCCTGACAGAGATGGGGGTGCATGTATCTCCGGCATGGAATGCAGACAGCATGGCTTATGGTCTGGATGCACTTGCATATTATCAGAAAACAAAAGGAAATATCCTATATCACTTTTATACAGAAGAAGAACAAAAAGCAGATAAAACAAAAGAAGATACGGCAATTTTCTGGTTTCCGGTAGATAAAAAAGCTCCCTTTGCGGTTGTAATCGCAGGGGGAGCCTACATGGGAGTATGCAGTATCGTAGAAGCATTTCCGGTGGCGCGTAAACTGAATGAGATGGGAATTCATGCGTTCATTTTGGATTATCGTGCAGGTACAGACTGTGCAGCAGAGAAAAGTGAGGAAGATCTTCACCGGGCAATTCAGTATATTTTTGAACATAAAGAAGAGTTTCAGCTTGAGGAATCCTATATGGTAATCGGTTTTTCGGCGGGGGGTCACCTGACGGCAGAGCTGGGAACGGATAACAGGGGATATCAGACAGCCGGGCTTCCAAAACCGGATGTGTTATGTCTGAGCTATGCACTTCTGAATTTTTCGTCAAAAGAGGGTCTGGATGAAACAGAGATTTGTGATGCTATGTTTGGACGAAACGGAACTTCGGAGTATTATACTAAAATGAAACAGGAATTTTCTCCGATTCGTCATGTATCAGCAATATATCCATCAGCATTTATCTGGCAGACAACAGATGATGAACTGATTCCTTATGAAGAAAATGCACCAAAAATGAAAGCAAAACTGGAGGAAAATGGAGTTCCGGTACGCTTGAAAACAGTGCTGCATGGACCGCATGGTCTGGGGCTGGGTACTGGAAGTGAAGCAGAAGGATGGCTGGAAGAAGCCGTAGAGTTTTGGAAAGAACAGAAAGAGGAATAAGATATGGCAAACTGGATGTGGTATCCTGGAGATTTTGAGATATACCACGGAATGTGCCAGAATTTTAGCCGCGAAGAACGCGGCTTTTTCTGGCCGGCATTCTGGAAAATTGACGATTGCAGACATATGATAAAATTCTGGAGAGAATTTCAGATAAAAGAAAAAACAACTTTTACTGTATATGCCAGGGGAAACGGTTATGTGGCATTATGTGAGGTGGAAGAAAAAGAAGCAGGGGCATTTCACGATGAAGTAAAATTTGCATTTGGAAGAGAAGTACTCTGTACACCTGGAAAATATCGCATTGAGATTATTGTGGGAAATAAATCCGGACTTCCGTGTGCTTTTGTCGAGGGAAAAGAAATTTTTTCGGGAGAGAGCTGGACGGTTTCTGATTTGGCAGATACACCTCGGGAAGCAGGCTGGAACACCTGGTATACCTCAAAAGAGCAGAATCCTATGGAGATTGCATATAAATCGCAGCTGATCAATGTGTGTGCAGAAGAAGCGGTCAACGGTGGTGTCCTGCTTGATTTTGGAAAAGAAATGACAGCAGAAACACTGGTGGAATTCCAGGATAATCAGAATACATTGACATTGTGTTATGGAGAAAGCCGTGAAGAAGCACTGGATACAGAATGGTGTTATCTAAAACAACAGATTGTACTGGGAGAGGAAAATTCTGATTTTGGAAAATGGGAGTCCACCCAGGTTTATCGGACAAAGATTCGAGCCTTTCGTTATATTTTTATTCCTGATGGAAAGCCGGGCCAGGTTTCCATACAGGCAGATTTCCGGTACATAGAGTTTCCGAAAAAAAGTTTTTTTGGCAGCAGTGATCAGGTGCTCGAAAAAATATGGAATGTTGCGGAATACACATTTCGTCTTGCAAGTGGAGTATTTTTTATTGACGGGATTAAGAGAGACCGGTGGATCTGGTCCGGAGATGCATATCAGTGCTATTCTATCAACCAGTATCTTCTGGCAGATCGCGAAATAAGTAAGAGAACTATGCTGGCACTAAGAGGCAATGATCCGGTGTGTCAGCATATTAATACGATTGTTGATTATTCTCTTTACTGGATCATGGGTATTGCAGATCATCATGCATTATATGGAGATGAAAAGTTTATCCGTTTTATTTATCCTAAGATGGAGTCTCTGATGGAATATTGTATCCGGCAGACGGATGAGTATGGATTTCTTTATGGCCGTAAAGAGGACTGGATTTTTATCGACTGGTCAGATATTGATGTGGGTGAGGACAAGCTGATCTGTGAGGAACAGATGTTGCTTCTTCGAAGCTATCAGGCAATGATCTGGGTACAGAAACTTCTGGGAATAAGTACGCAGAAATATGAACAGCTTTTTGAATCTCTGAGAAAGAATGTAGAAAAATTCTTCTGGGATGAGGAAAAAGGAGCTTACATTGACAGCTTTACAACAGGTAAACGGAAAGTAAGCCGTCACAGTAATATTTTTGCGGTGCTGTTTGACTATGTTTCGGAAGCACAGAAGACGAGCATCCTTAAAAATGTACTTAAAAACCCTGCGATTACACCAATTACAACACCATATTTCAAGTTCTGGGAACTGGAAGCATTTGCGAAACTTGGAGAATATGAGTATGTTCTTACACAAATGAAGGAGTACTGGGGTGGAATGCTTCGACAGGGAGCTACCACATTCTGGGAAGAATACGTTCCTGAAAAAGAAATTCCAGAACAGTACAGTATGTACGGGGACCGGTTTGGAAAGAGTCTTTGCCATGCATGGGGAGCAGGTCCGGTTTATCTGTTGTCACGATATTTCTTTGGACTGTATCCGGAAACACCAGAATATGAACAATTCGTGATAGAACCACATGTAGAACTTTTAGCGGATTTTGATGTTACATTGCCGGCAGGTGATGGAAGTGTACATATGAGCAGGTGGAATAACTGCCTGAATATAATGGCTGATAAAGCAGGTGGACGTGTAGTATACAAAGGAAGAAATCATGTGTTAACGGCAGGAAAAATCTTAGAATTGGAAATTGCGTCATAATTGAATACAAATATTTATAAATGAACGTGTCGTACTGATTACTTAGTGCGATAACTTTCAGCTCCTTTTGTACAAGGTTATCAAATGGACAAAATGTTGGTTTAGTGATAAAATAATGGCTAATATTGTAAAAGAGGTTATTGTACAGGAAGTTATTTCTGAAGGAGAGATATCATGAACTCTAATACAGAATTGATTATTTATACAACCGATGACGGAATTACAAAAGTTGAGGCAACTTTTGATGGAGATACCGTTTGGCTGTCACAGGAACAGATGGCAGAATTGTTCCAGAGGGATAAATCCACGATTTCCCGACATATCAGAAACATTTTTACAGAAGGAGAATTAGATGAGAAAGTGGTTGTTGCAGAAATTGCAACAACCAGTCCTCATGGTGCGATGAAGGGAAAAACTCAGAATAATATTACAAGAGTTTATAATCTTGATGTTATTATTTCTGTTGGCTATCGTGTAAAATCTCTTCGTGGTACGCAGTTTAGAATTTGGGCTACAGGAATTTTAAAAGAATATATG
>CAVFJK010000154.1:4359-14279 GCA_963622815.1 Ruminococcus bicirculans (ex Wegman et al. 2014)
ACAGGGTTTGCACTTGATGATGAACGTTTAAAGGGAAATGGTGGTGGTTCTTATTGGAAAGAATTACTTGACCGTATCAGAGATATTCGTTCCTCTGAAAAAGTTCTTTACAGGCAAGTTCTTGATTTATATGCTACAAGTGTGGATTATAACCCAAAGGCACCGGAATCGGTTAAATTTTTTAAGATTGTTCAAAATAAATTACATTTTGCAGCTCATGGACATACAGCGGCGGAGGTCATATATGAGCGTGCTGATGCAGAAAAAACATTTATGGGTTTAACCTCGTTTTCGGGTGAAATCCCGGCACTTAAAGATATTGGCGTTGCCAAGAATTATTTAACAGAAACAGAACTCAAAGTTCTTAATAATCTTGTTTCAGGATATTTCGACTTTGCTGAAATCAGTGCTATTGAACGCAGGCCGATGTATATGGAGGACTATATAAATCAACTTGATACAATCTTATCCTCGAGTAATCGAAAACTCTTACAAAGTAGTGGAACAATCAGTCATACGCAGGCGCTTGAAAAAGCAAAACAAGAATATCGAAAATATCAGGAGAAAACAATTGCTCCTGTCGAGCAAGCATATTTAGCTACTATTCATAATCTTGAAAAAGAAGCAAAAAAACAGATCAGAAAGAAAAAATAGTTTGCATTAAAGCACAACCAATGAATTTTATTCAAAGGCTGTGCTTTAATTTTGCTGAAAATTTTTTTATGGAGGCATCATTGGATAACAAATAGCAAAAGAAAAAGGTGCAGGCAGGCAATTGAAATGTTATGATAGATGCAGAAGAGATCGTCTGTTACTGAGAACAGCAGCAAGACTGATGGAGGAACATGATTATGAAATTTTTTCATTTATCGGATTTGCATATCGGATTGAAATTAATGAATCGTGACCTGAGAGAAGACCAGGAATATATTTTGTCGAAAATTGTCGAAACAGCAGCTGTAGAAAAGCCGGATGCGGTTGTGATCGCAGGGGATATTTACGATAAAGCCGTCCCATCGGCAGAGGCTGTTGAAGTGTTTGACCAGTTTCTGGAGAAACTGACAGAGGCAGTTCCGGATGCAGTCGTCATGATGATCAGTGGGAATCATGACAGTGCGCCAAGGATTGACTGTTTTCGAAAGGTTTTGTCTCGCCAGAATGTATATATGGTTGGACAGCCGCCGAGAACAGAGGAAGAATATATAGAAAAAGTAGTTTTGCATGATGCGTATGGTGACGTGAATTTTTACCTTCTTCCGTTCGTAAAGCCATCTATGGTGAAACAGGTTGTGGGAGTGGATGAGAATGGAAATAACCTTTCTTATAATGAAACACTTCATCGTCTGGTCGGACGTGAAAAAATTGATTCAGACGAACGAAATGTACTTGTCAGCCACCAGTTTTATCTTCCTGCCGGTAAAAAGGCAGAGGACGTAGAACGCATGGATTCCGAGATGCGTACAGTCGGAAATATCGATGAAGTATCGGCGGATGTGCTTGCAAAATTTGATTATGCAGCGCTGGGGCATGTTCATAAACCGATGAAAGTCGGAAGTGAATTTTATCGTTATTGTGGAACACCGCTTGCCTGTTCTGTAAGCGAAGCACAGCAGCAGAAAGGCATTATCATGGTAGAAATGGGCGTAAAAGGAGAGATCAAAACAACTGTTTTGCCGCTTGAACCGTTGCGTCAGGTAAAGGTTGTAAAAGGAACTCTGGAGGAAGTTTTGAAAGAAACCTGTCAGGATTATGTGACAGTCATTCTGATGGATAAAGCAGATCTGGATGTGATTGACATGCAGGAACGCATTCGACTTGCATTCCCGAATCTTCTTGAGATCCGGAGGGAAAATCAGCGAAAAGCAGAGTATTCCAGAACGCTGCAGACAGAAGAACTTCTGGATCCTTATGAGTTATGCTGTTCGTTTTTGAAGGAGCTTGATGAAGAAGAAAAGAAGATCTTACAGGATGTCCTTCATACCGTTCAGGAGGTGAAATAAATGAAACCTTTGCGATTGAAAATGCAGGCATTTGGTTCTTACGGAAAAGAAACTGTGATTGATTTTGAGAAGGTAAACCAGAATCTTTTCCTTATTACAGGGGATACCGGTGCCGGAAAAACCACTATTTTTGATGCTATTGTGTTTGCTTTATATGGAGAGGCAAGTTCTTCCTCCAATAAAAAAGAAGGTGTCGTGCTGCAGAGTCAGTATGTGGATTTTGGCTGTGAGCCGGCGGTAGAACTGGTCTTTGCGGAAGGAAGTGGAGAGAACTGTGAAATTTATACAGTACGTCGTGTACCACGTCATCTGAAAACGATCACACGAGGAGCAGGAAAAGGAAAACAGCGTGAAATTACAGGCTCTGTAAGCCTGATCATGCCGGATGGAATGGAATATCCATCCAAAGAAGCTGACCGAAAACTGCAGGAGATTGTAGGACTTACCAAGAGTCAGTTTATGCAGGTTGCGATGATTGCACAGGGCGAATTTATGGACCTTCTTCGTGCAAAATCAGATGATAAAAAAGTAATTTTTCGAAAGCTTTTTAACACAGAAATGTATCAGGATATTGTGGCAGAACTGGGTAATCGAAAGCGCGCAAAAGAGAAAGAAATCGCTGTTTTGAAAACACAATGTCAGGGTGAAGTGAGTAGGATTCGGATACCTGAAACATATGAATCAGAGTCTCTGAAACAGCTGAAAAAGCAGCTGGAAGAGGGTGAAATGACGCACCTTACAGACTTTCTGAAAGAAGTGGAAAGACTGTGTGACTGGCTGGAAAAATATACGGATCTGGCAGAAAAAGACTATCGGAAATCGGTCAGAAACAGGGACAAAAAAAGAGAACTATATACCAGGGCAGAAGCACTTTTGAAATGGTTTGATCAGCTGGAAACTGCGGAACAGAAACTGCAGGAATGTGCAGGTGATGAAGCAAAAATAGTGGAAATGACAGCCTTGATCAGTCACATCAGAAATGCGTATGAGATCAGAGAAAACAGTATCCTTTTAAATGATGCAGAGAGGCGATTTGCAGAACTGGAACAATCATTGAAGTCTCAGGAAAAGCAGCTGCCAATACTGAAAGAAACGAGGGAAACAGCGGAGAAAACGGAGGAGCAGAAAAAGCTGATTCGCGATCAGGAATTGCAGAATTACAGTAAAATCTCGGAAAAAGTGCAGAAGGCACTGAAACTTTTTGAGCAGATAAAGAGTCTTCATATACAGGCAGAAGCAGACAGGGAAAACTGTACTCTGGCAATAGAAAACACAAAGAAAGTGCGAAAGCAGCAGGAGGCTCTGGAAGAGCAGGAAACGCAGTGGAAAAAACAGAGCGAAGAGCTGTCTGAAGTGGATAAGAAGCTGGTACTCGCAGAGAATAAAAAACAGGAATCAGATGCGGTTTCAAAGGAGATCGTGGATGTTCAGACCATGAGAAATCAGGCAGAACAGTGCCGCAAAAAAGCAATCAAAACACGAGAAACTTATGCGAATATAACGGAAAAATATAATACTGCGAATATAGAATATGAAGAAGTAAGACGGCAGTTTCTGAATGCACAGGCTGGCTTTCTTGCAGCTGAATTAGAGCCGGGAAAACCCTGTCCGGTGTGCGGATCCACAGAACATCCACAGCCGGCAGAAAAAGGTGTGGAATCTGTGGATATCTCCGAAGAAAAACTGCAAAATATGCAGGCAAATGTGGATAAACTGCGTAAAGATCAGGAAAAAGCAGCAGGAGATGCAGCAGCGGCCAGATCAGAATATGATACACGAAAAGATACGTATATTGTCGGTGTACGAAAGCTTCAGGAGCGCCTGCACAGGAGTATTTCTTCTATAACAGAGCAGTCAAGTGTGACAGAAATGATTGATTCGCTGGAAAACTGGAAACAGCAGCTGGCAGGAGAACTGAGCAGCTTACAGAAGGATGCACGTCTTCTGGCAAAAATCCGTGAAGCGCTTCAAAATATGGAAAAGCAGAAAAAACAGTTGCAGGATACTTATGATGAGTGTACAGGGAAAGAAAAAGCGGCAGCTGAAAAACTGGCGGGAAGTGAAGCAGCACTGGAAAACATAAAAGGTTCTACTGAATTTAAGACAGAAGAAGAGGCAAAGGCAGCATTGCTTCAGGCTGAAGACAGCAAAAAACAGGCAGAAGAAGTATATCAGAAAGTTCTGGCAGAAGCGAGGGAAGCCGCGAATGCACAAAAGCAGACAGAAACGCTGATCAGTCGTTACCAGCAGGAGATTCCGGAACAGAAGAAGCGCGTAGAGAATCGAAAAACTTCTTATATAGAAGTAATGGAAACAAAGCGGATGACAGAATCTGAATGGAAAGAGATCGTGGAGACGTATAGTCGTGAAGCGGCGGAAGAGTTTCAGAAAACAGTCAATGCTTATTATGAAAAGAAGGCAGCAGCACAGGCACAGAAAGATTCTGCACAGAGTGCGATTGGAGAAGAGCAGAAACCTGTTCTGGAAGAAATTCAAAAAGAGAGAGAACTTGCAGAGACGGAATATCAGGAAAAAGAAAAGATTTATAACCAATTACGAATGGATAATAAGGATGACAGGGAGGTTTTTGATGCACTTTCCGGAAGGCTGGAAGAGAGAAAAACAATCGTGGAAGAGCATGCGCGAATCGATGCACTGTACCGGATGACTTCCGGAAATGTCAGTGGTGCCCGTATGGATCTCGAAACTTATGTGCAGCGTTATTATCTGGAACGAATTCTTTATGCTGCAAACAGGCGCTTTCAGGAAATGTCTGCAGGACAGTTTGAGCTCCGGATGTATGATCTGGAAAAAGCCGGTGAGGGTAAAAACCGGGGACTTGATCTGATGGTGTATTCTACTGTGACCGGAAAAGAAAGGGAAGTTCGTACACTTTCCGGTGGAGAATCCTTTATGGCGGCGTTGTCTCTTGCACTTGGAATGGCGGATCAGATTCAGCAGAGCTCAGCAGCAATCAATCTGGATATGATGTTTATAGATGAAGGTTTTGGTTCACTCGACGAACACTCCAGAAATCAGGCAGTCCGAGTACTGCAGGAGATGGCGGAGGGTTCCAGACTGATTGGAATCATTTCTCATGTGTCGGAGTTGAAGCAGGAGATTGAAGACCAGCTGATCGTAAAAAAAGATGAGGATGGAAGCCATGTAAAATGGCAAATAAGCTAAGTAAAAAGGGGCTGGCCGCAATATAGCGACCAGCCCTTTTGATTAAAAAACTCAGAAGTCAGTTGATTGGTTATTCGCTGAAATCTTCTATGGATACTTCAGATGATTCATCAGATGCTGCAGCATCCTCGGTCTCATCATCAGCGATTTCTACAGAAGTTTCATCTTCTGCAGGATCAACGTCTTCTTCAACGGTGAAGCTTTCGGCATCCTGTGTATCTGGGGTTTCAACAGATTCAACGGTACTGTCAGAAGTTCCGTCTCCGAAGATTTCTTCAGAGTCTCCGGTATCTGCATCTGCACTTCCGGCAGAAGAAGCCGTGTCAGAAGCATTAGTCATGCACAGGGTAAAATGTGAGCTGTCATAACTAGTATTATGCAATTCGAAGTAATAGGTCGTGCCTGCAGTTAAATATATTTCTGATGAAAGATTATAGTAATTATATGAACTGCCATCACGATATATTATTGAATATAAGTTGTTATTTTCGGAAGCAGAACTTAAAATATAAGATCCACTTACATCAGGAGTGAATGATGCATAGCAGTTGCTGCTGTATGCTGGAATCGTAAAGTCATAGTTTTTTGTATCTAACGTTAATTCCATCGGAGTGATCTGAGTATAAGATACTTTATAATCCTTAGATACTCCATCATAAGTAACACGGATAGTGGAGCTGTCGATGATTTCAGCTGTGGCTTCACTGTAATACGTGGTGATCTTGCCAAGTTCTGGCTGTGTGGCTGATGTACCATAAACATCTAACCTGTCGTCGGAATAATCACAAGAAGTACGGATGATGCCATTGCCAGTAATTCCTGAAATTTCAAAGCATATTGAATCATATTCATAGCGAATGTAATACTTGTAAGTATAATCACCGTAAGTCATAGTCACCATTGCGTCATAATTAGTATTGTCAGAAGCAACAATTGTATATGCAACTCCATCCATAACCGTAAACGTAAGATTGCTGACAGTGCTTTGGTTTTTGTAGATTGTGATTTCAGGTGTTCCATCGTTCGTTGGTGTCGACGGATATGAACTTCCTGTGATGCCATCTCCACCTATTGACAGAATCTTAAATGCATTCAGTATATTGTATTTATAATATACTTTCCATGTTTTAGCAGCGCCTGTTGTTGTATCTGTCAGAGTGATCAGCTTCACATAATCCTGATCGGTGATGTCTTTTATATCTACATTTAAGTTATCGGAAGAACTATCAGTTTTTACCTCAATATCGTCCAGGGTATCTTTAAGGTCCGAAATACTTATTGAGTCGCTATAGTAGCTGCCGAAATAGTAATTTCCTTCATATATTGCATCAATCCAGAGTCTATCGGTGACAGATATACGTTCGGTAAGTTTGCTGATCATATCATTGACAGCATCTTCATCTTCAGAATTTGAATAAAGTGCTTTTGCCTCTTTAAGAAGGCTCTGAGTAACTGCCTTGTAATCGTTGTCATACAGATAGTCAACCCTGTACTCGAGAGAACTAATCTGACGATTTAAGCTGTCTTTTGAAACTTCCAATGCGGTCAGCTGCCTGTAGACAACATTATAATCATGGTATATATCATTACAAGATACTCGGATAGTATTATTGTTGGTTAATTCTGCTGTTGCACCATCGTAATTTGCTGTGATATTAAGATCCGGTAATGTTTCGGCAGTACCAGTAATGTAGAAGGTATTGTCATCATAGTTATGATCACAATTGGTTATGCCATCACCGTAAATATAAATATAAAAACAGTCAGGATCATTAATATAACGAAGGTAATATTGATATGTGTTTCCGCGGTAGGACATATTTACAAGCGCATCATAACCTTCTATGCCAGATGTTTCTACAGTATAGGTAACACCATCTATAACGCTAAGCTGAAGGTTGCTTACGGTACTTTTGTTCTTGTAAACAGTGATTACGGAGTACTCGTCATCATCGTAACTGCGATCAACATTGTAATTGGTGACACCGTCTCCGGTCACGTTCATGATATTAAATGCAGCTGTTATATCATATTTATAATATACCTTGCATGTTCTGGCAGCGCCTGTTGATGTATCTGTCAGGGTGATCAGTTTTACATAATCCTGACCGGTGACATCTGTTATGTCTACTTTAAAGTTATCGGAAGAACCGCTGGTTGTTACCTTAATATCTCCTAAAGTATCTTCAAGTCCTGAAATATATACATAGTCACTGTACGTGCCGCAATAATAAGATGTTTCCTGATAAGACACATGGAACCATAAGTTATCAATATCGGACATGCGCTTGTCGAGTTTGCTGATCATATCATTGACTGCATCTTTGTCCTCGGAATCTGAATAAAGTGCCTTTGCCTCTTTAAGAAGATTCTGGGTAGCTGTCTTATAATCGTTGTCAGACAGATATCGAATTTGTTCTTCAAGAGATTCCATCTTACTATTCAGGCTTTCTTTTGCGATATCCAGTTCGGTAAGGTAAGTATAAGATATACTGTAATCCATATATATATCGTTATATTTTACCCGTATGATGGAGTTGTCGATTACTTCTGCTGTTGCATTATCGCGCAATGTACTGATGTTTATTTCCGGCAATATAGCAGTGGTACCATAAATGTGGAATATTTCCTTGCCATTTTCATCATCATAGTCAGATGAGTATCTGACAATTTCTTCTCCGTAAATGTCTGAAATTCCAAAGAGATTGGAGTCGTTCACGTAACGTACATAATATTTGTAGGTACTATCACCATATTTCATGTTTACGACTGCATCAAAATTATTATTGTCGGAGTTACCGATTTCGTATGTCACGCCATCCATAACTGTGAGTTTCAGATTGCTTACAGTGCTTCTGTCTTTGCGTACAGTGATTACGGAATTATCGTCGTCATCGTAATATTGATCAACATAATAATCAGTGACACCGTCTCCGGTCACGCTCTGAATTCGGAATGCTATAGAGACATCATATGTATAATATACTTTCCAGATCCTTGCAGCGCCTGTTGATGCATCTGTCAGAGTGATCAGTTTTACATAATCCTGACCGGTGACATCCTCAACACTGAGGTTAAAGTCCTCAGAAGAATCCACGGCTGTTACTTCAATATTACCTAAAGTATCTTCAAGTCCTCGAATATCTATTTTTCCGTTATAGAAATCTCCACCGTAAGAATCTCCCTGATAGGATACAGTAATCTGAAGCCTACTGATAACGGATATGCGCTCTTCGAGTTTTGTTACCATCTCTTTGAGGGCATCCTCATCCTCGGAATCAGAGTAGAGAGATTTTGCCTGACTGAGAAGGGTCTGCGTATCTTTCTTGTAATTGTTGTCTGCGAGGTAGTCAACCACATCACTGAGGGAAGAAATGTTGTTATTTAATGTACTTTTCAGAACCTCTAAAGTGGTCAGTCCGACTGTACTGCTTCCACCTTCTGGCCAGTATCCGATTGAGTTGACACTTGTGACTTTACCGGTATTGGAATCATAATCGCATACATGCCACAGGTTTCCGCTGCATCCGGTAGGAACATAGAAGGTATTCAGAAGCTGACTTCCCCTGTAAACATTGACTACAGCACTGGACTTGTCAGACATATTTCGGCTGTCTTCATCATCCTGGTCGCTAAAATCATAAATATAGAAACTGTAGGTTCCTGAAACCGCAGAGTAGATAGTAGTGGTTTCTGGTCCTTCCCAGCTGGTGTCATCTACATCAAGATCAGCGTACTTGGTGTCATTATCGTAGTATTCTTTGTTACTGTACCAGGTATGGAACCTGGTATTGCCGGAAACAGAAGGACCTACGAGATGAGAGTCGAGGTCGGAAGGTGCTCCGGATGCTTTGGTACCCCAGGTCAGTACAAAGCGAATCTGCTGGTCCTCGATGACTCTTGTTATTGTGAAACTCTTCTTTTCGGTTAAACCGGATACAACTGTTACGTTAAATGAAGCAGACGTGATCTTTGTGTCACTGGCCGCATCTGTAATAGCCTGAATTGTATAACTTCCTGCTGTCAGATCAGAAACAGTGTAGTGACCGTTATCATCGGCCGCCAGTGATACAGTACGGAGTGCGCTTCCGGTAATATTGTTGGAGCCGCTTCTCACTTTAAGTATCAGTGGATAGTTCACGTTCTCACCGGTGAGTGCGTCGTTAAGCTGCAGTTCAATATCACCGGTGCCCTGATTTTTACCTTCGGTCAGACGAATCGTTTCGTTGCTGAAAGAGGAACCGCTGGCGCTGGTGATCTCAACTGTCTGAAGTTCTGTAACGTATCCTTCGGAGACAGCTGCGAGATAGTAATTTCCCCATACGGTTTTAAAGGAGTAACTTCCATTTTCATCAGTGGTTGCTGCTTTGTTTTCACTTGTGAGATAATTCTTAATATTTCCGGAATCGATTCCGTTTACATATTTAATGAAATAAACATCTACATTAGCTTTAGCGGAGTTGGCAGAATCAACAATTTTACCGGTAACGGTAACGTCCTGTGTCTCAACACTTTCAGTGTTTTCTGCCATGACAGTATCTAACACAGCACCGGAGTTGTCTGTGACAGGAACCTTTCCAAGACCGGTTACTTCCGGGACAAAAGATTCGTCAGAAACCTTTGCGGTTGTATTCTCAGCACCTGCATTCAGCTGAAGAGAAACTTTACTTTCTGCTGTCAGATTCAGGTTCAGGCTTGTTGAAATCTTACTTCCTCCTGCCGCAGAGGTACTTG
>CAVFJK010000154.1:14378-15412 GCA_963622815.1 Ruminococcus bicirculans (ex Wegman et al. 2014)
TACAGAATCATTCTTACATATGGAAATGTTTGTACTTGCACCGGCATCGACAGTGATTCGTCCGCTTGATGCTTTGTATATAATCGTATTACCTGCAGCCTTTTCGATGTAAGTGTTTTTGGCGATTGCCTGAATTACGATCTGTTTAAAGAGTGCATTATTTACAACCTCGCCGTTAGGAACATCGACTACCAGTTCGGCAGATGTCTTTGTGCCTTCAGGTATTGTGAAGCATTCGTTTCCGGATGACTGAATGGTAAGCTGTTCCAGTTCTGAGCCGGACTCCTGCATTACTTTATCAAGCTGAGCCTGACTGCTTACAATTGCCTGATTAAGGATAACGGTAACTGTGCAGGTGGCTGTTTTCTGGCTTCCATCTACGGTGGCAACCTTGATAGTTGTGGTGCCCGCGGCTTTTGCTGTGACAAGGCCGTTTGCATCTACAGATGCAACAGAAGGATCAGAGCTGCTCCAGGTAACATTCTTGTTGGCTGTGTTATCAGGAGTGACAACAGCGGTAAGCTGAGCGGTTTCATTCAGCTTCAGAGAAACATTTGCCTGTGATACAGTAATTCCTGTTGCCAGCTGTTTGGGTACAGGAGTGGCTGTGGCCGGTACGGGAGTAGCGGTAGCCTTCGGTTTGGCTGCCGTAACAGTGACCTGACACTTGTAGGTCTTTTTGTTGGCTCCCTTAACGGTAATGGTACATTTACCAACCTTCTTTGCTGTTACCTTGCCCTTTTTTGTGACTGTGGCAATTTTTTTGTTGCTGGTAGACACGGATTTGATTTTTGTTCCGTTTAATTTAAGGGTCTGGCTGGTGTTCACAGTAAGTGAAAGCTTTTTCTGACTTAATGCAGGAGCTTTTACTGTGATTTTACATTTGTAGGTTTTTTTACCAACTTTTGCCTTAATGGTGGTAGAACCCTGCTTGACGGCAGTGACCTTACCTTTGGAGGATACTTTGGCAACTTTTTTGTTGGAACTTGACCATTTGACTTTGGATTTTGTTCCACTGACGTTAAGTGTAATTG
>CAVFJK010000155.1:0-3150 GCA_963622815.1 Ruminococcus bicirculans (ex Wegman et al. 2014)
CCTGTGATGACGTCAGCTTTCTCTGCTACAGCCTTACGAACCTGCGGGAAGAAGAGATAATCACCGTTTGTAAACGGAAGGTCGCCTTCCTTGATCAGGAACGGAAGCATACCCCAGTTGATCAGGTTTGAACGATAACGTTTTGTCGCATATTCATTAGCGATGTTTGCCCATCCACCAAGAACCTTCTGACATGATGCAGCCTGCTCACGTGCGGAACCATCTCCTGGTTTCACTGCAAAGATTGTGCTTCCGATACCGATGTTTTCTTTATTCACATCAGCGAACTGTGCCTTAATAGCCTCCATAACAGGTTTCAGTTCCGGAACTGCTTCTGCCGGACACTCTCCTGCTTCAAGTGCTTTCTCAGCCTTCTGAATCTCTTTTGCACGTCCAACATAATCCGGATCTTTACGGGAAAGAGTAAACTCAGCCAGTCCAAGCGGATTGGAACGGAAAGATGAAGTCTCTCCGGACGGGATCAGCTCGTCTGTAGTAGTAACCGGATCATGGATCTCAGAAACGACTTTAAGTACCAGGTTATCTGCCAGTGCAGGCATTTCCGGCCAGTCTTTGATGTTCGGTCCAAACTGAATCTCTACGCTCGGATCTGCAACACCCTTGCTGTCAAAGATACGGTTCTCGTAGATTGTCTTATCGAAGAAGTATTTCTGGTGTCTGTAGCTTCCGGTAAATTCTTCTGCTGAAGTCAGGAAGCCTTTATTTGCTGCTGTAGCTGCGATAGATCTTGCATCCATAAGAGCAACAGAAGAAATCTGTCCATTCTGAACTTTAGAACCTTCACGGTTCGGGAAGTTTCTTGTTGTATGACGGATACTGAATGCATTATTGGCAGGTGTATCTCCGGCACCGAAACATGGTCCGCAGAATGCAGTCTTAACAACGGCTCCTGTAGCAAGAAGATCAGCCAGGACACCATTTCTCGCAAGTTCCATGTAGATTGGAGTACTTGCCGGGTAAACGCTGAGTGTAAATGCATCTGCACCGATGCTTGCTCCGCGAAGGATGTCTGCTGCTGCACAGATATTTTCGAATCCACCGCCGGCACATCCTGCGATGATTCCCTGATCTACATAAAGCTGTCCGTCAATGACTTTATCTTTCAGTGTATAAGGTACTTTACCATCCAGGCTGACCTGAGCTTTTTTCTCAACATCATCCAGAATGTCATAAAGATTTGCTTTCAGTTCATCAATGGTATAAGTATTGCTCGGATGGAATGGCATAGCGATCATAGGTTTGATCTCGCTTAAATCTACTTCCACGCATCCATCATAATAAGCTACATTTCCTGGTTTCAGTTCTTTATAATCTTCTTTTCTGCCATGGATCTCATAGAATTCTTCAATCGTCTCATCTGTCTGCCAGATAGAGGAAAGACAGGTAGTCTCTGTTGTCATGACATCAATGCCGATACGGAAGTCTGCGCTTAATCCTGCAACACCAGGTCCTACAAACTCCATAACTTTATTCTTCACATAACCGTTTGCAAATACTTTACCGATGATCGCAAGGGCAACATCCTGCGGTCCTACGCCCGGACGCGGTTCACCTTTCAGATAGATTGCAACAACGCCCGGCATATTGATATCATAAGTCTGGGAAAGAAGCTGTTTAACCAGCTCTCCACCGCCTTCGCCCATTGCCATGGTACCAAGCGCACCATAACGGGTATGGCTGTCGGAACCAAGAATCATCTTTCCGCCGCCTGCAAGCATTTCACGTGCAAACTGATGGATAACTGCCTGATGAGGAGGTACATAAACTCCACCGTATTTCTTTGCACAGGTAAGACCAAACATATGGTCATCTTCGTTGATTGTTCCGCCTACTGCACAAAGAGAGTTGTGGCAGTTGGTCAGTACATATGGAACCGGGAATTTTTCAAGCCCTGAAGCACGTGCTGTCTGAATGATACCTACGAATGTAATATCATGGGATGTCAGCTTGTCAAATTTAATCTGCAGTTTCTGCATATTTCCGGAAGTATTGTGTGCTTCCAGGATACCATAAGCCATTGTATTTCTGGCTGCTTCTTCTCTGGAAACCGGCTGTGTCATATTCGCTTCTTCTACGATATCGCGACCGTTTACCAGATAAATACCACTGTCGTAAAGCTTCATTGTAACTCCTCCATTCATAAAGATTACGCATTCACCGCTCTGCGATTTATGCCAAATGTATTACTATTATACTTTATCTCGCTAAAATCTGCAATAAATTTTCTTTGCATATTTCATATCCATCCCAGACTTTTCAGGTCATTATTAGGGTCAATTGACCTTATTCTGACCCCAATGACCTTATTCTAATCTCACGAAGTCACTCCTTTACTTTCAATTCAAAATCCGCTATACTTGGAAGCACTTAGAAATTAAGCATTACTGTCATTTGTGGCAGTTTCGATAGGGAGGTAACAATATTATGTTTCGTTTATGGGGAAAAATGTGGAAGGACAACCACATGTTAAAAGATCTGGTCATTGATGATGACTCGGAAGATACAAGAACACATAAGATTTTTCACGCTTTGCAGGAGATCTGCTATGATTTTGATCTGGAGAATCCGATCTGGCTGGAAAGTAATATAACTGATTTCAAGCGACATTCAAAGACCCGCTTCCGGCAGGACAGCTTCATCGAGCATATTGAATTTGATTATCTTGAAATACAGGTAATTGAAGAAGATTGAAATCGCTGTCTATCTCATTTGCCGTAAGAGGTCTGCAATCTTCTAAAACAGAAATTTCAATAATCAGGCTAACAAAAAATCTGCCAAAGTTCAGGTCTCTCCTGTCTCCGGCAGATTTTTGTTTGTAATATTTTTCGTTTAAAGCATTCTTTTCGCCTCAGGCATAGCCACTGTTTATACAATCCACTTTCCGATCACCGGAATCTTCTTAATGATCATCACCGCTATCAGGCTGACCACAAAGATCAGGACGATCACGATTGGAATCGCAATCACTGTATTCCCGATCATCATACTGTCGATTCCGACCTTATGCAAGATATTTCTGATCAGTGCATGAATCAGATAAATTCCAAAGGTGCAGCTTCCCAGATAACAAATAATCTTTTCCTGTCGCTCACTCCATTTAATCTCTGACAGGTGATTTTTGAAAAACAT
>CAVFJK010000155.1:3160-7738 GCA_963622815.1 Ruminococcus bicirculans (ex Wegman et al. 2014)
AAAAACAGGAAGAACGAACTTCCCCACAGAAATCCCGCGAATGTATAATTCTCATAAAATGACTGTATCGGTTTTCCTGCTTTCTGTGAACTGATATAACAAAGACCGATAGCCGCCAGAATCGTTATCACGCCCAGTACATAAACCAGATATTCCAGTTTCTTCGGGATTTCATAATGAGACAGATAATGTCCCAGTATAAAATATCCTATGTAACCGGTGACCATTTCCGGCTGTACTGTCTGCAAAATGTCCATAACATGTTCTTTCCATGGAAGTGGAAAATAATTTACCGTATACGGCAGAATCTGAAACACCAGAAAAAGTATGATCATATACTCTTCCCACTGTTTTCCCCTGGCACTGTTTACGATTTCCCAGAGCATCGGCGTGATGATCAGAAGCCCGATCAGCATCGGCAGATACCAGAGATGAAAATAGGATTTACTGATATATACCATAAATTTGACCAGAGCTGTTTTACTTCCCTTAGCCAACGTTCCATTTGTAATGATCCTGTATGCTGCATAAAATATCTGCCAGAAAATATATGCCACAGCTACCGGAAGAATATTTCGTTTCCACAGTCGTTTCAGATCCCATGTCCGCTTCTGATCCAGATACAGACAACCGCTGATCATGATAAACGATGCAACTGCAAAACGGTTGATTCCATGATAAAAGTTTGAAACTGCCCACGCAGAGGAATCCAGTGGCATATCACGAAAATGCTGTGATCCTGCATGAATACCAATTACGCCGATGCAGGCCATGATTCGGAGAAGTTCAATCCATATGACTCTTTTTTTATTCATTATATTCTTATAAAAGTCCTGATATGCTATTGAAGAACATCCTGACTTTTACTCTCCTTTGTATATTGATTGTTACAGCAAAATACTGCAACAAAAGTATAACAAATCCTTCTCATCCCTACAAGAACTATCGTTAGAACAGCAACCTATCGTTATTACTGTTCATTCTGTTCACCACATATCTACTCCATAAACTCCCGGATGATCTCCCTCATGATTTCTTCCTCTTCCGGGCTCAGCATTTTACTAAAATGACTTCCCGTTGCGGCAGTCTGACGGATGCTTGCTGCAATTCGCTCCACCATCTCCTCTTTTAGTACCGGATCTGTCTTCTGCGGTGCCGGAGTCGGTTCATACTTTCGGGCGGCAGGTGGATTTTCTTTACGCGAACGTGTCTGCAGGATATAATCAGCCAGCGAATTCATGACCAGTTCTTCCTTAAAGCTGAAATCCAGAGCCTGCCTGAGGACCAGAAGAACGACAGGTACAGCTGCTCCGATATACAGATAACTCATCGGCAGCCCTCTGCTGTCCCGGATTCTGGATACAAAAAAAAGCGACATCCCAAGGCAGATTGTAGATAGTAACGATGGAATCCATACCAGAAAATTCATCCGGTTTAAAAGTTTATCTCGCGTTTTCCACAGATTCAGCCATTTTTCTCTCAGGTTTGTTGTCGCTTTTGTCTTTCGCAGGGTTCTTCTGTAAGTAAGGTGTACCGCCAGCATTCCTATTGCTCCCGCTGTTCCAAGAACAGTCATCATGTAGAGCAGGATCTGCAGGTCCATGATTCGTTCCAGCATAAGCCCCTCCTTGAATACAATATTTACCGTTAAGCCTATTCTACACCTGTCCCAGCCTATATGAAACAAAAATCGTTCGTCAAATTCTCGCAAAAATTTACGCAGACAAACCGTTTCCGACTGTCTGCGCAAAAAATTTTCTCTGTTGATTTAAATTCTTACATCTCTTCCAGTGCTTTTACAACTTCTTCAAATTTCATAAAATGAGAAGCCTTTACAAGAATCGTGTCACCCTTCTGTACATAATCACTCAGATGTTCCAGAAGAGATTCTCTTGTCTTTTCATAATATACCGGGAAATCCGGGTTTTCCTTTTTTGCAGCTTCTGCTATATGAAGTGCCAGCTCACCAACACATACACAGGCATCAATTCCACATGTCGCCGCATGTGTACCAACACCTTCATGAAGTGCAACCTCATCTTCACCAAGTTCACCCATATCACCCAGAATCGCCACTCTGCGGCCTTCACCATCATGAAGAACATCCAGAGAGGCTTTCATGGACATTGGATTCGCATTATAACAGTCGTCTACGACCAGGAACTTATCTGTCTCGATCATTTTGAAACGTCCACGGATTGTCTCAAGACTTTCGATACCACGTTTAATTTCTTCGATCGTCAGTCCGTAAATACGACCTACAGCAGCTGCTGCCAGTGCATTATAGACCATATGTATTCCCGGAGTCGGAACAAGCACCTTAAACGCTTCCTCTCCAAGATGAATGCAACAGGCAACACCTTTCAGACCTTTACTTTCAATCTGATCCGCATATACATCACGTTCACTGTTCAAACCAAAGAATACCGGTTTCACGCCATTATATTCGCTGACTGTGATAAGTTTGTCGTCATCACCATTCAAAACAATATGTCCGTTCGGTTTCATAGACTGAAAGATCTCTGTCTTTGCTTTCAGAACACGGATCTCCATCTCTGTCTCCCAGATTTTCCAGATGACAGGTACCGATATTTGTGATCACGCAGGTATCCGGCTTTGCAATCTTTGTCAGGCGGGTCATCTCGCCGAAATCACTGATTCCCATTTCCAGAACGGCAATCTGATCTTCGTCACGAAGTCTGAATACAGTAAGCGGAAGCCCCAGTTCGTTATTAAAGTTACCCTGCGTTTTCAGAGTACGGTATTTTTCTTTCAGAACAGATGCGATCACTTCTTTTGTACTGGTCTTTCCAACACTTCCGGTGATTCCCACAACCGGAATCTGAAGCTGTTCCAAATAAAACTCAGCAATATCTTTCACTGCCTGCAGAGAAGATTCTATCTGAATATATGCATAATCTGCATCCGAAAGTTCTCTCTCAGAAAGTGTTGCAAGAGCTCCCTTACTCATTACATCCGGGATAAAACGATGCGCATCAACTCTCTCGCCTACGATCGGTACAAACAAACAGTCTTTCTCAATCTTACGGCTGTCTGTGGTAATTGCAGAAATCTCCTGATCCAACAGGGCATCATCGCCATGCCAGATTCCATTACATACTTCTGTGAGATTTCTCAAAGTAAGATTTTTCATTTTGATTTCCTCTTATTCGTACTTCTTTTTAGACACTTTAATCAGTTCTTCGCACAGTGTCGGATAGTCCATTCCAAGAACGGCTGCTTCCTGCGGAATCAGACTGGTCGGTGTCATTCCCGGAAGAGTATTTGCTTCCAGACAATAGATCTTTTCATCTTTTGTCACGATAAAGTCAAGTCGGGCATAACTTTCCATTTCCAGTGCGTGATAGCCGTCCACAGCTACCTCCTGAAGACGTTTTGTCAGTTCCTCAGAGATCGGAGCCGGACAGGTTTCCTGTACTGCACCCGGTTTATATTTATTCTCATAGTCATAGAATCCTTCTTTTGGAACGATCTGTACGACCGGATAAGCAGTTCCGTCAACAACCGCAACTGTGTACTCGACACCTTCTACAAATTCTTCTACAACTACTTCGTTTTCGTAAGTAAACGCACCGTCCAGTGCCTTTGTATAATCTTCCTGATTATATACAATATAAACGCCGATGCTTGAGCCACCACAGCAGGTTTTTACAACAACAGGGAAATCCATTCCAAGTTCCTGTGGAGTTTCCAGGCGGTCTTTTTTCTTCATGGCCTTACCTGCCGGTGTCGGAACACCTCTCATCTGGAACATTGCCTTCGTTACGCCTTTATCCATAGCCATAGCACTGCTCAGATATCCGGTTCCTGTATACGGAATTCCCATCAGGTCAAATGCCGCCTGCAGCTTACCATCTTCTCCATTTGCTCCATGAAGTCCCAGGAAAACAAAATCGGCTTTCTTACAGAGTTCAATAACATTTGGTCCGAAGAAATCTTTTCTTTCTTTTTTCAGTTCATCCATCTGCGGGTTGAAGCTCTTAATATAAGCGGCTGCTTTTTCTACATCATATTCTGCCGGGAACGGATCTTCCCAGTTTACTTCTTCCTGTCCACAGAAAACATCCACCAGGATTGCCTGATGACCCTTCTGTCTCAGAGCTCCGCAGATTCCTGTTCCTGATACGATAGAAACATCTCTTTCTGTACTGGTTCCACCTGCTAATACAACTATTTTCATTTTCTCATCATCCTCACATAATATTATATCCATATTGATACTCACGAATTATCTCGTGCTATGCACTCTCACAATTCTGCCTTTATTCGCAATATCAATATATAATTATCGGCAATCCAGAATCTACATTCTGATATATTGTCTGTGCCTGATCTTCCGGTACGACTATACAGCCTTCCGTACTTTCCCAGTTGTCTGAAGAACTGAAATCTGCTCCTTCGTCTGAGCTTCCAAAATCAGCCGAATCTTCCGATTCGTCTCCTACATCTGCACCGGTAATGATCAGTCCCGGATCTCCATAAATACCAAGTTTATCCGTAAACGGCATCCAGAAATCCAGTGAAGAAGACTCCTGTTTATCGCCCAGTCTGTAAACT
>CAVFJK010000156.1:0-7010 GCA_963622815.1 Ruminococcus bicirculans (ex Wegman et al. 2014)
TTGACAAAAACGCTTTTCCTCATAAACATACTTTCTATGAACTGATTTATGTACATCGCGGAAGTTTCCGCATGACAATCGACAGACACACTCGCATGTTTCATGAGGGAGATTTTATTCTTCTGAATCCCTCAGTTATTCATTGCGTTTCTCTCGGTTCACCAGGTTCACAAATTATCAATATCCTTATGAAGCGAACATTATTTAACCGTTCCTTCTTTCATGTAATTCTGGATAACCCGGGATTTGCAAACTTCGTTTTGCCATCTCTGTCCAAAGACACCAAAGAAAGAAATTACCGGTTCTATCCACATGTTACCACTGACAACCCGGTCATTCTGGATTATCTCTGCAATCTGCTGCGAGAATTTCTCGAGGGACAGGCTTTAAGCAGAAGTGCCCTGGAAATCAATTTATCCGGTCTTTGTCTGGAACTGACCCGAAGTCACCAGAGTGCATCCTCTGTAGCATTTACAAAAAAATCAGGGGACTTTTCCATGGCAGAAATCTGTCAGTACCTGAATGAAAACCTTTGTACTGCCACTCTGGAAAATACAGCTTCCCGTTTTCATTATAATCCAAGATATTTTTCTCAGATGATCAAGAAAATCTATGGAAAAAGTTTCTCCGGGCTGCTTCTGGAGCTGAAAATGAATCATGCCGTTCATCTGCTCACTACAACAGAACTTCCGGTCACAACAATCATTCATCAGTGTGGATATGAAAATACTTCCTACTTTTATCAGGCATTTGACAAGGCATTCCATATGAAACCAGCTACATATCGGGAAAAATATCGAGCTTGTCAAAAACCTCGCCATGTGATATACTAATCACAGATTTTAAGATATGCACAAAAGAACAGGACACAAAAGAGAACTTTCTTCAATGATTCAGAACAGCAGTTTTCCTGCATTCATGTTCTACATAATCTGCGGACAGTTCTTGTCTGATACAAAAGATAAAATAAAATCTAAGGGACATGCAGATGTAATAAATACATTTGCAATGTCCTTTTTTTATACGGTAAATCTTAATTCATTTTTGCTTTATTTTGCCGGCTTCTATTATAATCTTATAACCTTACCCTTTCTTCCTTGCCGTTTGCCACACGAAACGCCCTTGGTGTGGTGTGATACCTCTCTTTGAATACCCGGTGGAAGTAACTGCCGTTCTCATATCCGACAGCCGCAATGATATCGCTGATCGGAAGGTCTGTCTCACACATCAGCTCTACAGCTTTATTCAGGCGTTTTCGCTGCAACAGTTCTTTAAAATTAAATCCTGTATTCTTTCTTATCATTTTACTCAGCATATGCATCGGAAGATGCAGTTTTTCGCAGAGTTCCGTCAGTGTAGCTGTCTTGTACTGCTGCTCGATATAATCCAGTGTTGTCATCGCAATCATATTCTCATACTGATTCGGCAGACGCATCTCTGCATACTGCACGGATTCCAGAAGATAGAGAAAGATCAGTCCCATCGTTGTCTGATTGATACGATTCTGGTCTCCCTTACCGGTCACAAGAGAATAGATCATATTCTCCAGAAGGTTCTGAATCTGAAGAACTTCTGCCACTTTAAAATGAAGATACTCGCCCCGTTCATCGTCCTGACGAAGCACATTGACCAGAAAATCCGCAAGAACATTATTGTTCCCTGCCATCGTATATGCCACATCAAAAAACTCCGGAAGAATCATAAAATTGATTGCAATATCCTCTTCGCCTGCCGGAAGGATCTCATGCCTTGTATACTGATTCAGAAAAAGCAATTCCCCCTTATGGATCACAACTTCTTTTCCGCCGATGATATTCGTCAGCTGACCCTGACAGACATAAAGCACTTCAATAAAATTATGCCTGTGTGCCGGAAAATGGACAAAGCGGGTATGCGTCCGCACCGCAATCAGTTTGCCTTCGTTCAGCATCTTGGCACTGTCTACCGTGAAATCCTTACCGGATGTATAGAGGTCTTTATCCACCTCTGCCACGCCGTCCAGGATACGCTGTTCTTCTTTTGTAATAACTCTTAAATGATCCAATAAAGCCTGCTGCATCTGCTACTCCTGCTTTCTTCTCTACCATGATTCTTACCACAGTAACTTACTGCTTCTATTCTACCATGTTCCCTGCCTGCTGTGCAAGAACAGTTCCCCGGTTCATTCCCGGCAGACAAAAACAGAGCGAAGCCTTTCGGCTCCGCCCTGTTTTTAAGGATTTATCATATTCAGAAAAACTTTAGCTTCTCTAAAACTGCTGATTAGTACAGTTCTGCGTACTCTTCAACGTTTTCTGGTGTGAACTGAAGTGGCTCACCAAGAACGATTTCTGTTCCTTCATCATCAGCTGTTGTGATTGTGAATTCACCCATATCGCCAGCTGTGAATGTTTCATCAACTGCACCAGTGATGTCACCTTTTACAAGTGCCATTGTTGCATATGCGGAAAGGTTTCCAAGACCTTCCATATCCCACAGATAGAAGTATGGGCAGGAATGTGCATCGTCATCGCCTGTGTACTCAACCATTTCAGATGGAAGTCCGAGACCTGTCAGTTTGCAGGAAGATTCGTTGTCCTGAAGGTATTTAGCAGCTGCAGCGATACCAACTGTTGTAGGTGCGCAGATAACTTTCAGATCTGGGTAGTTCTGAAGAAGAGCTGCTGTCTGGTCTGTAGATTTCTGAGGTTCGTCATCACCATAAGCTACTTCTACAAGTTCCAGTTTGCTGTATTTCTCATCGCCTTCCATAATGGATTTCATAGCGTCGATCCAAGCGTTCTGGTTTGCAGACTGAGATGTTGCAGAAAGGATAGCGAACTGTCCTTCTCCACCGGAGATATCAAGAACTGCATCCATAAGAGCCTGGCCAACTGCCTGTGTACCAGCCTGGTTAATGAATACTTCACGGCTGTCTTTATTCGGAGCGGAGTCGAAAGAAGATACTTTGATTCCAGCGTCCATAGCTTCTTCCAGTTTAGCCTGAAGAGCGTTAACATCGTTTGCGGAGATGCAGATTGCATCTGGCTGCTGGGAGATCAGGTTGTCAAGAACTTTGATCTGAGCATCTGCTGTTGCAGCTTCCGGGTAAACAACATCTACTGTTGCACCTTCAGCTTCTGCTGTTTCTTTGAATGCTTTTGCAGCGATTTCGAAGAATGCGTTACCTGCTGATTTACCAACCAGTGCGATTTTCTGTCCGTCTCCTGCTTTGTCAGCTGCCATTACAGGTACACCTGCTGAAAGTACCATTGCTCCACAAAGAAGTGCGCTAATAACTTTTTTGTTCATTTTGTTTTCCTCCCTTGGAAATATAGTTTTTTATTTGTAACTGCTCCCCTGCTACAAGGGAGCACCCACTAACGTAGTTAGTATACCACTTTCATCCACATATGAGCGAGCTCATGTGGATTCAGAGTTTTTAACCCTGGCATTATATTTTTAGTTTTTCTTCATGCTTACTGCCTTTTTCACATTTCCGATGATGTTCGGAAGAGCTACTGCTGCGATCAGAAGAACACCGATGATCAGCAGGATAACCTGTGCATTGACGTTTCTCTGACCAAGACCTACACGAAGGCAAACAATGATGAATGCGGAAATAAATCCACCGGCGATGTTACCTTTACCACCTGTAGAGGAGATACCTCCGAATACTGCCATTGCGATGGCATCCATTTCAAATCCGTTACCGGTTGTTGTGTTTGCACCGTATGAAGAAGAAACCAGGAACAGTGCGCACAGTCCGGAAACTGTACCCATGATCGTGTAGATGATGAAACGGATCTTCTGTACATGTACACCTGAGTAATATGCTGTCAGACGGTTTGTACCGATTGCATATACACGGCGTCCAAATGTACTCTTGCCAAGGATTACGGCAAAGATTACAGAAAGGATAACTACGAGGAACAGGATGTATGGA
Organism: Ruminococcus bicirculans (ex Wegman et al. 2014); assembly: GCA_963622815.1. Classification (GTDB taxonomy): domain Bacteria; phylum Bacillota; class Clostridia; order Lachnospirales; family Lachnospiraceae; genus Blautia_A. Next base: position 3,926 of record CAVFJK010000156.1, read on the forward strand.
ATATCTCCAACCTTTCCGCCAATTGCACGGAAACCATCTGTGTTGCTTGCAGAAATACTGCCGCCACTTCCAAGAACGATCTCGGAGATACCACGGAAGATGATCTGTGTTGCCAGTGTTACGATCATCGGAGGCAGTTCCTGGAATTTTGTCAGGATCAGTCCGTTGATTGCACCGCAGATTGTACCCACACCAAGTGCTGTGATAACAACTACGATAAATGGTGCATTTGTGTTGCACACGATACAGCTCATTGTTGCAGAAAGGCAAACGATCGCACCTACAGAGATATCGATCTCGCCAAGTACCAGGATGTATGCCATCGGCAGCATCATGAATACTTCCGCCAGATAAACCGGCATCTGACGGAGCAGACTGCTCAGGTTATAATATTCAGAAAACATTGCACAGAAGATATTGACTGCGATAAACAGCAGAACCAATATTCCCTCCCAGGAGAAGATCATTTTCTTCACTGGGCTTTCCGGCACATTATTAATACTTCTTCCAGATTTTCCAGCCATGATTACATCTCCCTTCCTTTCAGTGCATTCTTATCAGCGATACGCTGCAGGATTACGTTCATTACTACTACGACAAGGATAATAACACCCTTGATTGTGTTCAGCCATAACTGGTTGAAGAATGGGATCAGCGGAAGTGCTTTTGCGATTGTTGCAAGGATCAGAGATCCAAGTAAAGCACCGATTACGGTACCACGACCACCACTCATGCTTACACCACCGATAACGCAGGCTGCGATAACGTCCATCTCACCGCCGTACTGCATATCAGGCATTGCGGATGCGTATACAGAAACCTGAAGAGCTCCGCCAAGACCGGAGAGAAGTCCCATGATGGTATAAACAAGAAGTTTGATATTCTTTACGTTGATACCGGATACTTCTGCTGCACTCGGGTTACTTCCGACTGCATAGATCATACGGCCTGTTCTGGTCCATTTCATAAACCAGAAGAAAAATACATAACATACAATGATAACCCAGATAACTGCATTCAGTCCGAGGAATTTTGTTGTTGCAAAATTCTTGAAGTTACCAAGAGCTGCTGCACTGGCCCATTCACCACCGTGGGATACCTGATAACCAAGTGCACGGTAGATATACATGAAGCCCATAGTTGCGATGATCGGCGGAACATCTGCTCTTGAAATGATCAGACCAACTACAGCTCCGCATACGATACCGATCACGATCGCGATCAGGAATGCGAGTGGTGTGCTGGAGATATGTTCATATTTCAGAAGCATACCGATGCTCATACCTGAAAGTGCAAGTGTTGACATGATAGAAATATCAATACCGCCAACAAGCATTACACAGAGCATACCAAGTGCCATTACCATTGTTACTGCGTTGTTTTTCAGCATATCCATCAGTGACTTAGGTGTCAGGAATGATGGGTTGATTGCTGTAACGATTACAAAAAGAACGATCAGGACAACTGCGAGCAGTGCTTCACGGGAGCCTGTAATCTTCTTCATAACTGATTTCTTTTCCATTATTCAGCACCCCCTGTATGACCTTTTTCCATAGCAAGTTCAAGGATTCTCTCCTGTGTAGCCTCGCCACGGTTCAGCTCGCCGGTCTTACGTCCGTTACACATAACGACGATACGGTCTGCCATACCAAGGATCTCCGGCATTTCGGAAGAAATCAGGATAATTGCATATCCTTTCTTTGCAAGATCTCCCATGATCGCATAGATTTCAGCTTTGGCGCCTACGTCTACACCTTTGGTAGGCTCGTCCATGATAACAACTTTCATTTCCTGGCTAAGAGCCTTGGCAACAACAACTTTCTGCTGGTTACCACCGGAAAGAGAGCTTGCCGGCTGGAAGATATCAACTGCTTTTGTATCAACTTCTTCAAGAAGTCTCTTGGCAAGATCACGTTCTGTTTTCTCATCATTGATACCGCTCTTTGCGTATTTGCTGATTGTAGGAAGTGTTACGTTTCTTCCAAGTCCCCAGCTCATGATCAGGCCTTCTTTCTGACGGTCTTCCGGAAGAAGGATGATACCTTTTTCCATTGCATCGGACGGTTTCTTAATGTGAACTTCTTTTCCTTCGAGGTAAACCTTACCGGAATCCGGCTGTGTGATACCACAGACAGCTTCTACGGTTTCAGTACGTCCTGCACCTACCAGACCGGTAAGTCCGAGGATTTCACCTGCACGAACTTCGAAAGATACATCTTTGAAGTAACCTGTTCTGGAAAGCTTCTCTACCTTAAGCATCTCATCTCCCAGTTTAACTTCCGGTTTCGGGAACAGGTCTTTGATCTCACGACCAACCATCGCTTTGATCAGGTCTGCATTTGTAATTCCGTCTACATCATAAGTTCCGATGTACTGGGAATCACGGAATACTGTAACTCTGGATGCCAGGCGGTACATATCCTCAAAACGATGAGAAATGAAGATAATGGAAACTCCGTCAGCTTTTAATTTATCAACCAGTGTGTAGAGTTTTTCGGATTCAGATCTTGTCAGTGCTGCGGTAGGCTCATCAAGGATGATGATTCTTGCATTAGTGGACATTGCCTTTGCAATCTCAACCATCTGCTGCTGAGCAACACTTAAAGTACCCATTTCTGCTGTTGCATCAAAGTCTGCATCCAGCTGTTTCAGAAGTTTGTTTGCTTCTGTATTCATGGCTTTCCACTGAATCATTCTGTTTTTAATGATCTCATGTCCCATGAAAATATTTTCAGCAACGGTCAGATGCGGATAAGATGTCGGATGCTGATATACGGCTGCGATACCTGCTGCCTGCGCATCTTTCGGTCCTTTGAAATCCACCTTCTGTCCATTTAAGAACATCTCGCCTTCTTCTGCCTTATGTACACCGGTAATAACTTTAATAAATGTTGATTTACCAGCACCGTTTTCACCCATAAGTGCGTGAACTTCGCCAGGTTTTAACTGGAACTGCACATTGTTCAGTGCCTTAACGCCCGGGAAAATCTTTGTTATGCCTTTAAGTTCAAGAACATATTCAGACACGGCTCTTTCCTCCCTTTTCTTAAGTCTGAAATTATTATAACAGGTAAATATTTTTCCT
>CAVFJK010000157.1:0-2061 GCA_963622815.1 Ruminococcus bicirculans (ex Wegman et al. 2014)
AAACTATATAATGTATTGGGGGGTTTTTACGGTTATTATAGTACCATGACTCCCGCCAAAAGTGTGCACAAACTTCACAAATTTTGCTATATCTTTTTATGCACTTTGTACATCCTATTCTTGAGGCATTTCATTTTCTGATGTAAAAAGTGCCTCAAACTCGTCTCTCTGGATTTTTTCCTTCTCTAAAAGAAGTGCTGCGCACTTATGAAGGACATCCATATGCTGAGAAATAATCTTTCTTGCATCCGCATGACAACGGTCAATGATATCATGAACCTCTTTGTCAATTTCTTTTGCAACTTCTTCACTGTAGCTTCTTGTATGAGCCAGATCACGTCCGATAAAGACTTCGTCTCCATCATCCCCGTAAGTGATCAGTCCAAGTTTATCAGACATACCATACTGCATGACCATTGCACGCGCTGTACTGGTCGCACGTTTGATATCATTGGATGCTCCTGTCGTGATATCGCCAAAAATGATCTCTTCTGCAACACGGCCACCTAAGAGTGTCGTGATATCCTGCAGCATCTTGCCTTTTGTGTTGAACATTTCGTCATTTTCCGGAAGAGGCATTGTATAACCGGCAGCTCCCATTCCTGTCGGGATAATGGAAATCGTATATACCGGGTCCATATCCGGGAGCACATGAAACAGGATCGCATGTCCGGCTTCATGATATGCAGTGATCTTCTTCTCTTTCTCGGAAATAACTTTGCTTCGCTTCTCTGCACCGATACCAACTTTAATGAAAGCATGTTTAATATCCATCTGAGTGATATAGCTGCGTCCTGATCTTGCTGCCATGATCGCAGCTTCATTCAGAAGGTTCTCAAGATCAGCTCCTGTAAAGCCGGCAGTTGTCTGCGCGATCTGAGCAAGATCAACATCTTCACCAAGCGGTTTATCTTTTGCATGGACACGAAGGATTTCTTCACGACCTTTTACGTCCGGGCGTCCCACTGCCACTTTACGGTCAAAACGACCAGGTCTCAGGATTGCCGGGTCAAGGATATCCACACGGTTAGTCGCTGCCATCACGATGATTCCTTCATTTACTCCAAAACCATCCATCTCTACAAGCAGCTGGTTCAGTGTCTGTTCTCTCTCATCATGTCCGCCGCCCATGCCGGTTCCACGCTGTCTTGCAACAGCATCGATCTCATCAATAAAGATGATACATGGCGCATGTTTCTTACCTTCTTCAAACAGGTCACGGACACGTGATGCACCTACACCGACAAACATTTCCACAAAATCAGATCCCGAAATAGAGAAAAACGGAACTCCCGCTTCTCCTGCGACTGCTTTTGCAAGAAGTGTCTTACCGGTTCCAGGAGGTCCCACAAGGATCACTCCTTTCGGGATTCTTGCTCCGACATTTGTGTATTTCTGTGGTGCTTTCAAAAAATCTACAACTTCTACCAGATCCTCTTTTTCTTCCTGAAGACCTGCTACATTCTGAAATGTTACTTTCTTATCATCCGGCAGCATCATTCTGGCACGGCTCTTGCCAAAGTTCATCATCTTTGCATTTCCGCCGCCGCCCGACATCTGACGGTTCATCATAAGAAACAGAAAAATCACCAGTCCACCTGTAAGAAGTACCGGAAGAAGCGTTGTCATAAATACGCTCTCCTGTGGAACATCTGCAACATCCGGATGAATGTCATAGCTTTCCAGAACTTCCTGTGCGTCCTTAACGTCTGTTACATAAACTCTTTTCTGTCCCTCACCTTCAATATCCACAACAACAGAACCGGTCGGAACCTCTCTGTTCTGATAAATCTTCGCTGAAGAGATCTTACCGTCCTCTGCTGCCTGTTTCATACTTTCCATCGAGTAACTGCTCTGTGACGTCACCTGGTTATTCAGATAAAAATATCCGGCAACCAGCATCACGATCAGTACAAGATACAGGCCAATTCTGCCTGACTGTCTGTTCACCTGTCACTGTCTCCTTTCAATTAATCTTCCTAGTCTAATTCAACCACTCCGATAAACGGAAGGTTTCTGTATTTCTGTGCATAATCCAGTCCGTAACCGACCACAAATTCA
>CAVFJK010000157.1:2071-6215 GCA_963622815.1 Ruminococcus bicirculans (ex Wegman et al. 2014)
CGGAATATTAAAGCAGCAGTAATCTACTTTTACATCTTTGACTCTGCGCTCCGGTTTATCCAGAAGTGTACACAGACGGATGCTGTTTGGATTTCGTCCTTTCAGAATATCGATCAGATAACTGAGCGTTCTTCCCGAGTCAATGATATCCTCTACGATCAGAACATCCTTACCAATCAGCGGCTCATCCAGATCCTTAACGATCTTTACAACGCCGCTGGATTTTGTGTCATCTCCGTAACTGGATACAGACATAAAGTCAAGAGATACCGGAACAGTGATTCTCTTTGCCAGCTCACAGGTAAAGAATACGCCACCTTTCAGGACACAGATCAGATGGATTTCTTTTCCTGCATAATCTTTACTGATCTGTGCAGCAATCTTTTTGATTCTTGCATCCACTTCTTCTTCGCTCAGTAAGACTTTGATTTTTTCGCTCATTCTACGTTTCCTCCTTGGTATGTAATCTCCAATACCCTTCCTGTCTCGGAAGTGATTTTGTAACGCTCATTGATTCTTCCGCCTACGATCCACATGATCTCGTTTCCATCAGCGATAAGAGGAATCTCCGCCCTCTCTTCTCCCGGAATCTTATCATCGATCATACAACGTGTCAGCTTTTTATGTCCGCCGCTTTTATTGACCACCATATAATCACCACTTCTGCGTGTGCGGGCAGACAGTTCGCAATTTATTCTATCACAATCAAACCATTTCGTATACTTTTTTTCCAAAATCTTCTCGCCATTATACGAAAAAATTCTTGTTTGAAAGCTTCCCTGCTGCCATTTTGTCTCTCCCGGAACGCAAAGGTGCTGTACATCCAGTTCTTCTGTGCCCTGTTTCTTTTTCGATGCAGGAGATTTCTTTCTGATTTGTACTCCCTCATAGACTCTGAGGGCTTCCATCTCGTACGGCAGATCTATTTTTCGCCCCGTCTGCATATGAAACAAATCACAGATCTGCCTTATGTGTCCGGATGTAAGGTCACGCTGATGTCCGGCTGTCGCCTCCAGCATCTCCCGTATCACATAATTCTGAACGATCTCTTCTTTTTCAAAAAAGCTTTCATCCAGAATATATCCGCCTGTTTCTCTCGCATATTGTTCTGCCAGTCCCCTGGCCAGCTTTTTAAAATACGTCTCCGCCTGTCCAAAGATTTCAGATACCTCTGCCATATGAGCAATCGCTCTTGCATTTACTTCCTGTTCCAGCAGAGGAAGGATATGACGGCGTATTCGGTTTCTTGTGTAATCATCTTCCAGATTACTGCTGTCCAGCACAGTCGGAATTTTGTGCTCCTCTACATAATTGACGATTTCACTCCGTTCTAAACATAAAAGCGGACGGATAATTTCTCCGTTTAACGGTTTTAGCGAGCAAAGTCCACGGATTCCGGTTCCCCTGGCAAGATGATGCAGCATTGTTTCTGCCATATCATTCCGATTATGAGCAAGAGCAATCCTCACCTCTTCCGGCGTTTTCGAAGTCTTTCTTTTCTCTTCTTTAAAAGCCATCCTGCGGATCTTTCGCCCTGTCTCCTCAGTCCCCATTTTCCATTCATCTGCTATTCCCAGGACATCATAATTATATGCACTGCACGTAATCTTCCATTCACTGCATATTCTTTCCACCATCTTTTGATCCCTTAATGCCTCCGCTCCGCGAATCCCATGATTTACATGCACTGCCCGAAGCGCATATCCGAATTCACCTTTCAATTCATTCAGGATATGCAGCATTGTCATCGAATCCGGTCCGCCTGACACGCCAAGGATGATCTCTGAACAGCCATTCAGCATATTCGTTTCAATTATATATTTTTTTACTTTCTGCAATGTATCTTCCTGCATTTTTCTTCTCCTGCATCGCCATTTCCCAGTATAAATCTTTTCTTCCTAATTACTTTCTGACTACATTTGCCACAAGGACCGTCATATCGTCTCTCGCCCGATAATCGCTGTATCCCAGTGCACGCTCCAGGATTCCACGGCTGATCTCTCTTGGTGCTTCATCCTGAATATCCATAATAATCTCCTTCATTGTCTCTTCTTCCCGTTCGACCGGCAATGCATCCAATACACCGTCTGTCATCATGATCAGATAATCTCCATGATACAGTTTACGGGATGCCGTGTCAAAATCTATTCTCTGCACCAGACCGACAGCAAGACTTTCTGATGAGATTGACTCCACCCAGTGATCTCGCTTAATAAACGTTGATGCCGCTCCGGCTTTCAGAAATTCACAGATTCCGGTATACAGATCCACCGCACATATGTCCACGGTAGAAAACATGCCGTCTCTTCCTTTCAGGACAAGCGCAGAATTCACCATACGCGCAGCTGTCTCCTGCGAAAATCCGGATTCCAGAAACTGCTCCAGAAGTTCAACCACGACTTCACTCTCACGGCAGGCATCCATCCCGGACCCCATTCCGTCAGACAGACACATCACAAATCTTCCACCGTCTTCCTGTCTGCAAATGTAATTGTCCCCGGAAACTTTTTCATCTTCTTTTGTCAGTCTGGAAACGCCGTAGAGCATCTGATAACTCACATCTTCCACAAAATGGATCGTATGAAACTCACCATTTACGATACAGCGGCTTCCCTGTGCCGATGTCATATTACTCTCACATATCTCAGAAAGGAGCTGTGCAATCTCTGTCACCGAAACACACTGGCCGCTTCTTGCACGCAGAGTCAGAAAGATCTGTCTGCGCCCCTCAACTTTATCCATCACCCAGGCAGCTTTCAGAATCACATGCTTCCTTCGAAGACTTTTTTTCAGTTCTTCCTGGAATTCCGGCTCTGCTGCCGTAATATCATACAGATCATTCGCCACCTTCTCCATGATAGCAGCTGTTTCTGTCAGCTGCTGTGCCACTGCCAGCCGGCTCTCGATCATACGGTTCAACCACACGAGATTCTGCTTTTCGCTCCGAAACTGTTCGCGTACCTCTTCCAGATACTGCATGGATCTCCCGCACACGCTCCCCCACTGCGCCCGGATTTTCTCTACTTCCTGCTCATCGCCTTTTTCCAGGGCACGTACCAGTGCTTCTCCTCCCTGATACATGGCTCCAGCCTGGCTTCCCCAACAGATATCCTGATGATAACATCCGCTGCAAAGCCGGTTATTTGTATTATTCAGTATATGCGTAACCTGTCCACTGCTTAAGTATTCTTTCTTATATGGCATTCCATAAAAAGTATCTGCAAGCTTCTGAAAAGCAGCCACGTACCGTTCCACTTTTTCTTTCTGGGGATGATCTTCGCCAATAGGAAATATTTCCTCTTTTTTCGACATTCTCCCCGTCAAAATAGTTTTTGCCATGTCCCGCAATATCAGAAGTACACTGATCACGAGCATGGCAATTATCCATTCCTGCATATATCCCCCTCCCCTGATGCTTCTGTAAGCATTCCAATACTTTCACCAGGAAACTATTATAAGAGGGTTCTTATAAAATATCTGTCAAATAAAGGAGATCGTTCCAGAAAATATTTCTGCAAAATCTCCTTTATTTCTCTTCTTCAAAAACAATCTCATTACCTTTCACAAGTCCAAGCTTATCTCTGGCAACTTCTGCTATATATTCATCTGTCTGCATATATTCTTTCTGCTCGTCAATCTCCTCCGTACGTGTCTGTTCGTTCTCGATCGACTCCTCCAGCGCAGCCGCCTTCGCATCATAAACTGCAATCCTTGCTTTCAGTGTCTGGCTCTGGTAAGTCAGTCCACCTAAGAGAAGCAGAACGACAATAGCAATCGCTGCCATTCCAAGGTAGTTATTCGCTATTCTTTTTTTATTCTTTTTCTTTTTTGACTTTTTCAAAGCGTCTGCCCCTTCTATTACACCATAAACGTCTTTTCGTATGTTTATACCATAAAATATTACATCTTTTTACCAGAAATAGCAACCTATTTAACACAATATTTGCAAAAATTCCTCCAAAAGCAACACCCGCCAGCATAAAAATCCGAAGTCTTCCATAATTACTCTGGAATGCCGCCATAAAAAGCAATATTCCGGCTGTCAGCCAGTACAAAAGATCCACTGTATTTTTCCACTTCCGGCTCCGAAACAATAGATTTCCAGGCAGACTGAGCACTCTGTAAACCAGCACCATCACTATTC
>CAVFJK010000158.1:0-3981 GCA_963622815.1 Ruminococcus bicirculans (ex Wegman et al. 2014)
GATAACTTTGTGCATAACTCAAATATATCGATTTTTCAACCTTTTTAAGATGTGGATAACTTTTGCACCATTTTTCGCGTTATCCACATTTTTCCCCATTATTCGACAGTCTTTGTGCAATTTGCTAAATACCCGTTTTTATTCGACATTTTTTACAAGAAGTAATTTCCTGTAAAGCAAGAAAAGAGTTACAGTTCTACATTCATAGAACTATAACCCTTTTACTGAAGTTTTATTCCATATAAGTTCCAACACCGACCGGTGTATCGTAATTATAATCTGTGATCACAATTCCTTTATTAGAGTTCAGCGCATGTACGACTTTACCATCACCGATATACAGTGCTACATGGGAGATTCCGCCGCCATAGAAAACAAGATCTCCAACCTCGATCTGGCTCAGATCTTTTTTCTGGGATGCACTGTACTGAGCTGCTGCCACTCGCGGCAGTTCATAACCGAAGTTTGCAAATACAGACATTACGAATCCGGAGCAGTCAGCACCGTTTGTAAGGCTTGTGCCGCCCCATACATACGGGTTTCCGACAAACTGTACTGCGAAGTCTGCAACTGCCTGACGCTTTGCCACACGCTTCTCTTCTTTCTGTCGTGCAGCTCGCTCAATTGATTCTTTACGGATACGGGCAGTCTCTTCTTTAATCTCCTGCGCACGTCTTGCTACTTCCTGAGCATCTGCATATTTCTTTGCTTCTTTTTTCAGCTCCTGGTATTCCTGTGCATGAACTTCCACCTGTGCTACGATCTGATTTGCCATCGCACTGATATCGCCGCCGGAAGTACTGCTGTCTGTTCCATCAGAAAACATATCATCGTCTGCTTCTGTATCATCCACACTCTCTGCATCATCTACATCCGCTTCGTCATCTGCATCCGCTTCATCGTCTTCTGTAATTTCAATCTCAACATCTTCGGAACCGCTTGAAAAATCATCTGCGTAAACGGTCCATGTACTGCTGACACAACATATTGCCAATAACATTGCTGTTATTTTTTTCTTCATCTATTACTCCTTTGCGTTTGTTAAAATACGTGTTCTCGCGCAACAGTTACATATCCTAACATAAAAGTAACAGATTTGTCAAATTTTCCCTTTAATGCTCCATCAGATAAGGTTACTGTTCACTTCGTTCACAGCACCTTGGTCAAAATGCATTCCAAATCACCTTCGGTGATGGCATTTTGCCCTGTATGTCTCGGGATTTTGCCACATTCATGGCAAAACACCTCGCGGAATATTACCTGCAAACAGTTGCCAAATAATATCTTGCCGACGCTACCGCATTGGCTCCATCTGCTACAGCAGTCACTACCTGGCGGAGATTTTTCGTACGGATATCCCCTGCCGCAAAGATGCCCGGTGCGCTTGTCACACCGTCTTCTCCGGCAATGATATAACCGCTCTCATCCAGCTTTACAAGGTCTTTAAATTTCTCGCTTCCCGGCACGATTCCGACTGCGATAAATACACCATCCACAGGAATTTCTTTTTCTTCATCAGTCTTTACATTTCGCACTTTCAGAGCTTCTACTTTATCTGTACCTTCCACGGATACCGGCACACTGTCCCATACCAGCTCTACATTATGGCAGGAAAACAGGCTGTCCTGAAGAATCTTCTCCGCACGAAGTTCATCGCGTCTGTGCACCAGATAAACTTTCTTACATGTACGGGAAAGAAGAATTGCATCCTCAACCGCTACATTTCCGCCTCCGACTACTGCCACAGTTCCCTCCTGGAAAAATGCCGCATCACAGGTCGCACAGTAAGAAACTCCCATGCCGCCAAGTTCTTCCTCTCCGGGAATTCCAAGATGACGATGTGTCGCTCCACAGGCTATGATCACAGCCTTTGCACGATATTCATTCTTCTTTGTGCGGATCACCTTGACTCCGTCCTCCTCGCTGACAGAACGAACCGGTTCCCTCTTTGGTTTCAACCCGAGTTTCTCTGCATGTCCGGCCATTGCCTCACCCAGGTCCAGTCCGGTGATTCCCGGAAGTCCCGGATAGTTATCCACTTCGTATGTGTCCACAATCTGTCCACCCTGCACAAATTTCCTATCCAGCCAGATCGTGTTTAACTTTGCTCTTGTGGCATAGATCGCAGCGCAGATTCCCGCCGGACCTGCCCCAAGGATTGCCAGGTCATATATATTATCTTCCATCAGATTCAGCCTCACTTTCTCTATTGGTAAATACTGCTGTTCTGTTCGTTTACAGCTGCTGCCTATCAGTTTAGCATACAATCGTTTTTTTTCCAATAAGATAGTAAAAAGCACTTCCCCGAGGTCTCTATGCAGTTATTTTTCCATAGACCAATACCACGTACTCTGATCGCAGGCATGCTGTGTCTTGTTTTTCTCTTCGGAATCATCCTTGGATGGGCAAATACCCACCTGCTGACCGAAGACAGCCGTTTTGAACGATTTACGGAAAAACTTTTTCAGGAAGAAGTTTCCGGAAATATGCTAAATCTCCATTATTCGCTGGCTTACCCGGAAAAGAAAGGGATCCAGCGGCCAAAAGCATCACTCGGTACAGTTACCCTGCCGTCTTCCGAGGCATCCGATACAGCCTCTGACTCTGTTTCCGATACTTCCTCAGAATCGGAAGATTTTGCCTCCAGGACACTTAAAAAGCTTCAGACCTTTAAAACTTCCGGTCTTTCTGAGTCAAACCAGCTCACACTCGATATGCTCCTTCTGTATTATAAAACGCAGGAAGATTTTCAGGATTTTGCCATTCTGGAAGAGCCTTTAAGCCCCAGTCTCGGCATTCAGGCACAGCTTCCTGTCCTTCTGGCGGAATATTCCTTCTATCAGGAGCAGGATATCGCAGACTATCTGAATCTTCTTGTCTCCGTGGAACCTTATTTTGAAAGTATTCTTGCCTTTGAGCAGGAAAAATCAAAACAGGGATACTTCATGAGCGATACGACTCTGGACCGCGTCCTGAATCAGTGCCAGGCATTTATCAAAGACCCGGATTCAAACTATATGCTGGAAATTTTTGCTGAAAAGTTAAAAGAATGTGGAAAGCTCTCTCAGAAAGAGCAGGATATCCTGATACAGAAACATAAGCAGATTCTCCTGAACAGAGTGATTCCCGCTTATCAGAAACTGATCCTTGGGCTGCAGTCCCTCCGGGGCACCGGCCGTCCAAGTCAGGGGCTCGCACACTTAAATGGCGGAAAAGAATATTATGAATATCTTCTGCAGAGCCAGACTGGTTCTTATGTTCCCATTAAAAATATGCAGAAACGACTGGCCGGACAGATTGCCGCAGATATGGACACCGTGCAGAAAATGTTAAAAGAACAGCCTTCTCTTCTGCGCAAGCTGAACAGTAACCTTGACCTTCCTGAAATAGAGCCGCAGTCCATTCTCTCTGCTCTCTGTGAGAAAACAGGTACAGACTTTCCGGCTCTGCAGGATACGGATTTCACTGTTCGATACGTACATAAATCCATGCAGGAATACTTAAGTCCGGCGTTTTATCTGACACCGCCCCTGGATACCAGGTCCCCAAATGTCATCTACATCAACCCTGCCGACCAGACCGGAAATCTGGAACTTTTTACCACGCTGTCTCATGAGGGATTCCCAGGGCACCTGTACCAGACTATTTTCTTTGGGAACACAGGACCTTCCGACATCCGCTATCTGATCACCTCCAGCGGCTATATAGAAGGCTGGGCAACTTATGTGGAATCCTACGGATATCAATATGCCGCCGATTATCTGGATGATAAAGCCGCCTCTGATTACGTCCGTCTCGCCTGGCTGAACCGCAGCATCAATCTGTGTATCTATTCCCTTCTGGATATCGGTATCCATTATTACGGCTGGAGTCAGGCCGAAGCTGCCAGATTGTTAAAACTCTTTGGAATCACAGATACAAAAGCACTTTCCGAAATCTATCAGTACATCGTGGAAACGCCAGGAAACTACCAGAAATACT